>JBCCOV010000008.1:0-57353 GCA_039039985.1 Pseudomonadota bacterium | reverse complement strand
GGCCGGAACAGCCCGTGAGCGAGAAGAGTCTTTAGATTGCGCACGCTCGCAGGCTCGCGGCTCGAGCGCGGGTTAGCCGTCTAGCACCCCAGGCCGCGAATGCGGCCCGGCGCGTTGCGCCGCCCCCACCCCAACGCGGGTGTTCCCGCGTTGGGCATTTCACATGTCGAGATGGCAAATACGCCATCTCGATGGGCCCCGAGCGAAGCGAGGAACAGCCCGTGAGCGAAAACAATCTCTGGTTCGTTTCCGCCACAGGCGAAATCGCGTCGTCGGCCCACAGCCCGCGCTTTTTTCGCTGATTTCGCTGACGCTTGAGTCAGTCGTACGCCGCTTAAGTTTAGCTGACAAACCACTGAGCCTGGCTGGGCTATAGCCGCTTTAGGCCCGCCTTGAACTGCCGCCAGCGCGCGCAGTACGAGTCTGCTGCGCGCTGGAGCATCGCAAAGTCAGCGTCAGCCAACTCCCGCACGACCTTGCCTGGCGCACCCAAGACGAGAGACCGCGGCGGAATCTGTTTGCCCTCGGTGACCAACGCGCCAGCACCGATCAGGCATTGCTCGCCGATCACGGCACCGTTCAACACCGTTGCGCCCATGCCGATCAGGCTGCCGCGCCCGATCGTGCAGCCATGAAGCATGACCTTGTGCCCGATCGTACAATCGGCGCCGATGTTGATCGGAAACCCAGGATCAACATGCAGAACGCAGGATTCCTGGATGTTTGATCGCGGCCCAACCTCAATCGGCTCGTTGTCTCCGCGCAAAACGGCATTGAACCAAACGCTGCTGTCCTCGTGAAGTACAACCTGCCCAATCACAACAGCGGTGTCTGCGACCCAGAACATATCGTTGTCAGGCGTTTGCGGCTCGCGGCCGTCCAATGCATACAGCGCCATATGTCTGAAGTCCTTTTCGACGTGCGCATGTGAGGCCTGATGCGCCTAATCACTCATCCTCAAGATCGACGTCGAGAATAACCAGCTGCAGCTGATAGCTGATCTCGCCGTCTTCTTCTTCACGATAGAGCGGCGCGATGAACTCGTCGCCAACGAAGACCTCCGCCATGTCCGTCTTTTTCGGATGCGGAACGACGCGTAGTTCCTCTGTGTTGAAACGTTTGCGCAGGTAATGATGCAGACTATCTAGATCTTCTTTCAGCGACACGGGATGCCCTCATTCTCATAAACTTACGGCTTGGGCCGCCACGATGTGCGACCCAACACGGCTATTGGTGTTTCGTGTATCCGAGTCAGGACCGGTCGTCGGCAGACACCGGAAACAACTGGTCCATTGTGCGCGCCGGCTCCGGACAGCCTGCAGGGCCGACGACCTTGGCCGGCACACCGGCAACGGTCGTTTTCGGCGGCACTTCCTTTAATACAACGCTGCCGGCCGCGACGCGCGAGCAGTCTCCAACACGAATGTTCCCGAGGACCTTGGCGCCTGCACCGATCAGCACGTTGTCACCGATCTTCGGGTGGCGATCACCGGACTCTTTACCCGTACCGCCCAGTGTCACGCCCTGTAGAATAGAGACGTTGTCGCCGATTTCCGCCGTCTGGCCGATGACAATGCCATGGCCATGATCAATCATGATGCCGACGCCGATCCGCGTCGCAGGATTGATGTCGACGGAGAATGCGCTCGAGGCCAAGCTCTGCAGATACAGCGCAAAGTCCTTTCGGCCGGCATGCCAAAGCTCGTGAGCGAACCGGTGCGCAACGAGTGCATGGAAGCCCTTGAAGTACAGGAACGGCTCAAGATAGCGCGTGCATGCCGGGTCACGGTCGTACACGGCAGCAAGATCCGCGCGAAAGCCGAGCCCCAGTTCCGGCTTCGCCTGCAACACCGACTGAAACGTCTCGGTCAGCAGGTGCATATCGATATCCGGCGTCGCAAGACGGCGCGCCACGCGCCGAGCAGCTGCGATTTCCAGCGTTTCGTGCTGCAAGACATTGGCGAAGAATACACTTCCGAGCACGGGTTCGCGCTCCATTGCGATCTCAGCTTCACGCCGCAACTCTGTCCAGACGGGGTCCACTGGAGACAGTGCGGGGTTTGTCCGGAACTCGGACCGGGTCGATGTCGGCATTTCTCTGGTCTCCGGCCAACGGTGAACGTGCTTAGCTTGAGGGCTAAAGCTGCGTTTCCATCAAGTCAATGTGGGGCCTGTTTCGCCTGCGCCCACCACGCTACCGAAATTCTCTGTTAAGAAGTTGGTCTTTTTCTTTCGCAGTCGCGAACATGGGACAGTTCAGCATGGTTTTTCGGCTGAGCAGGCAGCCTACGAAACCAGTTGCCTCAGCACCTTGCAAGTTCGGGCGAAGTTTTCCGATATCCACCAAACTGCAAAACGCCTCAGGATGGCAGGCGGCCCGACGGACCCGTACTGGTTAATTTTCTTCGGCAGTGCACAACACTTCTTACTTGCAGGCCGCGACGAGACCCTCCTAAATCGCGTGAGTGTCGGCCACATAAGCCCATGCGAAACCGGGCAGGCCAGCCGACAAGGGAGGCATGCGATGACGTTTAGTCAACGGATGAATTTCGTGGCGGTTCTGATCGCCTTCTCGTTTGTTACGGCGATTGTGTTAGGGTTGCTGTAACAGCGTCCTGACGTTCGGCGGCAATTGAGCCCTACGGGTCCCAGGGCATACATTGCCGCCGAGCCTACCGCTTGATGGCATAGCCGATCACGGCTCCAATCAGCGGATACAGAAGTGTTTGGATCGTGATCACGCGTTCGATCGCGATCCGAATGTCCGGAACAACGGCAAGCGCAGCAAATGCGGCGGCTCCGGCGATGGCAAACACCAGCGTCGCGATCGACGGGCGCGGCACGTCCTTGAGTACGAGCGCGCCCAGCATCCCGACCAGCCATACCACGACTGCAAAGACCAACGCGTAAGCAAAAATCGTGAAATTGCTGGGAATGGCGAACGGCAGTGCGTCCAGCAGGCGCGGGATCTCCGACATCAGTCGCCACGCGATCACCACCTGGAATGCGATCAGTACCAGCCGTCCGAGCATGTGCGCCCCCTCACAGAACCAGCATACAAACGCGCTTGCCCTGCCCCGCGCATGGCGTCAATGGTCGCAGGGCAGAATTCAAGGATACGCGCCGTTCATAGGCTCCAAGGTGCAACATCGTCAGGCTGCAGCGCTGGCCACCTCGTCCTTGGGGTCGTAGTTGAGCACGGGTGCGAGCCACCGCTCGGCTTCGGTCATCGACCAGCCTTTCCGCCGGGCATAGTCTTCCACCTGATCGCGGTTGACCTTTGCAACACCAAAGTAATGCGCCTCCGGGTGCGCGAAGTACAAACCGCTCACGGATGCGCCCGGCGCCATTGCATAGCTTTCCGTTAGTGTTATTCCCGCCTGCGCTTCGGCGTCGAGAAGGCGAAACACGGTCGCCTTTTCCGTATGATCGGGTTGCGCAGGATAGCCTGGCGCCGGGCGGATGCCGTCGTACGTTTCCGCGATGAGCTCGTTGTTCGACAGCGCCTCGTCGGGCGCGTAGCCCCAGAGCTCGCGACGCACGCGCATGTGAAGGTGCTCGGCAAACGCCTCGGCCAGGCGATCCGCCAGGGCTTTCAACATGATCCGACCGTAGTCATCTATCTCTGGGAAGTGGGCTGCCAGCGCTTCGTCTTCGCGATGGCCTGCCGTTACGGCAAAGCTGCCGATGTAATCGGCGACACCGCTGTTTGCCGGCGCAATGAAGTCCGCAAGCGCCGTATGGGCCCGCTTGTTGCTGCGATCGCGGGCGATCTGCTGACGCAAGGTATGCAGGGTTGCCAACCGCTCAGTCCGGGACTCGTCCGTGAAGATCGCAATATCGTCGCCATCCGCATTGGCGGGCCAGAAGCCCACAACACCGTCTGCACGCAGCCAGCCTTCGCGTACAATCCGGTCCAGCATCGCCTTGGCATCGGCAAACAGCTTCCGCGCTTCGGGACCGACCTTATTGTCATCGAGAATTTGCGGGTAGCGACCGCGCAATTCCCATGTTGAAAAGAACGGCGTCCAGTCAATGGTCTCAGCGAGCGCTCCGAGATCGTAATCGGTAAAGGCGCGCGTGCCGATAAAGCTCGGCGGTGTTGGCCGATAGGTGTCAAAACTGGGCCGGAACCGATTGGCGCGGGCATCAGCAATCGAGATGCGCAGCTTTTTGGTTTGACCCGCAGTGTACGCTTTTCGCGCTTTGTCATAGTCACTACGGACAGTCGCGATGTAGGGGTCGCGTTCTGTTTGCGACAGCAGTGAGGACACGACACCAACCGCCCGGCTTGCATCGGTCACGTGGATCGCCTGGCAGTTGAGATAGTTCGGGCTGATCTTAACCGCAGTGTGAACACGGCTGGTCGTCGCGCCGCCGATCAGCAACGGGATATCGAGCCCTTGACGCTGCATCTCCGCTGCGACATGGCACATCTCATCGAGGGACGGCGTGATCAGCCCAGACAGACCAACGATGTCGACCTTTTCCGCCACGGCCGTTTCAAGAATCTTGGCCGCCGGAACCATGACGCCGAGATCAACCACCTCATAGTTGTTACACTGCAGCACGACGCCGACGATGTTCTTGCCGATGTCGTGGACATCGCCTTTCACCGTCGCCATCAGCACCTTGCCAGCCGCGCTGCTGGCGCTCTCGCCCGCGGCCTCCTTCTCGGCCTGGAGATAGGGCTCGAGATAGGCGACGGCCTGCTTCATGACGCGGGCGGACTTCACGACCTGCGGCAGGAACATCTTGCCATCGCCAAACAGATCTCCGACGACGTTCATGCCGGCCATCAACGGCCCTTCAATGACATGCAGCGGTCTGCCGAGGGCTTGGCGCGCCTCTTCCGTATCGGCTTCGATGAAGTCCGTGATGCCGTGGATCAGCGCGTGCTTGATGCGGTCTTCCGTTGTGCCTTCGCGCCAGGTCAAGTCGGGGCCGGACTGCTTGGACCCATCGCCCTTGAACCGATTGGCCGCGTCCAACAGCCTGTCTGTTGCATCCGCGCGCCGATTGAGGATGACGTCCTCGCAGAGCTCGCGCAGCTCGGGGTCGATCTGATCGTAAATGTCAATTTGACCGGCGTTGACAATGCCCATGTCCAGTCCGGCGGCAATCGCGTGATAGAGGAACACCGAGTGCATCGCCTTGCGCACCGGCTCGTTGCCGCGGAACGAAAACGACAGGTTGGAGATGCCGCCCGAGATATGGGCGTACGGCAAGGTCGCTTTGATCTCGCGAGCCGCCTCAATGAAGTCCATGCCGTAGGTATTGTGCTCCTCAATTCCGGTTGCAACGGCAAAGACATTCGGGTCGAATATGATGTCCTCCGGCGGGAAGCCGATTTTTTCCGTCAGGATCTGATAGGCGCGGGAACAGATCTCGACTTTACGGTCCTTGGTCTCGGCTTGTCCGGTTTCGTCAAAGGCCATGACCACGACCGCTGCGCCGTAGCGCAGGACTTTTCGCGCCTGATTGAGGAAATCGTCCTCTCCCTCTTTCAGACTGATCGAATTGACGATCGCCTTGCCTTGGACGCACTTCAGCCCCGCCTCGATAACCGACCATTTGGACGAGTCGATCATGATAGGAATGCGCGCAATATCGGGTTCGGATGCGATCAGGTTCAGGAACGTGACCATCGCCTGCTCGCTGTCGAGCAGGCCCTCGTCCATGTTCACGTCCAGGACTTGGGCCCCGTTATCGACCTGTTGGCGTGCGACGGCGACGGCCGTCTCATAATCACCGGCCTCGATCAGCTTGCGGAAGCGCGCGGAGCCCGTGACATTCGTGCGCTCGCCGATATTGACGAAGCTTGCTGCTGCTGACCTGCTCACGCTCTGTTCTTCCTTGTTTTCTGCGCGCTAGGACAGCGCAAACCAAAGCCCGACGCCGGCCGCAACGACGATGACGACGGTCGCAATCAGTCTTAGAGACCGCCCGCTGTCTGCCGGCCCAGCCTCATGGCTTGTGCGGGCTGTTTCTCCACGGCCCGATCTCGGAGACACGTCAACGACCGGGCGCCACGTTCCATGCGTCCGGGCCGTGCCCAAGAGCCAATCCGTCAGCGCGGTGCTGACCACTTGCTCAATGGCCTGGTCCGAGACCGGCGTCTTCGGCTCCGCCGCATTGTCAGCTTCGAGCGCGACCGTCGCGCTGAAAGCTGGCTGCGCAGCATCCGGCTCGAACGTCACGTGGCACGTCATGCCGGCACCGACTTGATGCGAGACGGCATCACGAAGCGTCTCGGATACGCTCTGTTGATTGCACTCGAGAACCATCATCACATCCGCCAACCGTCGTTCCCGGACCGCCTGCTGATCCTGCGTTGGGGCGGCCGGTTCGCTTGTGTCCGCTGCAACAAGTGAGATCGTGCCTGCCAACTCCACGACGTGTTTCTGCCGCATCGCCAAATCCTTGCCCTGCCCCTTAGGCTGTCGGCGGTCTAATGGTTGAGATCACGCTGCATGAACAAACGGTTCAAGGCCCGACAGCCGCATCGCGGGTTCTAGCTCGGGTATCGGTCGCGGACCATGCTTTGCGCAGGCTGTGACAAGCGCCGCGATATGTTCCGGCGTCGAACCGCAACATCCACCCACCACGTTGACGAGCCCGTCCGCCGCCCAGCTTTCCATTTCCGTTGCCATCTGTTCGGGCGTTTCGTCGTACTCGCCCATGGCATTTGGCAACCCGGCGTTGGGATATGCGGACACGCGGACATCCGCCACGGCCGCAAGTTCTGAAACATGCGGACGCATCAATTCTGCGCCGAGCGCGCAGTTCAAACCGATTGCGAACGGTTTCAGGTGACGCATGGCGTACCAGAAAGCCTCAACGGTCTGGCCCGACAACGTCCGGCCCGAGCGGTCGGTGATCGTGCCCGAAATCATAATGGGTATATCGCGGCCAACAGCCTCGATCACGTCAAGGGCAGCGACGCCGGCCGCCTTGGCATTCAACGTGTCAAAGATCGTCTCAATCAAAATGATGTCTGAGCCGCCGTCGATCAGGCCGCGGATCTGTTCGCCATAAGCAGTCGTCAATTCATCGAACGTGACGTTACGAAATCCAGGATTATTCACATCAGGCGAAATCGAGGCGGTCCGATTGGTCGGACCGACGGCGCCGGCAACGAAACGCGGCCGGTCCGGGTCGCGCGATATCGCGGCCGTTACCGCCTCACGTGCCAACTGTGCCGCAGCGACGTTGATCTCGTAGGACAGCTCTTCCATGTTGTAATCGGCGAGCGAAATGCACTGGGCGTTGAACGTGTTGGTGCCGATGATGTCAGCACCGGCAGCCAGATAACCGGCGTGGATCTCGCGTATGATGTCGGGCTGTGTCAGCACCAGCAGGTCGTTGTTGCCAGCAATGTCTGACGCCCAATCGGCAAATCTATCACCCCGGTAATCCGCTTCGGTCAGCTTGTGCTGCTGGATCATCGTCCCCATCGCGCCATCCAGAAAGAGGATGCGTTGGGAGGCGAGGCGCTGAAGTTCGTCACGCACATGGGTCATGAATTCACCGCCTGCTTGTACGGCACCGGAACGTGCGGACGGATACTGAGAAGCTGGCAAATGGCGTAGACCAGTTCGGCGCGGTTCAGGGTGTAGAAATGGATGTCGGTTACGCCGCGGTCGACCAGGTCTGTGACCTGTTCCGCTGCGACCGCCGCTGCAACCAGGTTCGACGTCGCGGGATCGTCTTCGAGACCACGGAACCTTTGCGCCAGCCACGCCGGGACACTGGCGCCGGTCTTCTCTGCAAAGTTCGCCACCTGTTTGAAATTGTGGATTGCAACAATGCCAGGAACAATCGGGCACTGAATTCCGGCCGTCACCGCGTCATCGACAAACCTCAGATAATGGGCGTTGTCGAAAAAGAACTGGGTGATCACCCGGTCTGCGCCGGCATCGATTTTGGCCTTGAGATTGTCAATGCACGCAGCTGCACTCTCGCTCTCGGGATGCACTTCGGGATAGCCGCCGACGGAGACTTCGAACGGCGCGATCCGTTTGATTCCGGCCGTCAGCTCAGCCGCATTTGCATAGCCATCCGGATGCGGCTCGTAGGCGGTACCGACGCCGCCGGGTGGGTCTCCGCGCAGTGCCACGATATGGCGAACGCCAGCGTCCCAATAGGCGCGAATGACGTCGTCGACCTCTCCGCGGCTCGCGCCAACGCACGTCAGATGGGCCGCGGGCGCAAGGTCCGTTTCGCGCACGAGCCGCGCAACCGTTGCATGCGTCCGCTCGCGCGTGGATCCGCCTGCACCGTAGGTGACGGACACAAAGGTTGGTTCCAGCGGCGACAAACGCGCGATGGCGGCCCACAAAGCCTGTTCCATCTTGTCCGACTTCGGCGGAAAGAACTCGAACGAGACCGCGATCTCACCCGCCGCGAGCGTACGACTTTTACGTTCAGTTTGGCTCATGTCCCTCGACGTCTCCGTAGCTCCACCACCTTCAGCGATCCGTGGCCGGGTGTGTGGCATCTGGCGCAAATTGCTCAGGCTTGCGGGCCAACCAGATCAGAACGCGCAACTGGCTCTGGCCGTCGTCCGCCTGCTCGGCTGGTAAGACATTGTCCGTCGTCTCAACACGCAGGCCCGCTGTTGCGATCCAATCGCTCAAACGGTCTTCAGGAATACCGAGGTGCGTGTGCGCAAACCGCTCCCGAAACGCTTCGCGGTCGTGTGGTGCGAAGTCGACGATCAACAGGCGCCCGTTCGGTGCGAGGACGCGGGCGGCTTCTGCAATGGCCCGCTTCGGCTCACTTAGGAAGTGAAGCACCTGGTGCATGATGATCATGTTGCTCGCGCCATCCGGCAAACTCAGGTTGTAGATGTCGCCGTGGCGAACCTGCGCGTGTCTGAGATCTACCTTTTCGATCCGGGACCGCGCATAGCTCAACATGGATTGGTTCGTATCAATGCCGATGCCACGCTCGAACAGAGGCGCGAACAATTCCAGGATCCGCCCGGTGCCTGTGCCTAAGTCCAGCAACGTGCCAAACGGTCCGGAGCCCAGCACCCGGGACATCGCGGCTTCGACCACGGAGCCATCCATGTGAAGCGCGCGCAGTTCGTCCCAGGCCCCGGCATGGGCTTCGAAGAACGTCTGAGCGTGCCTGGCACGGTCCTCGATCAGCGCGCGGGCGCGTTCCGCGTCACGCCGCAATACGTCGTCACCGTCATCCAGCCAACTGACGATTGTTCCAGCAACACCCTGGCCTGCTGTCAGCTCAGCCAGCCGGAGATTGACCCATCCGCCTTCGCGAAACCGATCAATCAGGCCGGCTTCACCCAGCAATTTGAGGTGTCGACTGATGCGCGGTTGAGACTGGCCGAGAACGTGCGTCAGATCTTTGACCGTCAGCTCGTACTTCGCGAGCAGCGCCAGAATGCGCAAACGCGTCGGCTCTGCCGCCGCTTTCAACGCAACGACAGCCCGATCGGCACTCAACTTGTCCCGCGACCACACCTCATTCATGCGCAAATGATATAAACATATCTTTATGTGTCAAGCTGATCATCACCCCTCAGTCTATCGTGTCGAAGTGTTACGCAGGTTAAAGCGGCGGTAAGCACAGGTGGTCTAGCTTCAGACGCGGATGTCGGAGGCTGGAATGGCATATTCTTGGATTGATCATATTGCGTGTGAGTGCGCAGAGGCGACGCCCAATGTCCGCGTGCACTGTCGTGGGTCTTGGATCTCAGCGATCGGCTATGGATTTGCAGCTACACTCACAACGGTTTTAATTGTCGTACCGATTGTCGTCGTCGCAGTACAGCTGGCGGTCTCGCCGCAGTTCGCTGCCTCTGTTATGGCAGACGGCGCAACCATCTCGGCGTTCGCGAAGCTGATTGTCGCGGGCCTTTGCGGACTGGCGGCGGTTGTTTGGTGTGCCGTTCATGCCTGGCGTGCGGGCAGTTGGCGCTTGAACGTCGAGATCCGGGATGGACATGTTCGGCTGACGCGGCACACGCTCTGGCGGCAAACCTCCCAAGTTCTACCGCTGACAACCTTCGATGGGCTTACGGTGCGCCCATACACCACGGTCGACGGCCGCTACGAAATCCTGCAACTCTGCCAGGGTGTTAAGGGACTGGCGATCCCGCTCTGCAAAGGCACCCACATCCCCATGGACTTTGCCCGCGACATTGCGGATCGTCTCGGAATGCCGTTGCTCCTGTCATCTCGAGACGGCGCAATGGCACATGTTGCTCAGGCGTCGGCGTCTGCCGCGACAGCACGACCGATGCTCGCGGGGACGTGAGTGCAGAGAGGTGCGGCAAGCCTGCACTGGTGAATTGCTACATGGCGCAAATGATGCGATTTGGCCGTAATCAGTATCCATTTTGCGGTATGACCGACGCGCGTTACACGATGCAATCTAGGTGAGCAAACACACAAA
Source organism: Pseudomonadota bacterium (assembly GCA_039039985.1). GTDB lineage: Bacteria > Pseudomonadota > Alphaproteobacteria > Rhizobiales > Hyphomicrobiaceae > JBCBWG01. Next base: position 46,931 of record JBCCOV010000008.1, on the reverse strand, counting down.
GCGGAAAAAGAGATGACGCGAGCATCCCAAGCGAACTTGTTCCCCGGCTTTGCGGGCTGGACATTGGCATCTCTTCTAATGGTTGCGGTTGGCGCAACGCTTTGGACGTCATCAGCCCAGGCCGAAGATGCTGCGGTTAGCTTCATGCGTCGGACGGCCAACGAGCTTATGGGTGCCCAGCGCCAAGGAACGGCGGCGTCTTTTGTACGGGTGATCAATCGCTACGGACATGTGCCGGCCATCGGCATGGATGCGTTGGGGAGCTATCGGAAAAGACTGCGCCCGGCGTCGCGTAAGTCCTACTACAAGGGCCTGGTTCGTTTCATTGCCCGGTACGCCGCGAACGAGTCTCCCAAGTACAGGGTCAGTCGTGTCGAGTTCAAGGGCCCCGGCGTTCGCGACGGGCGCCATGTGCTCGTCGACAGCTCCGTTCTTTTGGCGGATGGGTCGCGCTATGATGTCCGGTGGATGCTGGTGCCGCGCGGCAAGACGGTCCGCGTTCGCGATGCCCAGGTTCTTGGCTTCTGGATCAGCCCGTTCCTCACCCGGTTGTTCGAAAACTATATAGGTGAGAACGGCGGCCGGGTCGACGCGCTGGTTATGGCGCTGAACCGCTGAGCTTGATTGGCACAATCTGACGGAAACCGCTGACATGCGCGGTTTCTCTCCCCCACATCTCTCTCCCGCATGCTTGTTTTAATGAAAAAGGGGCCGTGCGGCCCCTTCGTGTTTTTGTGGTCCATTCGGCTCGACGACAGTTGCGTCGCCGATCCGTCGCCAAGACCTAGCGGCGCTTGCTGCGCGAACGATGGCGAACCTTCCAGACGTACCGCTTGCGGACGTGCGCTTTGCGCGGCACGCGCTTGAACAGCTTCCAGAAGTCCGAGTGGCTACGACGCACATGCTTGCGACGGACGCGCTTCGGCGCCACATACGGTTCACGCGGCACCCGTGCGAACAGGGCACGCAACTCAGCATGCGCCTTCCGAGAGGCCTCGCGCCGCTTCGCCCAACGATCATGGCTCCGCTTGCGCATGTGGACCACGCGCTTACGCGGTGCACGACGGAAGAGCACCCAGTGCCGCTTGGCCTTTTTGGCCGCGCGATGCTTGTGCGCACCGGCATCAGCGATGTCGGCCGCAGGGACGTTTATGACAAAGGCGGTCGCCAGTGCGAGCGCGAAAGAAGTCAGCCAACGCATATTATCACTCCAATTGGTTCGCATGCGAGAGGCGTGGCGCGATACCACCAACCCGCGCTGGGGACAGCGCGCGCTACCCTCCCGATTAACCGGAACAATCGCGCTCGGGTAATTTCTTAATCGGTTTCGTAAACGCGGCTTCACCTCTTTAAAGCAATATGTTGCATGCCTTGAGACGGATCGTTTCTCTTTAAAATACACAAGATATTGATATTGCAGTTATTTTTACAATTTTGATCACCCCTGCCAATTGCAACCTTCGTCCGGCCGGCTTATCGATGATGACTGATGGCGCACACATGACCGGCCAACTGTTGCATGGATGCAGCAGACTGGTCGGCGGTCGCGTCAGCTGAACGCCGCGGCCACGCAAGACTGAACCGCGGATTGCGGCGGGCCACCCTGCTTCAGCCTTTTGGCGGAACAATCCGATAACCCAAGGCAACAATGGCCTTCAGGGTCTCGATTGCCGTTCGGCGATCGTATTCACGCTCATCATCCGGCAACTCGGCATATGGCACCAGAGACGGGTGTTGGCGCTTCGCGTCGTCGCGCGTCGGGCCGTGTGTCCAACCGTCCAAGAACCGCTGACGCGCCCAGACATCGTGTGTGCTTTCCGCGAGCGTTTCCGTGAGTGCGACCAAGTCATCGTCCAGAACAACGTTGGACGTATCGATCGGCTTCGGTGTGTATTGGGTCATCTGCTTAGGCCTATCACGGACATGGTGCAGACTAAGGCCGCCGCGGCTTGGCTTGCAAACTTCGAACCGCAGGCCGGTTTAGACGAAACCTACAAAATCCTCTGCACTGACTTGTTTTTCCGCCGCCTCTTGCCCCCAACGGCGCAGCGTCGGCATGGTTGTGACGCTATCGATCGCGTGCATTTTCTGGCGCTCAGCGCCCGTCGCCGAAATGTCGAATGCTGCAGGGACAAGGCCACCCGCCTCCAACGCGACGTCGTAGCGCTGAAAGCGTAGAAGCTCCCGGTCTGGATCGCCGCCGGTCAGTCCATGCACCAAAAGCTCACCATCCAGGCCGCCGATCTCCGTGTTCAGCCGCCAGCTGAACCGTGGGTGTGACACGGATTGCAGAACTTTCAGTACGAGCACCGACGTATCTGAGATGATCGATTGCAGCGTCTTGGCAGCGAACGCCGCCTCCTCGATGTCATCACACATTTGCCGGCCGAGCAGGCGGCGCACAAAGCTGCCGGAGATGACCTTCTCCCGGCGGTCGATCGGCGTGCGATGCATGCCTGTCCCGACCGAAATCATAAGGAGATCTTCTGGTGTCAGCGACCAGTTCAGGTGATAGGCTGGAAGGCCGGCCATAAACAGCATCTGAAGGGCCGGGTTGTTGTGCGGTGACACGCCGCCGTCGACAAACAGGCCCTTCTGCTCATTGCCGAAGCGGTCGGTATGAATTGAGATCTCGCTCGGTGTGAATAAGAACGGTGCCGCCGTGCTCGCGCGGATCAGAGATGCGAGCTTGAAGCGTTTGTTCCCATCCCACTCCGGTCCATCCTCATAATAGGGCATCCGAGGATTGTTGCTCAAAACCCAGACCGAGCCCGTATCGGCACGCTTTGCAATAATTGCGAGGCCTGTCTGCAGGAGATCCGACCCCAGCGTCTCGTCGCTGACGATGGCGCGAACGCCGTTGACCAACGGTCGGGCGTCAAATCGGCATTGCCCGAACATGGTCATGCGACCTGCGAAGATTTTTGGCGCCAGGTCGTTGAACCGCGCTTCGATGTCGTCAACCTCGTACCCGAGGGATACCATCGTCGCGATCATTGATCCGACAGAGGTTCCCGCGACCAGATCGAAGACGTCCGATAAGCGCAAGTCGGAATAACCGGTTTGTTCCCGCAGCACGGTCTCCATGCGCTTCAGGAACATGATCGAGATAATGCCGCGCGTCCCGCCGCCATCAAGCGTCAGAATGCGCTTTTTGCCCGGTGCGAAGAGGCGATCGCGGCCAATCATGTGGGTGGTCGTGTCTGACATAAAATCGCCCCCGCGTTCCCGCCGCGTCGTGCCTACCGCGCGCAGAGGCCGGACGCGCACCGGCCTCTGCACCACTTAAATCTCTGGCAAGTTTGAACCCCACCATTTGAACCCCGGCATTTGAACCCAAGTATTGGCGGGCTCAAACGCGCTTAGCGCTCGAACCGTTTGAACTTGATCCGATGTGGTTCCACCGCCGCATCTCCAAGGCGACGCTTCTTGTCTTCTTCGTAGTTGGCGAAGTTGCCTTCAAACCATTCAACATGGCTGTCGCCTTCGAAGGCGAGGATATGGGTCGCCAACCGGTCCAGGAAGAAGCGATCGTGGCTGATGACCACGGCACAACCGGCAAAATCCTCAAGCGCGGCTTCGAGCGCGGACAACGTCTCCACATCCAGATCGTTGGTCGGCTCGTCGAGCAGCAGGACGTTGCCGCCTTCCTTCAAGAGCTTTGCCAAGTGAACACGGTTGCGCTCCCCACCGGAGAGCAGTCCCACTTTCTTTTGCTGATCCGGCCCCTTGAAGTTGAACCACCCACAGTAGGCCCGGCTGTTCACTTCCCGCTTGCCAAGCTGGATCTGGTCCATGCCGCCCGAAATTTCTTCCCAAACGGACTTGTTGTCGTCGAGGTGTCCACGCGACTGGTCGACATAGGAAATCTTGACGCTATCGCCCACGCGGATATCGCCATCATCCGGCGTCTCGCCACCAACGAGCATCTTGAACAGCGTCGACTTGCCGGCGCCGTTCGGGCCGATAACGCCAACGATGCCGCCCGGTGGCAGGCGAAATGACAAGTCGTCAATCAGAAGGCGCTCACCAAAGCCCTTCGTGAGCTCTTGCGCCTCGATCACGACATTGCCAAGCTTCGGGCCAGGTGCAATCTGGATCTGGGCGTGACTAATGTCGCCGCGCCCCGCCTCTTCCGCCAACTTCTCGTAGGCTTGAATGCGCGCCTTGGATTTGGCCTGGCGGGCTTTCGGGCTAGATCGGATCCACTCGAGTTCGCGTTTGAGCGCCCGTTGGCGGGACTCTTCTTGCCCCTTCTCGACTTCGAGACGTTTCGCTTTTTGCTCGAGCCAACTCGAATAGTTCCCTTTGTAAGGGACGCCGTGCCCGCGATCGAGCTCAAGCGTCCACTCTGTGATGTTGTCCAGGAAGTAGCGGTCGTGCGTGACAAGGATCACGCAGCCGGCATATCCGCGCAGGAACCGCTCCAGCCACGCCACGGACTCGGCGTCCAAGTGGTTCGTCGGCTCGTCGAGCAAAAGAATATCCGGCTTCGCGAGCAGCAGCTTGGTCAGCGCCACGCGGCGCTTCTCGCCACCTGAAAGGCTCGTGACATCGGCATCCCCGGACGGACAGCGCAACGCATCCAGCGCCTGCTCGACTTGCGAGTCGAGGTCCCACAAATCCAGGCTGTCGATCTGATCCTGAAGTTCAGCCATTTCATCTGCGGTCTCTTCAGAGTAGTTCGCAGCGAGTTCGTTGAAGCGATCGACCAGCGCTTTCTTTTCAGCCACCCCCTCCATGGCGTTCTCGATCACCGACTTCTCCGGATCGAGTTCCGGCTCCTGCGAAAGGTAGCCCACCTTGACGCCGTCGGCAGCCCAGGCCTCCCCATTGAAGTCCTCGACCTGGCCAGCAAAAATCTTAAGCAATGTGGACTTGCCAGCGCCGTTCACGCCGACAACGCCGATTTTCGCGCCCGGCAGAAATGACAGCGAGATATCCCGGAGAACCTGCTTTCCGCCGGGATAGGTCTTGGACACTTTTTGCATGTGGTAGACGTATTGCGGCGTGGCCATGCGATGGCTCCATGTCGACTGAAATGCTTCGGTTTTCGCTGATGCCGTCCATTGTCCCGCCCCGGCGCCCAATTCATCATTCTGAGGGTGGCCAGGCACGGAATGTGGGCCGTCAAAGCGATCCGCCTAGGGCGGCAATGCACTAGGTGGTCCGGTGAGGGGGAACGTGTACCCGATCGCGAAAGGCGGCTCAACGTCGGTTGTGCACCCTTGAGACTGACGGGAGGAGCCGACCAAGGAGCGGATCGCACGCGATGATTTGCTCGTGTGAATGCTACATGGCCGGCAAACTCTGCTAGAGTTCTCGCAGCGCCTATAACTCGCCGGTTTGCACAATGCGCCGTGCGTTGCAAAGGAGGCCGTGATGACGGACGTGTCCGAACCCACTCCGACAGCTGCCGAAGAGCCGGTTCATTTCATCTATTTCGCCGATCCCATGTGCTCATGGTGCTATGGGTTCTCGCCAGTCATCGAGGCCGTTAACGCCAGGTTCTCGGACCGTTTGCCGATCCGGATCGTTGTCGGTGGACTGCGCGCCGGTAACACGAACGCCATGCGGCCGGAAGACAAGGATTACATTCGCAACGCCTGGACGCGGGTTGGCGAGGCGACAGGCCAGCCGTTTGATTTCGCGTTTTTCGACCGCGAGGGGTTCGTTTATGACACCGAGCCCGCATGTCGCGCCGTCGTTGCCATGCGCCATCGCCATCCGGAACGCGCCCTGGCTTTCAAGGGCCAGATCAGCGCCGCGTTTTATCGTGATAATCGCGATACCACAGACGCGGATGTTCTTGCTGACATTGCTGCCGAATTCGGGGACGACCGAGACGCTTTCAAGGCCGATTTATTGAACCCGGACATCCGCAATGAAACGTTTCGCGATTTCTTGTTTTCGCAGCAATCCGGCGTGCAAGGCTTCCCATGCCTCGTCGTGGGCAGCGATACGGTTGGGTTCAGCCTGGTTACGAATGGCTATCGGCCGCTCGATGGGCTTCTGGAGGCACTCGAAGGTTGGTTGGAAAAACAGGCAGCTTAACATGTGACGCGCGCCGCAACCCGAACAACTTTTGCGGTGCGCACGCCCATCTCACAGGTTTGAGACGCCGGTAAAGAAGAAGCCGCCGAGGCCGACCGTAAAGACCAGCGCACCGTAAAGGCTGTGCTCCAGCCAGACGGCCCAAAACGAGCGAGTCGTCTCGTACCGATAGGCAAAGAGAATGCCGGCGACGGCAGTCCCGGCAACAGCAATGATGTTGTCAAAGATGATGTGAGCAAAGCCAAACAGCAGGCCATTGGTGAGAATAGCCAGGAACCGGTAGTCTCCGAAAAGTGGCCCGTAGCGGTGGAAGAAGAACGTGCGATAAACCAATTCCTGCGGCAAGACCGACGCGACCGGATAGGCAAACATTACGAACTGCCAAAGCTCGGTTCGATATAGGGGAAACGCCAAAAATCGATTTGGAAATCGAAGATAAGTTGCAAGCGCAATGGCTGAGCCGACAACCAAAAAGATTAGTAGAATACTGAGAACTGTTTTCAGCGTAATCCCGATCGAGAATTCTCGCGTCAGGCGAAAGCCATCGTCCCACAAAAGATAAGCGATAAACGCAAGTAAAATAGGTTGGAGTACAACAAACAGAGGTAAATGGAACGTGTGAACGGCCCAAAGGATCGCAACTGGCGCACCCAGATAGAACAGGCCCAACTCAACGAGAAGCCAGACACGTCTTGCAAACCGCGGCGTTCTGGCCATCTCGGGGCGCGTTAGAGATCCGCCTGCGGCGAGGATGGATTCCGCATCGGCGTGCACCGCACGCGAAGATCCCTCGCTCAGCCAGCTCCGCCGCATCAAGTCCTCTGCCCCCAAATCGCGATGACGATTAAACGGCTACGATTGTTTCACGCCAAGCAGACCAGCGCCGAAAGATCTCCCGGGCAATGTCGCCGGTCGAGTCGATCGGCTCATAATGCCATGAAATGAATTGCGAGAGCGTTTCCGGCAAGGGACGCGTCGCCCCATGCGCCTCCAAGTTCTCGTGAAAACGCCGAAATTTTGATCTGCCTCCTGACGGATGGAACACGTAAACCGGTCGCCCGGTGGCGGCCGCTTCTCCTGTCATATTGATCGAGTCCGCCGTGACGACGAACGCCTCCGCGTGCGCCAGGAACTCCGGATAGCGATTTGGCCCACTCGTGGCATCGATCACCAATCGCGGTGTGCCATGCGTTGCTGCCAGCGTCGCCGCGAGCAATTCCGCGTGCGTCCGGCGTGAGGGTGTGATCATGAAGCTGGCACCCAGAGCCACAAGGCTCTGCAAGGCGCTTGCAAACGCCGCGGTTTCCTTCGCTGAGAACGGGTATGCCGCACTCCGCCCGCCAATCAAGATCGCAACGCGCGGCTGCGGGAGCGCTACGATGTCGTCGGCCATGGTACCACGCAGCGCTGCGAGCCGTTCCGGCGTAAAGGGGTGCGGCGCAGTTGGTGTTGTAAATACGTTTGCGCCACGCAGGCGATCGTGTGCCGGGACCCATATCATGTCCGCAACATTGCGACCTGCGCGTGGATCCATGAGGTAGACCGAGAAGCACCGACCGGGCGCGACTTTACGCAACGCTCGCAGGTAAGGCGCGCTGCGACGTCCGACCGCGATGGCGACATCGGGCCAGGGCGGACCGAAGTCGCCGTCTTCGGCGCCGAACCGCGCTGCGGGGTCAACGGGGCCGAAAGGTGCCAGGATCCGATAGAGAGCCGTTGGATTGGCGTGTTTGACGGTAGCCGCAAGGCCAAGTGCCGTCGCAATGCCCTCTGCCTGGCGCGTGGAGCCTGCTTTGCCATCGGTAATCAACCAAGCCCGCCGCCCCTTGAGGTCTTCGGCGACTTGAATGCCCGGCTGGATGTCGGCTTGATTGACGTCCGTCGCCATCTCGTTTTCCTGGACTATTCAGCAGTACGTCACGCCGACGATTTGCCCGGCTGCCATTGACCCCCTACACTGCGTTCAACACACAATCGAGGCCCAAACGGGTAATACTATCAGTGAGCCCAAAACTCGATCTGATCGACCTGCGGATCCTGCGCGAGCTTATGGCGGACGGTCGTCTTACGAATGTCGCTCTCTCGAAACGCGCTGGCATCTCCGCTCCGCCGTGCCTACGGCGTGTCCGCGCCCTTGAACAATCGGGTTTGATCAGTGGTTATCATGCCGATGTCGATGTTGAGCGGCTCGGCTTCTCAGTGACGGCCTATGTCATGGTCACGTTGCACAATCAGGCCGAGCGCGACTTGCGTGCCTTTGAGGATCGCGCCCTGGGTTGGGCCATGGTTCGCGAGGCCCACATGCTGTCCGGAGAAAGCGACTACATTCTCAAGTGCGTGGCACGAGATCTCACGGCGTTCCAGGACTTCCTCCTCAACACCGTGAGCGCGACGCCAAACGTGGCCAGCGTGAAGACGAACGTCGCCATTCGCCGCGTGAAATATGAACCGGGCGTGGCTCTCACCGCCGGATGAGCCACAACCTGCGGCTGCAGACAAGACCTTACTTCCAGGATACGTCGAGGATCTCGTAGGCCTTACTGCCCTTCGGCGTGACGACTTCCACGCTGTCGCCAACTGTCTTGCCGATCAGGGCGCGTGCAATGGGCGACGTGACCGACACGCGGCCTTCTTTCACATTGGCCTCAAGCTCGCCCACGATCTTGTAGGCGACCTGATCCTCCGTATCCTCGTCCTCAAGCGAAACGGTTGCGCCAAATTTCACAACATCGCCGGACATGGACGTCGGATCTATGACCTCGGCGCGCGAGAGCTTGTCCTCAAGTTCCGCAACGCGGGCTTCGTTCATGCCCTGCGCTTCCTTGGCGGCATGATACTCTGCGTTCTCAGACAGATCGCCATGCGCGCGCGCCTCGGAAATCGCCGCGATGATCCGCGGACGCTCTTCAGATTTCAGGCGCTGCAACTCGGCTTCCATCCTTTCGAAGCCTTCAACTGTCATAGGCACGCGGTCCATGGACATTCTTTTACGTCTCCTTATCGGTCCCACGCCTCAGTGGACGGACCACCACGGATTGCCTCTTTCCGCGGATTTCAATCGCGGAATGCGGTAAAAGACCCGCCCCGAAGATCGCTTGGCGATCGTCGGAAACCTGGCCTTTGGCTTACCGCTGAATCAACAAACGGTCCGAGCGCTTTCCCGGTGTCCATCTGCTGGAGCAATGACCAGCAGAGCAGAGACTTCTCCGCAACACAATGCTGGTTTTTACGTGGTCAAAATTGGCGCCTTACGCCACTCCCGGCCCGTATGCCTGAAGCGGAGCCACATTCAGCACGTCCGCCTTGAGTGCACACACGGCCTCTGTCACGGCAGCTGCCCCGGCTACAGTGGTATAACAAGGGATATGGTTCAGCAAGGCAGTGCGGCGTATGTCCTTGGAGTCGACAAGGGCCTTCGCGCCTTCGGTCGTGTTGAAAACCATCGCAATTTCATTGTTTTTCATTGCATCAACGATATTGGGCCGGCCTTCGAGCACTTTGTTGACAATCGTGCACGGCACACCGTTTTCGCCGAAAAAGCGCGCCGTTCCGCGCGTGGCTACAATATCGAAGCCGGATTCGATGAGTTTGCGGACGGGTGCCAGAATCGCCTCTTTATCCCCATCCCGAACGGATACAAAAACGGATCCAGTGGTGGGCAATCTTTGACCCGCGCCAAGCTGGCTTTTGGCGAACGCCATCGCGAAGTCGCGGTCGATGCCCATCACTTCGCCGGTTGACTTCATTTCCGGGCCCAGGATGGGATCGACTCCCGGGAAGCGCACAAACGGCAGCACCGCTTCCTTGACGGCTACGTGAGTCAACTGACGAGACGTCAGCCCAAAGTTCGCGAGAGGCTGGCCGGCCATCACGCGCGCCGCGATACCGGCAATCGGCTGACCGATCACCTTGGCGACAAACGGCACCGTACGGCTGGCTCTTGGATTCACCTCGATGATGTAGATCGCACCATCCTTGACAGCGAACTGCACATTCATCAGGCCGACGACACCAAGTGCTTCAGCGAGAGCCTTGGACTGGCGCTCCAGCTCGGCAATCGTTTCGCCATCCAGCGAATGCGGCGGCAGTGAACACGCAGAGTCTCCGGAGTGAATGCCGGCTTCCTCAATGTGTTGCATGATCCCTGCGACATGCGTTGAGGTGCCATCGGACAAGCAATCGACATCAACTTCGATGGCATCGGTCAGATAGCGATCGATCAGCAACGGGCGATCTGCCGAAACGGCCAGTTCCGACGGTCGCTCCAGCGTCGCGGATAGATGGGTGACGTACCGATCCACCTCGGCGCCATCATGGACGATCTCCATCGCCCGTCCGCCGAGCACGAACGATGGACGGATAACCACGGGATATCCGATCGAATCCGCCACGGCGCGTGCTTCGTCTGGGTCTTTTGCGATCCCGCTCTCCGGCTGCCGCAAGTTCAGGCGCGTAATGAGGTCCCGGAAACGATCGCGATCTTCGGCGAGCTCGATCGCATCCGGCGGGGTGCCCAGGATCGGTATCCCGGCCGTCTCCAGTGCCGTGGCAAGCTTAAGCGGAGTCTGGCCGCCGAACTGGACGATCACGCCTTTGACCGTACCGTTGGTCTGCTCCGCCTCGATGATTTCAAGCACGTCCTCGGCTGTCAGCGGCTCGAAGTAGAGCCGGTCTGATGTGTCGTAGTCGGTTGAGACCGTTTCCGGATTGCAGTTGACCATGATGGTCTCGAACCCGGCTGCCGATAGCGAAAAGCAGGCGTGGCAGCAGCAATAATCAAACTCGATGCCCTGCCCGATGCGGTTCGGCCCGCCACCGAGAATGACGATCTTCTCTCGGTCCGACGGCAGAGCTTCCGATTGCGCAGCGCTGTTGAGTGCCCGTTCGTACGTCGCGTACATGTAGGCCGTCGGACTGGCGAACTCCGCGGCACAGGTGTCGATGCGCTTGAAGACGGGACGGACTCGCAGTTTTGCACGGTGCGCCTTGATGTCGGCCTCGGTCAGCCCCGCAAGATGTGCAAGACGAGCGTCGGAAAAGCCCATAGCTTTCAACGTGCGCATATTGTCCGCATCGGCCGGCAGCCCGTGCGTGCGCACGCGGTTTTCCGCGTCGACGATTTCGCCGAGGCGGTCGATGAACCACGGATCGTACTTGCAGAACGTATGGATCTGCTCCGGGTCGGTTCCCAAGCGCATGGCCTGCGTGACCTTGAGAATCCGGTCCGGCGTGGGCGTTGAAAGGGCCGCTCGGATCACGTTCTTGTCGTCGCCCGCACCGAGACCGTCCAAAACGACATCATCGAGGCCTGTGAGCCCGTTTTCCATGGAGCGCAGGGCTTTCTGCAAGCTCTCATGGAACGTCCGGCCAATTGCCATCACTTCACCGACAGACTTCATCGACGTTGTCAGTGTCGGGTCGGCGCCTGGGAACTTTTCAAAGGCGAAACGCGGAATCTTGGTGACCACATAATCGATGGTCGGCTCGAACGAGGCCGGCGTAGCGCCGCCTGTGATATCGTTCTGGAGTTCGTCCAGCGTGTAACCGACCGCAAGGCGCGCCGCGACCTTCGCGATGGGGAAACCGGTGGCCTTCGACGCCAGCGCCGAGGATCGCGACACCCGCGGATTCATTTCGATAACGACAAGGCGCCCGTCGGCGGGATTGACGGCAAACTGCACGTTCGAGCCGCCGGTCTCGACCCCGATTTCGCGCAACACGGCAATCGATGCGTTCCGCATGATCTGGTATTCGCGGTCGGTTAGCGTGAGCGCCGGTGCAACGGTAATCGAGTCCCCGGTGTGCACGCCCATGGGGTCGACGTTTTCGATCGAACAAATGATGATGCAGTTGTCGGCGCGGTCGCGCACGACTTCCATCTCATACTCTTTCCACCCCAAGACGCTTTCTTCGATCAGCACCTGGGTGGTCGGGGACGCATCAAGACCGCGCTCGACAATCTCGATGAACTCGTCGCGGTTATAGGCGACACCACCGCCCGTGCCGCCCAGCGTGAACGACGGACGGATAATCGCCGGCAACTTGACGATTTCGAGCGCCGCCATGGCTTCCACCATGGTGTGGGCCAACATCGACTTTGGCGTTTCGAGGCCGATCCGGTCCATCGCCTCGCGGAACAGCTGCCGGTCCTCGGCCTTGTCGATGGCTTCGGCATCCGCGCCGATCATTTCGACACCAAGTGCCTGGAGCACCCCGTTCTTATGCAAAGCCAGCGTGGTGTTCAGCGCTGTTTGCCCGCCCATGGTCGGCAGAATCGCATCCGGCTTTTCCTTGGCAATGATCTTTGCCACGACGTCCGGTGTGATCGGCTCGACATAGGTTGCATCCGCCATGTCCGGGTCGGTCATGATGGTTGCAGGGTTCGAGTTCACGAGGATGATTCGATACCCCTCAGCTTTCAGGGCTTTGCAGGCCTGAGTGCCGGAGTAATCGAACTCGCACGCCTGGCCGATAACAATCGGGCCGGCGCCGATGATGAGGATCGATGAAATGTCTTCGCGTTTTGGCATGGCGGCTGCGATATAATGTGAGCTGAGGGCGTTTGGCTAGCACGTAGGTAACAGAGTTGAGGGATGGCGTGCACTAAAGTTGCCGGTCGTCTCCGGATGGGCGTCTTGCGGGAATGCGCCTTTCTTGGGCTTCATGGACTTCAGACCCCTGAATTCGCTGGATTGTCGCCGTTGTCCAAGAAACCATCGCCAGTCATCGGGATGCCTGAGCGCGGTCCTTGGGCTGCTGATCCGGCTTAGAGCGTGCCACATTACATGTGCCTCGCTCTCGCATGCGTTCGCTCACGGCTATTCCTCGCTTCGCTCAGGCCTCATCGAGATGGCATATTCGCTATCTCGACATCTGAAATGCCCAATGCGGCAACAGCCGCGTTGGCGTGGGGGCGGCGCGACGCACCGGGCCGCAGTTGCGGCCTTGATTGTGAACCTGATTTGGCGCGACAAGCGTTAGGTGGCGTCATAGCATCCGCTAACTGAACAACGCACAACGCCAAAGACGGCAGGCAGTAATACGCGATCAAGGTCATGTCTGATTCATCCAGCGAAAGCGCGTCCACGCTAATCGAGTTGCTTGCGACTGCATATTTTCTGCCGCTGCGCAGGGCGGCGGACCTGGTGCGCGTTTTCTGGCCGGCTTTGATCTGTCTCATCAGCGCGGTTCTTGCGCACGAGACCATTCCATCAGCCGTGTTCGGCACGCGCTCAGCAGATCATGTGCTGCGAATGCGCTTGTTGGTCGAGAACCCGGTCATGGCGCCGTTGATCGCTATTCCGTTTTTGCTGGTGATTTACGCCGTTTTTCTCTTTGCGTCCGGACTGGTAGCCTGGCAGCGCATGCTCGTTCTTGGCGAGCCACCTCAGCGCGCGCATTTCTGGCCAAACACACGGGCATCCGACCTAGCTTTGAAGTGGTTTCTTCTCTTTATGGCAGTTTGGTTTGCCGGTCTTGCGTCCATGATTGTCTTCTTGCTCGTCCTGCTGGTCGTAGCCTCAATCATCATTCGAGTTTTGGCATCTGAGTTGCCAGGAGCCCAATTCATCAACCCGGATGTCGCGCTTACGAACATCCCGGGCCACGCGGCGTTGGTTTTCACAATGTCGTTGGGTGGACTGTTGGTGTGTTGGTTTCGCGCGAGATGGACGCTGCTGCTGCCAATCACAGCTGTCGAGGACACGCGCCATCGGAATACGGTGCTGTTCAACTGGAACGGGCCCGTCGGTCACCGTTACGGTGCCGCTATATTCTGCACGGTGTGGCCGATGACAATCTTGCCCCAACTCATCATCATGGCAGTTGCCGTTATGGCTGATGTTGAACAGCTGTTCTTCGTTTTGCCGGGAACAGAACCCCAAACCCTCACGGAGATGGACGCCGGATTGCTTCGCGCAATTGCCTACGTCGTCGATGTTATGACGGTCACGCTAGCCATCTATGCCGTTTTGGGCTTTTCGACACTGAGCGCCGTCTATTATCGCGACCGCGTGCGCACCCTCATCATGCGCGGACCATTGAGTTCGCCCCGTTACACCGCCTCAGCACCATAAAACAGCGTAACGACGTGTTTGGCTTCGGCGAAGAACAGCCAACGTTCGACGAAAACGCCTAATCCGGCCGACGTTGTTGCCAGGACCGCCCAGAGCGGTGCTGTGGGACCGGCGACGGTGAGGATGAGCGCCAGAAAGAACATCGGCGCGGCACATAACGTCAGCAAGACCATCGGCCTCAGGCGGGCGACATGCTTGCGCGCAACACTATAGCCCATCTCGCGCATGACGAAATTGGCCTGGGTGTGGGGCGGATCGAGCTGACGAACCTTGCCGATTGTGCCGAGCCCTGTCGCAGCCTCCGCCGTCCACGCAGGTGATGGGCTGTCAATCGCCGTCCAGTAAAACCACTTGAGGACGCCGACGCCGGCGAGCAATGCGCACGTGATCCAGCCTATGGCGAGCGGGGCTTGCGCAACGAACGCCGTAACCAGGACATAGAGCACGCCGCCGGTTGCCAACGCGATCAGAACATAGCCCGGCGTGACGAGCTCATGGTTCCAAGCGGGGATAGTTCTGAGAGACGCATAGATCATGCCCGTGCAGTATACGGTGACTAGCGCTGCGATGATCGTCAGAACCGCGGCAACGCTCTGCACGGCATGTCCGGCTGGCAGCGCAAGTAAGCTCAAGCCAAGGACACCGATCGGAGCGAACGTCACCAGGGCAGCCACACCCTCCCGGGACAACCATGACGTCTGCCACTGCGACACGGCTCGCCAGGCACGTTCCGGACGCCCCAGGTGAGCCGTTGACGACAGCAAACCGCCGACAATCAGCGCGAGCGCCACAGCGAATCCCAGCCAGACGACGGCCGAGGTTTGCGGCAATATCCCCGTGAGGGCCGCGATGGCCAACCAGATTATGAGGCCGTATCCAGCGCCGGATGCGGTCGTGAATACAATAACGGAATAGGCAGGATGCATGGCTTGGGCGTTACCTTAACGACTGAGCATTTGATCGGCCCAAGCGAAGAAACGTTCGAGGGGATCACGCGGAGTATCGAGAACGGAGCTATCAACAGTGTCAATCGGCGACTGCGACAAGCCTGGAGCGGGCGGTTCGTTATCGCGACGCGGCCGCGGCGGGAGATACTTGTTGACGGGCTTGTATCCGAACTCCGGTAGGAGATCGAAACCGCCACGATCGGCGACCAGCTTCGACACATCGCTCTCCGGATCACCGAGATCGCCGAAGTGACGCGCTCCGGTTGGGCACGCGCGCACGCAAGCCGGCAATCTGTCTTCGGGTTCGAAACTCTCGTTGTAAATGCGGTCAACGCACAGCGTGCACTTCTTCATCACACCGTCTGAGTAATCATACTCCCGCGCGCCGTACGGACAGGCCCACGAGCAGAGCTTGCAGCCAATGCACGTTTCCGGATTGACGAGCACGATGCCGTCTTCCGCCCGCTTGTAGGACGCACCCGTTGGACAAACGGTGACGCAATCGGGCTCCTCGCAATGCAGGCAGGAGCGCGGGAAATGCACGGTCTGCCCCGCGCGGCCGTCGTCGACTTCGTAGCTGTGAATGCGATTGAGCCAGGTGCCGTGTGGATCTGAGCCGTACGGATCTTCATCGGACAGCGGTGCAGAGTAACCGGCGGTGTTCCACTCTTTGCAGCTGGTAGCGCACGCCTGACATCCCACGCAGGTATCGAGATCGATGACCAGGCCGAGTTTGGCATTGGTTGTTTGCGGCAAGCTTGTCATTCGGCCGCCTCCGGCAGATCTTTCGAGGTCGGTCGGTGCAACGGATCGAAGCGCGGACGGGTTTCCTCCGCCTCGGCCGCGTCGGCCTTCTCGATCGCCACACGGAGATCGTACCAAGCTGCCTGCCCGGTGACAGGATCGCTATTGGAGAACCGGTAGCCACCGTCCCGTGCCGGGAGTAACTCCGATATGAGGTGATTGAGGAGGAAGCCGCGCTTTGCTTCCGGCGCATCGTCGGCCAGACCCCACGCACCGCGTCGCTTCCCGATCGCGTTCCACGTCCAAACCGTGTGCGGGTTGACGCCGTCCATCAAACGGACCTGGCACTTGACGCGACCGATGTCACTCGACAGCCAGACCCAGTCGTCGTCACGGATGTCGTAGGCCGCCGCGGTCCGACGATTCAGATAGAGACGGTTATCGCCGTGGATCTGGCGCAGCCAGGCATTTTGCGAGCCCCACGAGTGATACATCGCCATCGGCCGCTGGGTGATGGCGTGGAGCGGAAATGTGTCCCCTATTGTCCCGTCATCGCCGAAGGGCGGATACCAGAACGGAACCGGGTCGAAGAACTGCAACAGGCGCTGGCGGTGGCTCTCAGGCGGAAGAACGTCGCCGTGCCCCGCAGCAGCAAGTCTGAACTTCTGTAGCGGCTCAAGATACAACTGGAACACGATCGGATCGGCACTGCCGTTGAAGCCCGTATCCTTCGCCCAGTTCAGGTAACCTGCGTTGACATGCTTGTAGTAGCGCTGATTGGGCGCCAGCTCGTGTCGATAAAAGCATCCGTTCGCGATGTAGGCGTTGAGCTGATCGGGGTTTGGCGCGCCTTTTCCAAAAGCGCCGCCGTCGTGTCCGCGATAACCGGCCAGCGGCCCAACGTTCGGTGCGCGCTCGTGGTTGACGATGTAGTCCGGATACCCACCCGGGAATTTTGCTGTCCCATCTTCCGTCACGAAGCCGGGCAGAGACAGGCGCGCGCCCAAATCCAGAAGCGCGGATTGGAACGGGCGGACGTCCCGGTCAGGTTCGACAACAGGCTGACGAATGGCATCAGCCGCGCCGTCTGGATCGGAAATGGGACGGTCGAGCAGCGAGATGCAGTCCCAGCGCTCCAGGTAAGTCGTATCCGGGAGGATGAGGTCGGCGTACGGCACCATCTCCGAGAAATAGGCGTCCGAATAAATGATCTTCGGAATGCGATACGCCCCGGTCTCCGGATCGGTGGCCGTTAAGTGGCGCAGCGTCCCCGGCGTATTCATGGACGAGTTCCAGCCCATGTTAGCCATGTACATGAACAACACGTCGACCGGATACGGATCGCCCTTGGACGCATTGGTGATCACCATGTGCATCAGGCCATGCGCGGATAGGGGCGCGTCCCAGGAATAGGCCTTGTCGATGCGCTGGGGCTTGCCGTCGGCGTCCACCAACAGGTCTTCCGGCCCCCATCGGGAACCCAAGCGGCGGCCCGGACATCGGCGTGCCGGGCTGAATGGTGCCGGGCTTGCCGAACGGCTTGAGCGGCGGTGGCGTTGGCTTGGGATACGGCGGTTTGTAACGAAACCCGCCAGGACAATCGATCGTGCCGAGTAAAATCTGGAGAATGTGAAGCAACCGGCACGTCTGAAAGCCGTTCGAATGAGCCGATATCCCCCGCATGGCGTGCATGGAGACCGGCCGACCAACGGTCTTCGCGTGGTGTCTGCCCGCCCAGTCCGTCCATGGGATGTCCAACGTGATCTGCTGAGAGAAGGCCGTGTCGGCCAATTCCGCAGCGATCCGGCGGATCGTTTCAGCCGGCACGCCGGTGACGTCCGCGGCGCGTTCCGGCGAATAGTCCGCCCCGAGGTAGCGACCGGCAAGATGCACGAATGACGGCACCGCTGACCGGCCATCGGACAGCTGATAGCGACCGACGAGCGCCGGGTTGATATCCGTCATGCTGGCTTTGACAAGCTGTCCTGACTTCTTGTCGAAGCAAAGTGGGGCGCCATCGTCGTCCCGAACGAACAGGCCGTGGTCCGCAGCACCTGGATCGTCAATGGTCAACCATGGCGCATTGGTGAACTGCACGAGGTAGTCCAGATCAATGTTCTCAGTCCGCAGCAGTTCGTGGATGAGCGCACCGACAAACAGGCCGTCGGTCCCCGGCGTGATACCAATCCATTCATCGGCAATTGCCTGATAGCCGGTACGCACCGGATTGACGGCAACGATCTTGACACCGCGTTCTTTCAGGTGACCGAGCGCCATTTTGATCGGGTTGGATGCGTGGTCTTCTGCAACACCGAACAACAGGAAATACTTCGTATGCTCCCAATCCGGCTCGCCGAATTCCCAGAACGAACCACCGAAGGTGTAAAGCCCGGCCGCAGCCATGTTGACCGAACAGAAACCGCCGTGGGCTGCGAAGTTCGGCGTGCCGAACTGTTGCGCGAACCATCCGGTCAGCGCCTGGCTTTGGTCGCGGCCCGTGAAGAAGGCCAGTTTTCGAGGGTCGTTCGCGCGCACGTCGCCGAGCCAGTCGGCGGCAAGAGACAAGGCTTCGTCCCATGAAATCTCAACAAACTCGCCGGATCCGCGCGGGCCGACACGCTTCAGCGGCGCATTGAGCCGCGACGGCGCATAGTGCTGCATGATGCCGGCGGACCCCTTGCCACACAGAACGCCCTTGTTCACCGGGTGATCGCGGTTGCCCTCAATATAGCGCACCCGGCCATCCTTGAGATGGACCTTAATCCCGCAGCGGCAGGCGCACATGTAGCAGGTTGACGTCTTAATCTCGTCGGCTGACGGCACGCTGAAATCAATTTGCGGCTCTTCTTGACCCATGAGTGTTTTCGTTCCCCCCGAGCGGCGCAGACTCGCGCCATATTCTAATCGTTCGTATTATCTGATGTATCGCAAGTGAAATGGCTGCCGCCAAGTCGTCTGATGTGTCGCAGAGTAAAGCGTTGTTCAGACAGCAACGCATTGCTTGTCGGCGCCGATTGAGGGCCGCATGACGGCTAGGGCCCACGAACCGTCGCTTAGGAGGCTACATGCACCCCACATTCTTCAATCTCGATGCTCTGGAGGGCGGCGTTGAGCGTCAGCTGTCAGACGGTATGAAAACCACGGTGTTCGTTGGCGAGAACGTCATGATCTCGATTGTCGAAGCCGCGCCTGGTGCGGCCGGCAAAATCCATGCGCATCCGGAAGAGCAGTGGGGTTTCCTGATCGAGGGCTCGGGCACGCGCATCCAGAACGGCGAGCGCATTGCCGTCTCGAAAGGCGCATTCTGGCAAACGCCGGGCAACGTGGAGCATGGCTTTGAGGCCGGCCCGGACGGCGCAAAGGTGATCGATGTGTTTTCACCGCCGCGCGATGCCTATCGAAAGGCCGGTGCCGGCTTCGGCTCGTGACGCCGTAATCGCCGAAACGGTGCTAGCGCCAGCCGACTGAGACGTCGCCAAACGTTGCAATGGCCGCAGCGGTTGCCAGGCCGGCCACGATCGGCACGAGCAAGGACGACAGCATCCGCACGGCCACAAAACGCCAGCCCATGATCGGGCTTTCGTAAGATATCACGCGATGGAAGGCGAACACCGACCAGCCGGTCAACAAGGCGATAAGCTGAGCCGTGCCGGCCCCTTCACCGGCGAGAATGAGTGCAACCGGAAAGGACACCATCGGCCCGCCGGGCAGAAGGCCACCGGCAAACGATGCGAACAGAATGCCCTGCACGCCGCTGTCGCGTCCGATCAGGGCGGCAACCGTGTCGTCCGGTATCAACTCTGCGAGACAGGACGCAGCAATCAGAGCGAACGGCAATCGGATCGCCAGACGGCCACCTTCGCGCAGCGTAAAGGTGGCTGCGGCCGGTACGGCGTCACGCGAACGCGTGGCTGCATAGGCCAAAACGCCGATGGTCACCACAAACAATAGCGCTGCCGAATAGATCATCCCCGCGGCTCGTCCGCCGACAGATCACGCGGCCCGACCGATCGGAACAGGTCCACATTGCGCACCAACCAGCGCGCTTGCAGACCAGCCAGTACCGGCAGGGGCAGCGAAATCAGAATGCGTAGGCCGACCACATCCGGCCCCATCAGCGGCAACTCCCAGACAACGACGCGATGCAAGGCGATCAAAGACCAGCCGGTCAGGAACGCAACGACAGCGCCAACATCGGCCCCTGCAGCGAAAATGGCATAGACGATCGGGAATGCGGCAAAAGGTCCGCCAGGTGTCAGTGCTCCGAGAATGCTCGCAAGCGCCAAGCCGCGCAGGCCGGATTGCTGGCCGAGGATCGGCGCAACCTTCGCGGGATCTGCGATCGCCTTTACGAGCCCGCCAAGAAACAAGCCCATGACAATCATCGGGGCAATCGCCGCGAACAGCAGAAGCGCGCCGGAAACGGCGTCCGTCATGGCAGCGGGCGACTTGATGATCCAGACCAACGCGGCGGAGACCAGAGCGAGCAGCACGTAAAACAACGTCGTCTTGTCGACCACTGCCATACGGCGCCGAGGCTCAGGAGGTGTTTGCGCAGCCATGTCTTTGGGTCCGATCGTGGGTCATCGTCTCGTGACGGATGGTACAGGTGCGAATGGTACAGGGGCGGCAATTCACCTTGGCCGCTCCGCATACCCGTGGTTCACTCTGAAAGGGGCGACGGGGGGACTCTTAAGATGATCGGAGGCTCGGATGTTCGCAACATATTCTCACGACTGGGCTCGCAGATGGGCTCACGGCTGGGCTCAGGGGCGGGTTGTCGGGATCGTGCTCGCTGGCGCGCTTTTGGTACAGCCCCTGATGGCACTGACTGCGTCTGCGCAACAAAGCGCACCTAAAATCGCGCCGGACCGGTGTCTGGCACTTGCCTGGAATTCGCGTCCTGCACCTGCCGGGCGTTACGTCCAAAAAGCCGCAATGCGGATCGCGAACCTGCAGCCCTATCAGGTCCGCGTTACGTTTATGGGGCACGCGACGTTTTTGATCGAAAGCCCGAAAGGCGTAAAAGTCGCGACGGATTATGCGATCCCGATCCAGCCGCCGCACACACCGGACATCGTGACGATGAACAACTCGCACGAGTCCCACTACACAGACACCCCGCAAAAGGAAATCACGCACGTCGTCCGGGGGTGGAACCCGAACGGCGGACCAGCGCTTCATGACCTGACGGTTCAGGACATTCGCGTTCGTAACGTCCCAACCAACGTTCGATCCTGGTCCGGCGGCACGCGAGAGTACGGCAACTCGATTTTCATCTTCGAAATCGGCGGCTTGTGCATTGCCCACCTTGGCCACTTGCATCACACGCTGACAACACAGCAGCTTGCGAACATCGGGCAAATGGATGTCGTGATGGTTCCCGTGGATGGCAGCTACACGCTCGATTATCCGGGGATGTTCGAGGTGCTCCAGGCGATGAAGCCGAGATACATCATTCCGATGCACTATTTCTCGAGGTTCACGCTGGATCGCTTCCTCAGTCAGGCGCGCAAGACCTACAAGGTGACCGAGCTTGCGGTTCCGACCACGGTGATCTCGAAAGATCGCCTTCCGGCCAACACCGAAGTTCTGGTCCTGCCCGGAAACTGATCCTGGGCGCGACCGTTCCGACTGAACTCGGGTCGCGACCACTGGCGACCCGAGCCTTGTGCCAATCTTTCTCTCACCGGCCTTTGAACTGCGGCTCACGCTTTTCCATGAACGCGCGGCGGCCCTCGATGTAGTCTTCGGACTCGAAGCACGCCGTCACCATCGCATCGAGCTTAGCCAGATCACGCTCGTGCGCCGGCTTGCCGATTTCCCGCGCGACCGCCTTGATCGTCGCAATGGTCATGGGCGCGTTTTGGGCGATGGTTTGCGCCAGGCTGGAAACGTGTTCGTCCAGCTCTGCCACGGGCACAACCGCATTCACCAAGCCCATGTCGTAGGC
Source organism: Pseudomonadota bacterium (assembly GCA_039039985.1). Classification (GTDB taxonomy): domain Bacteria; phylum Pseudomonadota; class Alphaproteobacteria; order Rhizobiales; family Hyphomicrobiaceae; genus JBCBWG01. Next base: position 25,158 of record JBCCOV010000008.1, on the reverse strand, counting down.
TTCGTTCGCCGGCACGCGACGCGCTGTATAGAACAACTCCATCGCACGCGAGATCCCTACAATTTCGGTCAGACGATTGACGCCAGGGAATCCGTATCCGAGCCCGAGACGCGCCGCGGGAATACCGAACTTCGAAACCTCCGACGCGATCCGCATGTCACAGCAAACGGCGATATTGACGCCACCGCCAATGCAATAGCCGTTGACCTTGGCGATCGTCGGCTTCGGGAAGTTGTAGAGGCGTTCGGCAACCTTCGCCGAGGCTGCATTGTAAACGGCAACCGCCTCTTTGGTAGCGCGCTCGCTTTCAAACTTGGAGATATCGGCACCTGACACAAAGGCTTTGCCGCCGGCGCCGGTGACAATGAGCGCGCGCAAGCCAGGATCCTCGGCGAACTCCTCCAACAGCATGATCATCCGCTGCCACATCTCAAGTGACACAGCGTTGTGACGCGACGGGTTGTTGAAGGTTATCTGGGCAACAGGGCCGTTGCGTTCTGCAAGCAGCTTTTCCTCAACTGGGCGTTCTTCTGTAACCTGCGACATGCACCAACTCCAAATCTTTCGCGTGACATCTTCCGTAACTATATGCCGAGAGATCAGTGAGCGCGAGGGCGCGCCAGCTCGGAGGACAGTTGCGATGCGGGTCAGTCGGCGTGACGTCTGTCGGAACGGACTTTTGGCGGCGCTTGCGGTATCCACTCCGGCTGGGGTGCTGCAGGCGCAAACCGCTTCGCGCCAACTCCGCACGATACCGTCGTCTGGCGAGCAAATCCCGGCCGTCGGGCTCGGCACGTGGATCACGTTTAATGTGGGCCAGGTGCAGGACCTGCTGGACAGCAGCACGGCTGTTGTCAAAGCGTTCTTCGAAGCCGGCGGCCGGATGATTGACAGCTCGCCGATGTATGGCTCGGCTCAAACAACGATTGGCTACGCCCTGTCCAAGCTCGGCAAGCCAGACCAACTGTTCTCCGCGGAAAAAGTCTGGACCACATCCGGCAGCAACGGCCCCGCGCAAATCGAGGAGACCCGGCGCCGCTGGCAGGTGCCGCAATTCGATCTCCTGCAGATCCATAACCTGGTTGCGTGGGAAGCCCATCTTGAGACGCTTGCGCGGATGAAGGCTGACAAGCAGCTGCGCTATGTTGGCCTGACGACATCGCATGGATTGCGCCATGCGCAAGTCGAGCACATTCTCCGTAATCACGCGATCGACTTTGTTCAGCTGACCTACAACGTCGTCGACCGGAACGCCGAACGCCGCCTGCTGCCGCTGGCCCGCGAGCGCGGCGTCGCCGTCATCGTCAACCGGCCGTTTCGCCAGGGTGCGCTGGTGCGACGCGTGGAGCGCCATCCCCTACCGGCGTGGGTCTCGGAAACGGGTGCGACGACCTGGGCGCAGTTTCTGCTCAAGTTCATCATCTCGCATCCGGCCGTAACGTGCGCCATCCCAGCCACAACGCGGGTTGATCATGTCCGCGAGAATATGGCCGCCGCACAAGGGGCGCCGCTCAGCGAACCGCTGCGCAAGCGCATGCTCGCTTATGTGGCCCAGCTCTAGATGTCGCACTGGTGGAAATACCCGTTGGTCGATGTCCTGCCGTTTTCGCTTCAGGTCTACTATCGGTTACTTGAGATTTATAATCAGGCGTTTTGGCCACTGCAGATCGCGGCTCTGGTCGCGGCATGCCTCATATTCGTAAGCCTCCTCAGCCGCCGTGATCCAGGTCCACTGGTTGTCACACCTTTGTGTCTCGCCGTGGCCTTTGTTTGGATTGCCTGGGCGTTTTTCATTCAGTCTTACGCGACTTTGAATTGGGCGGCGCCGTTTTTCGCCGGCGCATTTGTGCTTCAGGCCGTGATTTTTGCCGCCATGGCTTTGCCGCGCTACCGCCTGCGCCTGGCGCAACCGCGTTCACGCCGGGTTGTTGCCGGATTCGCCGTGTTCGCCCTTGCGCTTGTGATTTACCCCTTGCTTCCACTGGCTGCGGATCGCCCGTGGCTGCAAGCCGAGTACGTCGGCTTCGGCCCGGATCCCACGGCTATAGCAGCACTCGGCATACTCGCAGCATCACAGGGCCGGTTGCGCTGGTTCGCCATGGTCATTCCGGTACTGTGGTGCTTGATCAGCGGCGGAATACAAGCAACGCTCGGCAGTCACTTTGCGTGGCTTGTCGTGGCCGGTGCGACCGTGGCCATTGTTGCCGCCCTTACGCCGGCGAAAGCCGCAGCATCAAGAGCAGAGTCAGAAGCGGCGCTCCGACGTTAGACCCGAGCATCCAGCGTATGCGAAGTATCGGATGCACGCCTCGGTTTTACAGCCGCATTACCGAGGCGCAGGTTTTTCATGAATGGCCAGCCGCACAAGTAGAGCACGCTCGGCTTCCAACGCTGCGAGCAAAGCATCGTCGTTGCGCGCGACATACGCGAGGTTGTCGGGAGAGTACGTATCGGCCGCGATGATATTCTCAATCCGCTTACGGAATTCGAGCCAAATTGCGTTCGAGCGCTGCGTGCGCCGCGCAAACTCGACGCGCAACGACGCCGAAATCTCTAGATTTTCGAGCGTGCGATAAAGCTCCGCTTTCGTGGATTCAAAAAGAGCAGCAGCACCTTTCAAGAGCGCTTTGTTCAGGTCCGGCTCAATCCACGTTCCGACAAAACAGATTTGTTTGCTCATCCGCTGAAGCAACATCCGCTGGCGGCCGGCAATGTTAATCGCGTTAGAAAGTACGGGATCAATGATCCCAACTTCGCCACCGGCCGATACGATCGCGCGCGACAAGTCGCCCAGGTCGTTCGCCATCCGCGTGCTGTCTGAAAAGAACGCATTAAGTGCCAGCGCATACTCCTCAACAGCTGGTGCTGCGAGATAGAACTGTATGGCCTCGCCATGCGGATGCCAGACCTTTGCAAGCGCCGCCAACCGCGCCCGAATGTCAGGATCCGGTTCGGCGTGAAGCGCTAACTCGGTCGAGCCGTTCACTTGCGCGGAGAGAACGACGGAGAAGCGCGCCGAAGCTTTTCTGAGCTCTACAAAATGCGCGCTCTCATCAACTCCAGCGCGGGCATAGCAGGCGCTTTTGCCAATCTGTTCGAAAAGTTGTCTCTGGCGATCGGCAAACACGAGCGCGCGGCTTGCGTCTACGCCGTTCCCGACGCGCGCATTCTGCGAGCCGGTTTCGCCGGATACAGACAGCGGTACTGCGACCAGGGCCACCAGGCACGCAGAGAAAGAAAATAGATGGGATCGGATACGCATCGGACTGGCTCTGATTTCATAATGTTCGACAACCTCGGCAACCCACGCCCCCTCGCCAATGTCGAAAACATCATAACCGAATAGGCAACGCCCATTTGATCAAAACTCATCGCAGTTGCGTGTCGTCCAAACTTCGGTCCGTCACTCCGCCTGCTGGCTGACGTCCTATGCTCTCAGGATGAAAAGCCGGCGCCTTTTTTCCCATGTTACCGACGTGACTGCGCGGGCCATGCCGTTCAGCCAATGTCTGTCTCACTCGCAGACCAATAACCGGTTCGCGAAACCAACAACGCAAAATTGGGATAGACCAAGAGATGAAGCCCTTTAGTAAACTGTTCGCGATCATGATTTTGATTGTGTCGGCAATCATGAGCTTGCCGGCCAGCGCCGCGCCAATTGCCGGCGTGGCCAAGGATGTTCAGGCCCTAACTGCCGATGCAAACGATATTGTTACTGTCGGTCGCCATGGCCGCAATCGCCGTCATGGTCGCCACCGGCACCGCCACCATCGGCGTCATTTCAAGTTTCATAAGAAGTTCGTCTATTCGGACCACTTCTTTGATGACGATGACGACGATGATGATGCGGCGCATTGCTACCACTGGTGGAAAAAGTGGCGTTGGACCGGAAAATATTACTTCAAGAAGAAATACTACGTCTGCCGTAACGACGAGTAATGTTTGACGATCGTTTTCAATAACCAGTCGATAAAAACAGCGCCCGAATCAAGCGGTTCGGGCGCTCACTACGTGGAACAGTCGTCCTTCTCGGGAGGTTGTCCTCTGATCTGGGCCGCCGTGCTGTGACGTGTTTCAAGACCCATCCACGGCACTCGATCTGCAACTTAAGAGGGTAGTCCGCTTAGAAAACTGACCTGCGGCAGCTGAGACTGATATTGGCAACTCGCATCGATGTGGCTTGGAGGTCGTCTCAATTGTCGCGATCTCCAGGTGCCCACCGGAGGAGATCCAGTGTTCGTCCGCTTGGATTATTTCCCCCCGAGGCGGGCTCACTTCGCCGGCCCACACCCCTAATCATATCCCCGCGGCCAGCCACTTATGAATTCGTGCCGATAGGTGGCAGACGCCCGTGAGGATCAACACCTTCAGGGACGCTCTCCTCATGCGAGTTTCTATCGTGTTGGGCTGTGTCTCAATCGTCAGCGGGTTGGCCGCAATGCCAGTCGATACCAAGTCCAACATCGAGCTTCAGTCCGGCAAGGCGCTCGCATTGCGTGACTTTCTGGATCCCGGTCTTCGGACCAGTCTCACAGCGGCCGTTGTCGTCGTTGCGCTTTCGATCGCCGCCACGCAATACGCTAAGTCCAAGAGCCAGGGTTTCGCGCCTCTGGAATTTCAATAAGCTCCAGTCCTATTGGTATGCGTGGCGCATCGATGGTTGATTTCAATCGCCCATTCTCCAGTTCCACGCCATCGAGCACATACTGCCAGTGGCGAACTGAAAGTGTATATGTATCACCCTCAAACTTGCATACCTTCAGCCCATGGGCCAGCAGCGATTTCACGTCACGATCCGCCAACAGCTTGGTTGTTTTCCGGAAGCTTTCGAAATCGTACGCCCTCGCCGCCCGTTGTTGATCGTCCGCGTGATCCAGTTGGTAGCAAGCTGCCTGAATATCTCTTTTTTCATCTAGCTCAGCATGCTGAATATACCAGCTGCCGATCTTTTCCTTTCCGCCGTACCACCGCAGTGATCCAAGTAATTCCGGAGCACTCAGAAAACTGTCTTTGTTGAAAAAGTCGAAGTGTTTCTGTAGCGGCGGCGCCCCTTCATAGTCCACAAAGTTCCAACCGAACGATTGAGCGACGTCGGGCCCCTCATACCGCAACAGACAATCGGCTCTGGCTGACGGGAATATCATGCCGGCTACTCCAAATCTCCGGAGATAAGCGCCGATCAAATCAGTGACGACATTCCCACCTCGGCTACGTCCAAGAATCAGCTGGAGAACCTTTGGGAACCTAAGTTCTTCGAATAACTGCTCCTCCCTCGTCCAACCCTCTGTGATGCCGCTGAAAATCTTTACCTCGGTTAATAGACGCATGAGCCATAATTGCGCGGACTGCTCACGCAAATCGAAGACGTTGGCTTTCTCTACGGCCATAATTGTGTATGGCCAGGCCGATACCGCAAGGGTTTGTTGAGTGTCTGGATTCTTGTAGAGCTCATTCACTCTGATGCGTCCATCACTTGCGATTGTGCGGTGCGGGCGACCGGGACTATGAAACATCAAATAGACGATGTGATTCGCGTATTTTGGCAGTTTGGACATCAAGTCATCCGGCACGACATCCGAGCTCGACCAGCACTGAGTGTCATCAATGATCTGAGGCCCCGACCAGATCAGGGACTGGTAGGCAGAAAGCTCGGCTTTCAGGGTGCCGTAGTCGCTCCCAGCTGAGGAGTCCCATACGGCGTAGTACTTAGATCGCGGCAGGTCGTATCCCCCCGCGAACCGGCGTTCAGAGTGAGCAGGCACTTTAAACGAACGATCATCTTTTGGCTTGGACCCCGTCGTAAGAAATGCGCGCAACACATCAAGCTCATGACGAAACAAGGGCCGTACATTGAATTCGGGGCAGGCGATCGAAAACAACCATTTCTGATCCTCAGGCAGGCGATCCATTCTTATTTGCTTTAGGTGTCCCGAAAATGTTTTTACAGGCGGCGCTTCATTAAATGTAAAAACGCCAAATACGTGTGGCATATTAATATCGGACATGTTTGCCTTCTCTTTTTGCCGGCAGCACATCGCAGTTTGGGGACTGGAGCGGGTCCATTTTCGGTTCGAAACTGTCTCGTTGTCGTGACTGTGCATCCGATTGTGAACGCGTGGCAAGGATTTCTGGGTTAGCTGCAGACCACGCGCCCGATCGAAGGGTTAGGCTTTGTTGGGTGCGCACACCGAGCCGGTGCCTGACCTGAAAGTACTGCGATTGAAGTGCTTGGATTGTTGATCCGGTGCCGGACGGATCTCAATCGGATGCTGTCTTTCTCAGCCGCTCCAATGTCGCCCGTGTTGAGCCACAACACGCATCCGACTAACGCTGACATGCCGCTGTCGCCGGAGCTTCGCCGGCTGGTTTCGCGAGCGATGCAACGGGGCTGGTCTCAAGCACTGCACAGCACACGGAATACGCAAGGCCGGATTAACGCGCGCGGCCGAGATTGGCGCGGCGTCAGTTGGCTGGAGATGGCATGCCGCTGATTATCGGGCATCCGAGAGATGATGAAGAGACGTAGGTGTGCGCCAATTCTCGAAAGCCGCTGCATCCCCATTTTTTTGCAACTGATTGAAAAATAATCGTAAATACATTGCGCTGGCAGCCCGTAGGGGAATCGAACCCCTGTTTCCAGAATGAAAATCTGGCGTCCTAACCACTAGACGAACGGGCCATCCCGGCGAAGCCGGAGGTTGTGCCGCACGGCGGCGCCGCAGACGCAGGCGTGTGCGGCGGAGCCGCGCTTATAGAAAGGTTTCGGCCGAGATGCAATGCCGTTCCGATGTTCGTTGCTGCAATCTTCCCTGATGTTCGGCCCCCAGTGTTCAGCCAGCAGTGTTCGGCCTGCAGTGTGCAGCCTGCTTGCTCAAACTGGGGCGCCCCGATGCCTCACGCCTGCGGATCGGCCACATCGTCGATGAACACATCAACCTTCTCGCGGCCGCCCCAATCATCCTTACGCAGGCTGCCGGCCACATGCAGCGGCATGCCGCCGGTGTTGAGCAAAGCGTCGCCAATCGGCTGCCCCGCTGCGCGGAACGCAATCGCATCGATCCGGGAGCCGTCAGATGCTTCGAGAGAGCAGCGAACGTGGGCGTCGCCGACCACCTTGGCGTAGCGAACGCGATGGGATGGAAAGGCGAAGCGCGGTTGCGGGTTGCCTTGGCCATATGGCCCGGCGCGCTCCAGCAGAGCCATCAAGTCCACCGTTGCCGCGCGCGGCACAAGAGCGCCGTCAAGTTCGAGCACCGCGTCGCGACGTGCCGTTCTGGTCGAGCTTGCGAGGCGCTCAGCCAGATACGTTTCAAGGTCTGCGACTTTGTCATGTGCGACCGTTAGGCCGGCCGCCATCGCGTGCCCACCGCCTTTGACGAGCAAACCCTCGGCAACCGCCTCACGCACGGCCGCGCCGATATCGACGCCGGGGACCGAGCGCAAGGAGGCTGTGCCGGTATCGGACGTTTCGGCGCCAGCGCCCTCTGAGGCCCAGGAAATGACGCAGGACGGACGTCGAAAGCGGTCCGTCAGCCGACTGGCGACGAGACCGACCACACCCTTGTGCCAAGTCTCAGAGCCGACCAGCAGCACAGCTGTGTCCGGGTCGGACTCGACCCGCGCCTCAGCCGCGGCTGTCGCCTCTTCCAGAATGCGCGTTTCCATGGCTTTGCGCTCACGATTGAGGCGATCGAGCACGGATGCGATCTGTTCAGCCTCGTGCGCATCCTGGGTCGACAGCAGGCGCGCGCCGAGTGCCGCGTCGCCGATGCGGCCGCCGGCATTGATCCGTGGGCCCAGGACAAAGCCCAAATGATATGTCGATGGGGCCTGGCTCAAGCCGGCCGCGTCCGATAGTGCGACCAGACCGGGATTGGATCGCCGTTTCTGAACCTCAAGCCCTTTGACGACAAAAGCGCGGTTCAGCCCCACGAGCGGGACAACGTCACAAACGGTGGCCAATGCGACAAGGTCCAGAAAACCCAATAAATCCGGAGGTTGCCGGCCATCGGCATAGTAGCCGCGACGGCGCAGTTCCCGCACGGTCGCAACAAGCACCATGAAGACCACACCGGCTGCGCACAGCGCTCCCAGGCCGGAGAGATCGTCCTGGCGGTTTGGATTGACGACGGCAACGGCATGCGGCAGCTGCTCGTCGGCCTGGTGGTGATCGATCACAACGACATCGACACCAAGCTCTTTTGCGGTTTCCAACGGTACGAAACTGGTCGTCCCGCAATCGACCGTCACGATCAGTTGCGCACCGGCTTCGACCAGGCTTCGGATCGCATCCGGGTTGGGGCCGTAACCTTCGAAAATCCGGTCCGGAATATAGATTTCACCGACGCGGCCATGAGCGCGCAGGAACAACTGCATCAGCGCGGACGAGCATGCGCCATCGACATCGTAATCGCCAAAAATCGCGACCTGGCTCGATGTTTCGATCGCATCAGCCAGACGCGTTGCGGCCGCGTCCATGTCCCGGACCGAACTCGGATCCGGCATCAACGCCCGGATCGTGGGGTCGAGGACCGAACTGACGTCGTCCAGTGCGACGCCGCGTGCCGCCAGAACACGGCCGAGAAGCTCCGGCAAGTCGTAACGCTGGCTCATGGCATCGGCCAGCGCGCGCGCCCCCGGATCCAGCCGTTCAACCCAGCGCAATCCCTTCACCGAACGATCAACGCCCAAGAAGGCGGACGATACCGATGAGGATTGAGTCGTCGTCGCCCCGCCGCCTGCGAACAAATCCATGTGTCCCTCCGCTCACGCGCGTTGTAGGCGGATTCGGCGCAGGACTATGACGAGAGCGGGAACGGGCGTGGAAAAGTCCGTCGGCTATCGGCCGGACATCTGTGGCGCGTGTCCGGTGGTCCAGCGATACGGCCGCTCGACCCTCAGAGTTTCGACTTGAAGTTCCGGTACGTGGTTTTGACGCGGCGGACGGTGCCGGTCTTCGCACGCATGATCAGCGTTTCGGTTTCGGCGAAGTCACCGCGGAAATGCACGCCGGATAGCAGAGAGCCGTCTGTGACGCCGGTTGCGGCGAAAATCACATCCCCAGACGCCATTTCCTCCATGGCGTATTTTTTGGTCACGTCGGCGCCCATGCGTTCGGCGCGCGTGCGCTCTTCGGCGTCGGCCGGCAACAGCCGCCCCTGCATTTGCCCGCCAATGCACCTCAGTGCCGCAGCGGCCAACACGCCTTCTGGCGCGCCACCCGAGCCCAGATAGATATCGACACCTGTTTGTTCGTGGTCTGCCGTCCAGATGACACCGGCAATGTCACCGTCCGGAATCAGTTGCACGCCGGCTCCGGTTTCACGAATGGCCGCAATGAGTTCAGAATGCCGCGGCCGCTCCAGGACGCACGCCATAATCTCGGTCAGGGGCTTTCCACGCGCTTCAGCGAGTGCGCGAATGTTGTCTTGGGGCTTGTTATCCAGATCGACGATGCCGTCCGGCAGCCCCGGACCAACCGCGATCTTGTCCATGTACATGTCGGGGGCATGCAGCAGTCCGCCGCGCTCAGCAACGGCCAAGACGGCCAACGCGTTCGGCATCGACTTCGCGCAGATCGTTGTGCCTTCGAGGGGATCAACCGCAATATCGACCTCGGGGCCCTGGCCGGTGCCGACTTCTTCGCCGATGTAAAGCATCGGCGCTTCGTCCATCTCGCCCTCGCCGATCACGACGCGGCCGTGAACGTTGACCCGTCCGAGTTCTCGCCGCATGGCGTCCACAGCCGCCTGGTCCGAGCCTTTGATATCGCCACGGCCGCGCAAGCGCGCACTGGCGATCGCGGCCGCCTCAGTCACACGGCCGACCTCCATGACAAGAACGCGACTGAGCGCTGGGGTTTCGTTTTGCTCGGGCATGATAAACGGGCTCCTCGGTGCAGGATTGCGAGCGCCTCAGAGCTGCTCGATACGGATGATCTGTGCCGCTTCTGCCATGATATCACCGCTGGCTTCAATCGCGGCAATCGCACGCCGCAGGCGAGACTCGATGGTTCCGTGGGTGATGAGCACCAAAGATGTCTGACTTCCAGGCTCGGGTGTGGCCGATGTGCCCGGAAGTACGGAAGCCGGCCGACGCTGCACAATGCTCTCGAGCGAGACATCCTCGTCCGCCATGCAGCCGCAGATCGTGGCCATCACGCCGGGTCTGTCGAAGACAGACATCCGGACATAAAAGGCGCCGCGGTGCGTTCCTTCGGCAGCCCGCTCCGCGAGCCCAAGTTCGCCTGCGGGCAAGATAAACGGCGCGAACGCATGACCGCGCGCAGCGTCGAGCAGATCGCCCATAACGGCAGATGCCGTCGCCCCGGCGCCAGCACCAGGACCGACGAGAAGAAGATCACCAACCGCGTCCCCGTTGAGGGCCACGGCATTCGTAACGCCCGAAACCTCGGCAATCGCCGAGTGCTTCGCAACCATCGCCGGATGAACGCGCTGTTCTATGCCGTGATCCGTTCGCTCCGCGACGCCGAGCAGCTTAATGCGGTAGCCCAGCTGATCTGCAGCCTCGATGTCGGCTGGCGTGATCCGCTGAATGCCCTCAAGTTCGATTTGATCGAAGTCGGCGCGCGTGCCGAACGCCAGGCTCGTTAACAGCGCCAGCTTGTGTGCCGTATCGTGGCCACCAACGTCGAACGTGGGGTCGGCCTCCGCGTAGCCGAGTGCCTGCGCCTCTGCCAATACGTCTTCAAACGGCCGCCCCTCTTCCTGCATCTTGGTCAGGATGAAGTTGCACGTCCCATTTAGAATGCCGTAGACGCGTGAAACATCGTTGCCGCCAAGGGCTTCGCGCATGGTCTTGATCACCGGAATACCACCGGCAACGGCGGCCTCGAAGCCGAGGCTGACACCGCGTGTTTCCGCTTTTTTGGCAAGGGCGACGCCGTGACGAGCGAGGAGCGCTTTGTTCGCGGTCACGACCGACCGGCCCGCGCCGATGGCAGCCTCGACAGTGGCTTTCGCCACACCGTCTTCTCCGCCGATCAACTCGACGACCACGTCAATGCCGTCGGCCTGAGCAAGCCGCACGGGATCGTCGAACCACGCCACATCGGACAAGTCGATGCCACGGTCCTTGGTGCGGTCTCGTGCAGAGACGCCGACCACGTGAAACGATAGGCCCAGCGCGGTGCGGAAGTAGGCGTGGCGACGTTGCAGCAGTTTGAGCAGTCCGATGCCAACTGTGCCCAGCCCGGCAACAGCGATGCGGATATTTTTGACCAAAATCGGGTTCCTTATCGACGGGTAAGACGCGTAGACGGCGCGCGCGGCGTTGCGATGCCAGCTCGGTGCTATCGGTGCGCGCGCGGCGTCACCATCGGCACGACGTTGTCGAAGTTCTCAGGTGACTTCGCCAGGAAACGTTTGATGTTGCGCGCTGCCTGCCGGATACGATGCTCATTTTCCACAAGCGCAATCCGCACGTATCCCTCGCCGTATTCACCGAAGCCCAGCCCTGGCGAAACAGCGACATCAGCGTTTTCGATCAGAAGTTTTGCGAAGGCAACGGACCCGACATTGCGATACGGCTCGGGTATCGGCGCCCAGGCAAACATCGTCGCCGGCGGCGGCGGAACGTCCCAGCCGGCCCGAGAAAAGCTCTCGACCAGCGTATCGCGCCGCGACGTGTAGGTCGCACGGATCTCGTCAACACAGTCTTGTGGCCCATTGAGTGCGGCGGCAGCGGCCACCTGGATCGGCGTAAACGCACCGTAGTCCAGGTATGACTTTACACGGGCCAACGCCGCAATCAGACGTTCGTTGCCGACGGCGAAGCCCATGCGCCAACCCGGCATGGCATACGTCTTCGAAAGCGATGTGAATTCCACGGCCACATCGACGGCGCCCGGCACCTGTAGGATCGACGGCGGCGGTACGTCATCGAAGTAGATCTCGGCATAGGCCAGATCAGAGAGAATGATCAGACCTCGTTCCTTCGCCAGGCGGACGGCATCCTTGTAGAAGTCCAGATCGGCCGTCATGGCCGTCGGGTTGGACGGATAGTTCAGCACCATCGCTATCGGCTTTGGGACGGTGTGTCGGCACGCCCGGTCGACTGCGGCCAGGAATTCATCGCCCTTTGTCGCCGGCAGGTGCCGCGCGCTGCCCCCGGAGATCAGAAAGCCGAATTCGTGGATGGGATAGGTCGGGTTCGGTGTCAGTACGACGTCGCCCGGCGCCGTGATCGCCTGCGCCATATTCGCGAAGCCTTCTTTCGACCCCAACGTGGCAACAACTTGTGTCTCCGGATCCAGCTTCACGCCAAAACGGCGCTGGTAATAGGCCGCCTGCGCACGCCGCAGGCCAGGGATGCCTTTGGATGCCGAATAGCGATGAACCCTGGGCTTTGTGACGGTTTCGACGAGTTTTTCCACGATATGCGGTGGGGTTTGCATGTCGGGGTTACCCATACCGAGATCGATGATGTCGGCACCGTCCGCGCGCGCTTTGGCCTTCAGCGCATTCACCTCGGCGAACACATAGGGCGGCAGGCGTTTGATGCGGTGCAGATCTTCAATCACGACGCGTCCTTCTCGGCAGAGTGAACTTGTTGTCCGTACGGGCTGCCAGACTGACTGGCTATCACCGAACAACTCAGAGCGCATACGTACGTCCGGTTGCATGGTCACGTCCAGCCGCGTTTGGTTCGAGCGGCATAGTCCGCTAACACTTATGACGCCAGAAATTGGGGCATATTTGCCGATGACAGCTGTGGACTTCTCACGCGCCATCGCCAAATTGGAGTGATGGGACTGTATCAACCGAACAGCGGACGCTTATGATCAATTGAGCGGATTCGTCCGTTGTCCTTACCCGATCCGCCAAAGGCGTTTGCTCATGTCAGACCAACAAAAACCCGCGCTGAAAGACCCGCTCGACATCGACGTCACCGCGTATCAGGTCCAGGACCCCGAAGCCTTCGCGCGCAACATGCTGAAGGTGATGGAAGATAGCCAAAAGGTCCTGGGTGGGTTTGTCGACCGGACAGACGACGAGGTTGGGCCGTATTCCGCCTCGCATGAACTGGTCGAAGCGTCAAAAACGATGGCCGACATCTGGCAGATGTGGCTGGCCAATCCCGCGCGCCTGGCCGAGGCACAGGCCGAACTCGCCTACAGCTATGTCGATCTGTGGCAGAACACGATGCGCCGCATGATGGGCGAGGACGTCAACCCCATCGATCAGCCGGACCGGGGCGACAGCCGGTTCAAGGACCCGGACTGGTCCGTCAATCCCTATTTCGATTACTGGAAGCAGGCCTATCTGATCACAACACACTGGGCGGAGCGTCTGCTCGACAAAACTGACGGCCTGGACGAGGACGCACGCCATCGGGCTGAGTTTCACCTGCGGTTGCTGTCCACCGCGCTGTCACCGTCGAACTTCCCGTTTTCCAATCCGGAAGTCGTGCGTGAGACCTTCAAGAGCAACGGCGAGAACCTTGTCCGCGGGATGGAAAACCTGGAGCGGGATCTCGAATCGTCGGGTGAATTGCTCAAAATCAGTCAAACAGACGGCACGGCCTTTGAAGTCGGCAAGAACCTGGCAACGACACCGGGCAAGGTCGTTTTCCAGAACCCCATCTTCCAGTTGATCCAATACACACCAACGACGGAGCAGGTGTACCAGACGCCGATCCTGATCGTGCCGCCGTGGATCAACAAGTTCTACATTCTGGATCTCAACGAGCAGAAGTCGTTCGTGCGCTACCTTGTCGGCCAAGGGTTCACCGTCTTCCTGATGTCGTGGGTCAATCCGGGGCCGGAGCTGCGCGATACGACGTTCGAGGACTACATGGAAATCGGTGTTCTGACCGCAGCCGAAAAGGTGCGCGAAGAAACTGGAGAGGCACGCTGTCACACCCTCGGCTACTGTGTTGGTGGCACCTTGCTAGCCTCAACCCTCGCGTTTCAGGCGGCAAAGGGCGAAGACACGTTCACGTCGGCAACGTTCCTGACCACGCAGGTCGACTTTGAGCATGCCGGCGACCTCAAGATCTTTACGGATGAGGCGCAGCTCAGCGCGCTGGAAGACCTGATGGAGGAGCGGGGCTATCTCGATGGGTCGCGGATGGCGACCGTGTTCAACATGATGCGGCCACGTGACCTGATCTGGCCGTACATTGTGAACAACTACATGCTCGGCAAAACGCCAATCCCGTTCGACCTGCTCTACTGGAATCAGGATTCGACCCGGATGCCGGCTGCCAACCATGCATTCTATCTGCGGCGGTTCTACCATGAAAACCGGTTGAGCCGGGGCGAGATGGAATTGTCCGGTGTCCGCCTCGATCTCAGCAAAGTCACGGTGCCGATATTCAATCTCGCCGCGAAGGAAGACCACATCGCACCGGCCGTGTCCGTTTACACCGGCGCCTCACTATTCGGCGGCGAAATGAACTACGTGCTCGCGGGATCCGGCCATATCGCCGGCGTGATCAACCCGCCCAATCCCGAGCGGCCGAAGTATCAACACTGGGTCAATACGATGCGACCGCCAACGCTTGACGCATACGTCGACAGCGCGGCCGAAGTTCAGGGGTCCTGGTGGCCCCATTGGATCGAATGGCTGTCCGCAAAGTCCGGCCCCATGATAGAGGCGCGCACACCGGGCGCCGAGCTTGGCGTGCTTGAAGATGCGCCGGGAAGCTATGTCAAACTGCGGCACTGACGGCGCACAAGATATCGCATCGCTAAGCGCGGCTCCGTCTCATACGCGTCCAGAGCCAAAGGGCGGCCATAAGCGCCAAGGGTGCGTAGTACACAATCGCGTAGAGTTCCGTCCACGTTGCACCGCCTGGCGGGCGCGGCCAATAAAGGACAAAGCAGGTGAGCGTCATCAACAGCGCCGACGGGGAGACGTACAGGCACAACAATGGGACAATCCAACCGAAGTACCAGGGATAATGTGGCGACGTGAGCCAAACGAACGCGGCGGCAAGAGCGACCAGCATGGCCGGCTGACAGGTATCTCGTCCGCGCATGAAGAACGCGATTGCGGCGAGCCCTGCCAGTATGACGAGCGCGGCCGCCACATAGAGACGCCCCGGCGGATCGGCCAACTGAAAGTCGCGCAACATCCAGACGACATGAAATCCCCAACCGGCGCGATAGCCCTCATTGTCCAGGTGCTGCGCAAGAAATCCGATCACGTTGGTACCGGCGACCGAAACGTGCGGCCAATAGAGTAACGCCACGAGGACAACGAACACGACCGGCATGCGCCAGTCCCAGCGTCGCCAGAGCGCGGGCAAGACGACCACCGGGAAGTACTTAACCAGCGCCGCCAGGGCGAAGAGGCCGCCGGCCAACCCTTGACGCTGTCGCAGTACGGCCCACAGCCCCAGCAGGAGAAATGCCACTGCGGCTGCATCCAGGTGCGCCTGGCTGACAAACTCCCAAATCGGCAGTGGGTGCCACGCGTACAGAATAACCCGCTCACGCGGCAGGCCCCACGCCGACAGGCAACCGACCAGCGCGGCAATGCTGATGGCTTCCATCGCCAGCATCACGACCTTCTGCCCGGCAACGCTGTCCGAGATCAGATAGCCGACCAGAAACAGGAACTGGGCAAACGGCGGATAGACCGTCGTCGCACGCTCTTTCTGGTTGATGTTGGGATAGATTTCACTGTCGCGGAGATGTTCGAGTTCGGGCGCGGCCGGCGCATAGAGATAGGGGCTCCAACCGTCCCACTGGATGCGTCCGTCCCAGACATAGCGCAGCGCGTCGGTCGTGATGACTTCGTGCGGCGCCCAAACCGCAACAAGCCGCAGGACGACCGCGCCAAGCAGGATGAGGGCAAAATCCCACGGGCCAACTTTGCCGCGCAGAACGAGCACGACTGCCCCCAAGTAGAGCGCGCCGTGCAGCAGCGTTACGACCACATAGCCCGGTATTGAGCCGGAGGCGATCTGATGGACACCGACGCCGGTCAGACAAGTTAACGCCAGCAACGCGGCAACAAGCAGCCACGACACGCGCGTTGCGGCGCTGGAATCCGTATAGCCGACGCCCATCGAACACCTTGTGCAACGTACGGCAAGTCGCTGTCAGCCGGCTTATCCCAGCCGGCTGACGTGAAAACAGGCCGTATCGTCAGCCGCTGACTTTCGCGAGCGCCTGATCGAGATCCGCGATGATGTCGTCCTTGTCCTCAATGCCGATGGACAAGCGCACAACGTCTGGGCCCGCACCGGCGGCGATACGCTCGTCATCCGTGAGCTGGCGGTGCGTTGTCGAGGCCGGGTGAATGACCAAGCTCCGCGTATCGCCAATGTTCGCCAGGTGGCTGAACATGTTGAGCCCCTCCACAAAAGCGACGCCGGCGTCGTAGCCGCCCTTCAGACCGAACGTGAAAACGGCTCCTGCCCCTTTTGGACAGATGCGTTTTTGAATCTCATGGTTCGGGTCATCGGGAAGGCCGGCATAGCTGACCCAGGAGACCTTGTCGTGCTGCTTCAGATGTTGCGCAACGGCCAGCGCGTTTTCGCAGTGGCGCGCCATCCGCAACGGCAAGGTCTCTGAGCCGTTCAAGATCAGGAAGGCGTTCATCGGCGCCATGGCCGGCCCGAGGTCCCGAAGTCCCATAACGCGAACGGCGATCGCGAAGGCAAAGTCTCCGAACGTTTCTGCGAGCCGTATGCCGTTGTAGGACGGGTTGGGATCCACCAGTGTGGAATAGCGATGCTTGGCGCCGAGCCAATCATAGGTTCCACAATCCACAATGATGCCACCGACCGAGTTTCCATGGCCGCCAATGAATTTGGTCAGTGAGTGGATCACGATGTCCGCGCCGAAGTCTTTTGGCTGGCAAAGGTAAGGTGTCGCCATCGTGTTATCGACGATCAACGGTACTCCGGCATCCTTGGCAATTTTGCCGATCGCCTCCAGGTCCATGACCGCTCCGCCTGGGTTGGCGACGCTTTCCACGAAGATTGCCCGTGTTTTGTCCGTTAGCGCCGCGGAAATCGTATCCGGCTTGGCACCGTCGGCCCAGACCACGTTCCATCCAAACTTCTTGAACGCATGGTTGAACTGGTTCACGGAGCCGCCGTAGAGCTGACGCGCCGCGATGAACTCGTCACCTTGCTCCAGCAGCGTGTGAAACGTCAGAAACTCGGCCGCATGTCCGGACGCGACCGCCAAAGCGGCCGTGCCACCCTCCAGTGCCGCAATACGCCCTTCAAGCGCGGCCTGGGTCGGGTTCATGATCCGCGAATAGATATTGCCGAAGGCTTCCAGGCCGAACAGCGACGCGGCGTGATCGGCATCGTTGAACACATACGATGTCGTCTGATAGATCGGCGTGATCCGCGCGCCCGTCGATGGATCCGGCGCAGCACCTGCATGCACGGCGAGCGTTGCGAATTTCGGCGTATTTCCTGGTGCGGCATCCTGCATGGCGCATTCCTCGAGTCTTGTTGCATGAAGCGGGCGATGTTTTAGGCGGCAGTCCGCCCGCTGTGTCAAATCCGGCTGTAGCGCTCCGCGCGTGGCTCTCGGAATGAACGCCCCGACGGCAGCGCGATGGACGAAACATATCGAGCGCAAGGATAGGAGCAATAGGATCTTTGTGCTCAGCTCTCCAATTGCCGAAGCAGGACTGTGCTATTGCATGAGCGCTTCTGTGCTTGCGTCAGATGACGCGACCGCGCTGATTGCGTGTACGCCGCCTGCGGTTTTTGTGCTACCGGCGCGAGATACATATCGTCGCGCAACACAACAACTCTATGGGGCGAAAATGGTCGAGTTGATTGTTCCGCTGGCGACCGGCGCGGCCGGCGGCCTCGTGGGCGGGAATGTTCTGGGCGCCCTTTTCCGGCTGGGCTTTGGGACCGGTTCGCTGATTGGTTTGATCGGCGGTGCACTGGCCGTTCAGTTCTTTGGCCCGGAGTTCGGGCCGCAGGTGAGTGACCTTGTCGGTTCTGCTTATTCTGCAGCTGACGATCTCGCGCCGGGCACCGTGATTGGAAACCTGATCATCGGCGCGGGCGGCGGGAGTGTTCTCTCGCTGGTCATCGGCGTGCTGCGTTCGATTTTCGTGCGCGGTTAGTACGTGCCGCTAGCGCACATGGCTTACTTGAGAAAATCGCGCGCCGGCTTAGCATTAGTACCGGCGGATGACATGGCCTTGGACACCGCCGGGTGCGAGGAGCGGGCGGGCGCTTGAAATCACGCGCGAGTTGATGCCGGCCCAATTGATTTCGCCGGATAGTCGCCCATACTCAATCTTTGGACACCGGTTCATGACGACCTTCAGCCCTGCGGCCTCTGCCTCGGCGGCGACAGCGTCATTGCGCACGCCGAGCTGCATCCAAATCACGCGGATCTGCAGCTGATCTTTGAGCGCAATAGCCTGCCGCGTCACTTCGGCCGCCGCGTCCGAATTGCGGAAGATGTCCACGACATCGACCGGGGCCGAAAGCTCGGACAGGTCGCCATACACCGTTTGCCTCAGCAGCTCCTGGCCAGCCAGCGTCGGGTTGATCGGATGAACGGTATATCCCTTGGCCAGCAGATACTTCATGGCAAAGTAGCTTGGCCGGCTCGTATTCGCCGACGCGCCAACCATCGCGAACGTGCGCACGTTCGACAGGATATCTGCGATGTAAGCGTCCGTGTAGGCGTCATGATTCATTGCAAAAACTCGTTGCGCGCGCCGGATCAGTCCGTTGTCGCGGGATTGGGCAGCGTCATATGGCCAGCCTCTGTATTGCGCCACATGGGATTGAACGCAATCTCCCACAAGATCCCGTCCGGGTCGGCGAAGTACCCAGAGTATCCGCCCCAGAACACCTTTTCCGCAGGCTTCACGAGGGTCGCACCGCACGCCACGGCATGGTCGAGCGCTGCATCGACCTCCTGCTCGCTGTCCATGTTGATTGCGAGTGAAACTCCGCGGAAGCCAGTGCCATCACTCTGCACGGTCGCGTCCTCCGCCAGGGCATCACGCCCGTAAAGGCCCAAAACGGTTCCGTTCATTTGGAAAAACGTAACGTCCGCACTGTCGAAATCGGCGGCACGAAAGCCCAACAGTTCATAAAACGCTCGTGACGCGGCGACATCGCGCACGCCGAGCGTAATCATCGACAGCCGTTCCGGGATGGCACTCGACGTGTTGCTCAAGACGGTTCGCTCCACTTCGGATCGCGCTTGTCGACAAACGCGCCGATACCTTCTTCGGCATCACGTTCCATCATATTGCGCGTCATCACATCGGCGGCGTAGTCGTATGCCTCGTGCAACGGCATTTCGGCTTGCGCGTAGAAGGCCTTTTTGCCGATCGCGACCGTAACCGGCGACTTGCTGGCGATCTGGTTTGCCAGGGATTGCGCGGTGGCAAGCGTCTCGCCCGCGCCGACCACACGGTTGACCAGGCCGAACCGGTGGGCGTCAGCTGCCGGCATCAGATCACCGAGCAACAGCATTTCCATCGCGTGCTTCCGCGACACGTTGCGCGATAGCGCCACCATTGGCGTTGAGCAAAACAGGCCGATGTTCACGCCCGGCGTGCAGAAACCGGCGCGCTCGGAGGCCACGGCCAAATCGCAGGTTGCGACCAGCTGACATCCGGCTGCGGTCGCTGCGCCCTCCACGGCGGCGATAAAGGGTTTCGGTGAGGCGACAATCGCCTGCATCATCTCGGAGCATTGCTGCATCGTGTGTGCGTAGAATTCACGCCCGCCGTCCGGGTCGGCGCGATGAGCCGTCAGCTCCTTGAGATCGTGCCCCGCACAAAATGCGGGGCCTTCCGCGCTGAGGACTACGGCCTTTACGGCCGTGTCCTTGGATAGTGCCGCGATTTCGGAACCGAGCGCGGCAATCATCTCAAGCGATAGCGCATTGCGGCTGCGCGGCCGCGAGAGAACCAAGGTGGCGACGCCATCAGCATCAGAACGACAGACCAACGGACTTGGCGGAACATCGCCGTGCGGATCGCGTTCCGCCTCACGCCGCATCTTTGTCTCGACGTCTGACATTCCGCCTCTCCTCTCGCTTCAGCACGGACGTCGCAGCGGCGTTATTCGAGGATCACCTCGATGTCTTTCGCCAACTTCTGCACGAGCTGTATGTTATCGGGATGTTTCACATCCGGCGTCGACTTGAGAGCTTCCTCAAGCTCGGCCAGCAGTTTCTTACGCTCGTCTTCGGACAGCGTCTTGTCGACCTTGATTTCTTTGACCTCAACGCGGATCGCCTCTTTTGGGTCCGTGTAGGCTCCCGTCTCCGGATCAATGCCGGCGATGATCAACGTGACGTTGGCGGCGACCACGTCAAACTCCTCGAACGAAGCAAATCCGGCCTTTTTCGCGACAGTATTGAGCAACGCCGTCAGCTTGGCCTCATCGGCATTGGCGGATTCGATTTCCTTCGCGCGCCCTTTGAGTTCCTGTTGCGCCGTGATGAAGCGCTTGATCATGTCCTCAGTCAGCTCGATTTGCCGAAGGCCGCTTTGCTGCCCTAAGGCGTGGACGCTGAGCACAACGGCGAGCATGACAGTGCCGCAAAGGGCGACGAAACTCTTGGAAATGAATCCCATTCTATGGTCTCCACTTAAGCTGGGCAGTCCCGCCTATCGGAACGCTCACGGGCGAATTCTGCGAATCTCATAGGCCTAGGCTTGCTATGCCACCAGTACAAAATGACAGCCTTACGAACGGCGATGAGGCGACACGTATCCAACGCCTTTCGGCTCTTGTTGATACACATTTTCCTCAAGTGCATGAGGGCGCTCGGATCACGATCGAGGCGCTGCCCCCGCTTGGCGCCCGCGTGCGGCTTCACGAGGACCCCCGCAGTATACGTCCCGGCGGCACTGTTTCTGGACCGGCCATGTTCAAACTTGCCGACTTTGGGGTCTGGGCGGCGATCATTGCACACCTGGGCACGGCCGGGATCGAATCCGTGACAACGTCACTGACCATCAACTTTCTCCGCCGCCCCGCGCCAGGTGACCTGATCGGCGACATCCAGCTCCTGAAAGTCGGCCGGCGTCTTGCCGTTGCTGACGTGCGAATCTGGCGGGATGACCCCGCGTCTCCGTTAGCGCATGCGACAGCGACATACGCAATTCCTCCAGAGGAGCGCCCTTAGCGGTATCATAATACCTCTTATTTAAGTGGCTGATTTTCATGACTCTTTTTATCTTCTTGACAGGCGGTAAGCAATTCTGTAGCGCTCTGGCTCTCGAATTGTGGCTGCGCGCGCCCTGCAGCGTGTTGCCAGTTCAAATTTCGATTTCAGGACAAGCGCATGCGAACCTACAGCGCCAAGCCCGGCGAGGTGGAGAAAAAGTGGGTTGTGATCGACGGCGAAGGCCTTGTCGTCGGCCGCCTGGCCACGGTTATCGCCACCAGACTGCGGGGCAAGCACAAGCCGCAGTTCACGCCGCACGTTGACTGCGGCGACAATGTTATCGTGATCAATGCCGAGAAGGTCGTGTTCACGGGCCGCAAGTACACTAACAAGAAGTATTACTGGCACACGGGATATCCGGGCGGCATTAAAGAGCGGACACCGCGGCAGCTGATCGAGGGCAAGTTTCCCGAGCGTGTGATTGAGAAAGCGGTTGAGCGGATGTTGAGCCGCGGGCCTCTGAGCCGCCGTCTCCTGCGCAACTTGAAAGTGTACAAAGGCAGCGAGCACCCGCACGAGGCGCAGCAGCCGGAGCCGCTTGATGTTGCCGCACTCAATCCCAAGAACAAGAGGGTCTGATGGCTGAGGAAACCAAAACGCTCGAAGACCTTGGCGAATTGCAAGGTGAAGGTGGCGCAACAACTGCGTCCGCGCCTGTTCACGTCCAAAAACTCGACAACTTCGGCCGCGCGTACGCAACCGGGAAGCGGAAGAATGCGATTGCGCGTGTTTGGATCCGCCCCGGCAATGGCCGGATTCTGGTGAACAAGAAAGAGTATTCGGACTATTTCTCGCGTCCGGTGCTTCAATTGATCTTGCGGCAGCCGCTTCAGCTGGTGGAGCGCACGGATCAGTATGATGTCGTCGCGACCGTCAAAGGTGGTGGTCTTTCGGGGCAGGCTGGTGCCGTACGGCACGGCATCTCGAAAGCGTTGACCTATTATGAGCCCGAGCTGCGTGCCCCACTCAAAAAAGGTGGGTTCCTGACGCGTGACGCACGTGTCGTGGAGCGTAAGAAGTACGGCCGCCGTAAAGCGCGCCGTAGCTTCCAGTTCTCCAAGCGGTAAACGGAACTTCGTCATCTGCCATGTGCAAGCGAAAGGGCCCATTCCGCGGGCCCTTTTTTTGTGCCGGCAGCACCGAAAAACGATCGGATAAGGACGCAACGTTATGAGCAAGACCATATTCATCGATGGCGAGTCGGGAACGACGGGCCTTGGAATCCGCGACCGGCTCTCTGCCTTTGGCGACATTGCACTGCGCAGCCTGCCTGACAACCTGCGGAAGGATGCAGACGCCAAAGCCGCCCTCATGGCCGAAGTGGACCTCGTTGTTCTCTGTCTCCCGGACGACGCGGCGCGTCAGACCGTCGCCATTGCCGATCGGCTGCCAGGTGGCGGGCCCAAGATTGTCGATGCCTCAACGGCGCATCGGGTGGCCGACGGCTGGGTTTACGGCTTCGCAGAGCTTGGCCCACAGCAGGCCGAGACCATTCGAACAGGATCTCGGATTGCCAATCCCGGCTGTTATCCAACCGGCGCCATCGCCCTGCTGCGGCCACTGATAGACGCCGATCTGCTGCCGACCGACCACCCCGTCACCGTGAATGCTGTTTCCGGGTACACGGGCGGCGGAAAGTCCATGATTGCGGCGTATGAAGCCGGCACGGCGCCGGCATTCGAACTCTATGGGCTCGGCCTCAAACACAAGCATCTGCCGGAGATCCAAGCCTATGCGGGTTTGACGCGTCGGCCGATCTTCGTGCCGTCCGTTGCCAACTTCCCACAAGGGATGGTGGTGAGCATTCCGCTGCATCTTGAGACCTTACCCGGCAAACCCGGCGTACAGGATCTGCACGCGGCACTGGACCGGCACTATGTGGAATCAGCAGTCGGGACCCCGCTCGTGCGCGTTGTTCCGCTGTCAGATGAGAGTGTGACGGCTGGTCGTTTGTCGCCGGAGGACATCGCCAACGATGATCGCCTTGAGCTGCGGGTCTTCGGCAATGCCGAACTCGGCCAATGCGTTCTGGTGGCCAAGCTCGACAATCTCGGAAAGGGTGCATCAGGCGCCGCTGTGCAGAACACGAGATTGGCTTTGGGGATGGAATAGGCTCAGGCGGTGCGTCTGCCGTGCACGCGATGGCAGTGCCAGACGGCAAGGCCAAGTACGGCAGCGCCGCCACCCTGGTGGAGCAGACCCAGTGTCAGCGGGATGGTGCCCTCTGCGGAGAGCAGCGTCCAGATGCCCAACACCGCTTGCACCAACACGCCTGCGAGCACGATGGCTGCGCTCAGGCGCAACGCCGCCGCGCCGTTGTCTCTGACGGCGGCAACCAACATGATGGCTGCGAGCGCGCAGATCACGTAAGCGGCCATGCGATGATTGAACTGCACGGTCGTGATGTTTTCGAACAGGTTCACGTACCACGGCGCCAGCGCGTACATGCCGGACGGGATGAATTCGCCGTCCATCAACGGCCACGTGTTGTACGTCAACCCAGCTTTCAGGCCGGCAACGAACCCGCCGACCGCAGCCTGCAAGAGCACCAGCGCCAACAGACTCGCGGCAAGCCATATGTGGACGGGTCGCAGCGCAACGGCAGTGGCAGCAGATTGACGCGGCTGCGGCTCGTTCATGTCCAAGCGCGTCCAAATCAGCAGCGCGAAAATCAGGAATGCGATGGAGAGGTGGAGGGCCAACCGATACGGGCTGACATCGACGCGATCTGCCAGGCCGGACTGCACCATGTACCAGCCCACACCGCCCTGAACGGCGCCCAGAGCCAGCAGTGCGAAGAGGCGTGGCGCAAAGCCGACTGGAATCAGTCTCCTGAGCCAGAACACCATCAATGGAATGGCGAACGCGAGACCGATCAATCGGCCAAGAAACCGATGCCCCCACTCCCACCAAAAGATGTACTTGAACGCGTCGAGGCTCATACCGCGGTTGATCTCGCGATACTCGGGAATCTGCTTGTACTTCGAAAAGGCCAGCTGCCAGTCTGCGTCGCTCAAGGGCGGGACAGCCCCCAGAATTGGCTGCCATTCGGTCATAGACAGCCCGGAATCGGTCAGGCGTGTGGCGCCGCCGACGATAATCATGGCAAACACCAGGCCGGTCACGGAGGTGAGCCAAAGCTTCACGGCTGCAGGTGCATGGGTGACACCGGCCGGGCTAAGATGAGCTGCTGACGTCGGTATGGCCATAAGTTCGCTGCTATAGCTCTGCCAAATTGAGATCGCGCGGTCCAAGCCATGTACGCGACCGTAAGAGATGTTATCAATGCGCCGTGTCAGCGCGGGTTGGTCGCCGAGATCACGGACACGATAGGCGAAATCTCAAAGGCTCAAAAGCGCGCAGGTTGCGTAGCATTCCAAGTCCCGCGCGAAGGAAAGGCTTTCTATGTCAGGCCGCATACGAAAACTCATCGGGACGATCATTCTCACGATCTTTCTTGCCCTCTACGCCTTCACTGCGATGTTGGTCTCGATCGGCTTGCAGATATCGGAGGCCGGCAAACTCGCTGAGGTCGTTTACTACCTGATCGCCGGTCTGGCTTGGGTTCTTCCGGCAGGGGTCATTATCTGGTGGATGCAGAAGCCGGACGCCGAAAACACACCTACACCGCACACCTAATCGACAGTACGCGCGGGTTGTTTATCGCTCACGGCTATTCCTCGCTACGCTCGGGCCTCCGCGAGGGCGGTGCAACGCGCCGGGCCGCTGGCGCGGCCTGGGTGCTGTCCTACCAGGATGGCCTGCGCGGGTTGTTTATCGCTCACGGCTATTCCTCGCTGCGCTCGGGCCTCCGCGAGGGCGGCGCAACGCGCCGGGCCGCTGGCGCGGCCTGAAACCGTGCTCGACGGCTAACCTGCGCTCGAGCCGCGAGCCGGCGAGCGTGCGAACAGCGCAATGTAAAATGCGCTCAAGTAGCGAGCGCTTGTCGCGAGCGGTAGCGCACGTAAAGACTCGCGAACAGCGCAAACGAAAGACTCTCG
>JBCCOV010000007.1:0-60046 GCA_039039985.1 Pseudomonadota bacterium | reverse complement strand
CCCCGCGGAGGGCCCGAGCAAAGCGAGGAATAGCCCGTGAGCGAGAGTCTTTGATTGCGCTGTTCGCACGCTCGCAGGCTCGCGGCTCGAGCGCGGGTTAGCCGTCGAGCACGATACCAGGCCGCGAACGCGGCCCGGCGCGTTGCGCCGCCCACGCGGAGGGCCCGGCCGTCAGGCCGGAATAGCCCGTGAGCGAACAAACCTTAACCAAACAACACCTAACCCGATTGAATGGGTTCCGGCGGGTCGAGGTGGATCTGGTAGCTGCTGAGGCACTCGTGCAGATGGCCGCCAAGCGCCCGTGCTAAGGGGCCGTTGGCACCTTCAGACACGACAAGTGAGATGTCGCATTCCGGTAGCTCGGGAAACCCATGCGCCGGTGACAATGCGCCAAGCTCGGACGTGATCGCGCATCGCGGCAGAACTCCGATCGCCAACCCACTGCTAATCGCAGCCAAGATTGCATCGGTACTCGGGCTTGAGTACGCAATCCGATACGGTATCCCGACGCGTTCCAATGCGTCCGTCGCGGCTGAGCGAAGCGCGGACGACGCGTGGTAAACGGCAAGCGGCACAACATCCTGAAGGTGCGTATCGCGACCGTGAGCCGCCACCCAGTGCAGCGGCTCGCGCCGTACAATCTCACCAACCTGTCCGACGCTGCGGTGTGTGACCAAAGCGAGATCCAATGAGCCATCCCGCGTCGCATCGAGCATCTCCTTGCTCGGCAAGCTTTCGATTTCAACCTCAACGCTTGGATGGGTCGAGGCAAAGAGAGCAAACAGCTTTGGGAAGAACTGCTGCATGTAAAGCGGGATACCGATCCGAATCACTCCGGCAACTTCTGGCGCCTGCAGCGCCGTCAGTGCTTCATCGTTGAGCTCTATGATTCTCGCTGCGTATGCGCGCAGGCGCACCCCTTCTGGCGTCAGCGTGGAATGGCGCGCTTGACGATCAATCAGGCGACAGCCGACCATTTCCTCCAACCGCTTCATTTGCACGCTCACTGCGGCCTGCGTCTTGTGAACCTGCTCAGCTGCGCGGCCGAAACCGCCAGTCGCTGCGATGGCAAGAAATGTTTTGAGCTGATCGATATCCAGAGACCGCATGCACTGTCTCTCCTTGGTTCGAGACGCTTCGCAGACAACGTTTCCAGCGCCGAAGAGTCCCATACGGAACACCTATAGCCCCGGCTTATCGATGCGATGAAAACCTTTTGTTGGCGAAGACGGCGCGTTGGTGCCATCTCAGACGAGGTAGCAGCACCAATCAATATTTACATAACTCACTAAGCTATAAAAAAGGAGCAAACCATGAGCATCCAAACGTTACAGGCTTCTGCACTGCCGACCATCGCAAGCGGACGAACGGGCGCCGGTCCAAGCGTTGTGTCTCAGATCATGTCCGTACCTCGTCGCGTCTGGGACGGCATTGTGCGCTACGAGCGCAACCGGCGCGATATGGACGCGCTACGCCGCATGGACGATCGCATGCTGGCTGACATCGGGCTGACACGTGGCGACATCACAAACGCGGTGGCCAAAGGCCGCTGACCGATCGGTGTGCCAATTCAGCAGATAAGATCAAGCACCAGAGTTGAGACATGAGCATCGTTAATCAGATCTACCAGGACCGTCCGGTCGCCGATGATGTGCAATCGTGGGCAAGTGGCCTCTTTTCGCGCCTTGTTCAAGCCCGCGAGCGCACAGCCAGACGCGAAGTGCAGGCCTTGCTTGCAGGAATGTCAGACCGTCACCTCAAGGAAGCGCTGCGTTTCTCCGACGAGGAGATCAGCGCTTTGCGGCACGGACGTTCGTAAGCTGTTTCGAAAGCTCTCAGAGTAGAGCCGAATCATGAGCAAGGCCGGCACCGTAGCAATCCGACGGTGCCGGCCTTTTTTGCATTGGAGAGCCGCTTTTCTTGAACGCGGCTCAAACTCCTCCAGCGAATGAGCGCCAGGAGGTCTGGCACTGCGGAGGTGGCATCGCGCGCGGCGTTGACCTGTCCGCGGTACGGGCTGTGAGCACTGAGGAGATGTAGCACCTTAGCGCCACGTCGCATGAAACTGTTCCCTCATACGAAATCGTACGATGAATGAACTCGCATCAATGGCTTTGAAGCCGCTATTGTTCCGGCGTGAAGCTATGATGTATGTGCGAGCCAGCAGGAGACCGGGCAACTGAGGCTTGTCGACACACACATTGGCGAGCTGAAGGTTCTCGGCCGCACTTTGATTGTAGGGCGCCTGAGAACTTGGGGCTTTGCCAGGATCAATTCATGTGCCTGTCATGAAGTGTGTGCGAAATATTGTTCATAAGCAACGGGTGGAACGCCGTCCGAACCCGTCTGATGAGAGGGACGCATGACTGAGGACCCCAGAGCGAAACCGACAATACCAGTTGCGCCAGCCGGGCGTGTCGCGATGCTCGCGGCGTGCATTCTGATGTCTGCCGGCGCCGTTGCCACCACCCAAGCGCAACTGCTGGATCAGAACAAGGTGCGCGGCATGCGGTGTGAACAGCTGGCGCTCGAACGCAGCCGTATGTTTCTCAAGTACAAGTATTGCATCGACAACGAGTTCTATCGGCGCGGCCTCAATCAGTCCCGCGCGGAATGCAATACGGACTACGAAGCCTTCAAGGCCACGTTGAGCGAAGAAGACGCGAAGAACTGGGAGACTCTCCAGCGTTTCTTGCGGCTCCGGCGGTGTCGGTTCTAGGTCCGCGTCAACACGAGTGCAGCAAAGTTCGGCTGCGTTGTCTTTCGTGCGGGGCAGACCTTCGGGAAATGGTTGATAGCGCAGCACGGTATTGCGCCGGGGGATTGATCCATGAAGTTGTTACGTAAGCTCTACTATGCGCGCGCCCCACTGGCCGCTGCGATCCTGCTGTTTCTGACTTTGGCGCTGCCGTCGCAGGTCCATGAAATCTATCGCGCGGCATCTGTTGACTATCTTGCCGACCCGTTTGGATATGCCGTGCGCTGGTTGCCGATCATCATCGCACCTGTCTGCGCAACGATCTTTCTCGCTCTGCTCTCAAGCGCTGCGCTTGCTTCCGCTCCTGCGCCGCTGCTGGATCCGCGAACCGGCTCTCGCCTTCTCGCCAGCACCTGCGCAACCTTGATCGGTGTCCTGCCGCTGCTTGGGCTT
The DNA here is from genome assembly GCA_039039985.1 of Pseudomonadota bacterium. GTDB lineage: Bacteria > Pseudomonadota > Alphaproteobacteria > Rhizobiales > Hyphomicrobiaceae > JBCBWG01. The sequence goes on along the minus strand of JBCCOV010000007.1, from coordinate 56,895 downwards.
ATCCTGGGTTTCTGGCTGAGCGCTGTGAAAGATCTCGACGGCGAGAGACTGATCTTGGCTTACCTGCGCGAACTCAACGCGTTCGCTGCCCTGGACGAGTCGTTCAAACCGCCGCAGATCCCGGAGTACTTCGCCAAGTACAAGGCGTCGTCGGAAGAGATTGCGCAGAAGCTGTTCGAGGCAGCGCAGTTTCGGCAAGCCGTGGCCATTTATGCCTTGGGCATTGTCGCTGTCATACTCTTGATACTCATACCGCCAGCTTTCGTGCTGGAAGGTATGCAGCCCAGCCTATCCAGCGTCCGCGCTGTTGCAATCTTCGTTGCAATAACACTCGCAATCACTCTGTTTGTCGCTGCGCCGGCAATCTACGCGAGTGTTGCGGGAGCCAGTCCAGACGCTTCTCTCAAGGCGCTTTATCTCGAACTCCCACTCGCAACGCTTCGCTATCTGACGATTGTGGGAGTCGCATGCGCGTTCTTCGTGATTGCCGGATACTTCGCGACCGTCATGTTTCAGTTCTACGATCGCGTCGGCGTGCCGCTGGCCTCAGTGCTGCTGATCGCAACGCTGACGTTCTCGTACTTCAACTTGAATGACAATCATACCGTTCGAGTGGTCGAGAACACCGATGCCGTGCCATCGCGTTCCGAGACCGAACCCCAGCAAGGGTCCACACCATCATCAAACGCCCACGCCGAAGTCGACAAACTGCCGGTTTCCGACACAACAAAGGCGTTCATTAAGTGGTTTCGAAACCGGCCGCAGGAACGAAAGGAAATCTTCGCAAGCCTGCGCGATGACGGAACCGGCCAGAACGTGGCGGCGCCCTATCCCGTGATTATTGTCGCCGCGCAAGGTGGCGGTATCTATGCGGCGAACTTTACCGGAATCGCTTTGGCGCGATTGTACGAACGGTGTCCCGCAATCGCACAGCATGTCTTCTCCGTCGTCTCCGTTTCCGGTGGCGCGCTTGGCGCTGTTGCCCTTGCGGCAAGCCAAAGAGCACAAGCGGCGCTTGAAGCGCAGTCGGGCTCGCCGGAACAGGCACGCGCGCGCTCCATATCTGAGTGCAACATAACCGGCGTGAACATCAGCGGGCAGCCTACGCCGATTGAGGATCGGGTCCGGCAGTTTCTGCGAACCGACTTCATTACCCCAACGATTGCTGCCGGACTGTTTCCGGACTTCGCGCAGCGGTTCCTGCCGGTGCAATTCGGTGTCTTTGATCGGGCGCGTGCGTTCGAGCTCGCCATTGAAACCGCATGGGCGAATGCGTCCAACGCCACGAACGACAATTTCATGTCCTTGCCGCTGAACCAATCATGGTCGCCGGATGTCGTGACCCGGCCGTGGCCGATGATTATCTATACATCGACCAAGTCCTCTCAAGGAGGCCGTCTGGCGTTCCTTCCACAAAAGATGCGTCATGTTGATTATCTGTTCGAGCCGGCAAAGGCGCAGACGCTTGATGGATCACGAAGCCTTTCAGCGATGCCGTCTACAGCAGACTTGCGGGTGAGCACGGCCGTTGGTGTCGGCGCGCGTTTTCCCGTCATCCTGCCGCCGGCCAACCTGCCGGGAGACAACGTCACAGTGTCCCGCCGTTTCGTGGACGGCGCATACTTCGAGAACTCGGCAATTGAAACAGCAATCGATCTTATCGATTTCTTTGAGCAAGAGTTCCGCGTTATCAGCCTCATAAATCCCGCTATATTCGATAAAGATACGGTCGCATTTTACCTGTTGGTGCTGACGGAAGACGTCCACCCAGCGGAAAGCTGGTCATTCAATGAGTTTGGCGGCCACCTTCAGGCTCTGATGATGACGCGTGTCAGACGCTCCGAGTTGGCCGTATCCAAACTCCCCTCGCTTGCCCGTATCAGTGACGCCTATGCCGGTGATTGGACGATCCGGTTGGACGCAAGCGGTTTCAATCTTCCATTCGGACTTTGGCAGAGCCGCTATACGCAGGAACTCATCGCGCGTCAGGTCGCCATGATGAACGACTTGGATCCGAGTTACTGCGAATCGGTGAATTTCTCGGGTCGGGTGCCGAACTGGTACAACGTCGGCAATCCGCTCCATCGGGCAATCAGCGCGGTGCACGAGAACAACTGCAGTTACGTCAATCTCCTGAGGTTGATCACGCGCGAAGCAGACTGACCCTCCGGATCAATCAGGGGCGGCCGATGTCGCCCCGGTCTTACCGCTGTCCGCCATGTCTCGAACTCAAAACGTTTGTTCCGATAATCCTTTGTTTCGATAAATCTAGAAACATAGTTGACTCCAGGAACTGCGTTGCCTAACGTCACAAGCGAGGCAGCGCACGTTATGCCCATTTGTGCGCCGCTTGGATTGCGGGCCTGAAGACGACGGGAACAAGGAACACTGGCATGACGGTTTTGACCCTGCCGCAAGGCACGCGTGTGAAAGTGGACGGCGTCCTGCTTGCGATCTTCCTGATCCTTGCAACGCTCGCAGCCGTCGACCTGAAGCAGCTGCCGGAAACCCTGGCATTCGTCGCCCGTGCCGTCGCGTACATTGCCCCGTTCTTTCTGGCGTCGATCGCGCTTGCCGCCTATGCGACAGCGACCTCGGCCGACAATCTGATCGGCAAGGCGTTTCAGGGGCGAACCGCCGTGGCCGTCGTCGGCGCGTCCCTTATGGGTGCTTTGTCACCGTTCTGCTCGTGCGGCGTGATCCCGATTATTGCCGCCCTCCTCGCGATGGGCGTGCCGCTTGCACCGGTTCTGGCGTTTTGCATTGCCTCGCCTTTGATGGACCCCGCAATGTTCGCGCTCACAGCTGGAACGCTCGGGTTCGAATTCGCGATCGCCAAAACGCTCGTTGCGATTGGTATGGGGCTGTTGACCGGGTTCGGCGCGATGGCCTTGGTTGGCGCCGGATATCTGACCAATCCGCTTCGGGACGGTGTGGGCAATGGCGGCTGTGGTGGCGCGAAAGTGCGGTCTCCGAAATCGGTGATGTGGCGGTTCTGGGAAGAGCCCGCACGCATCGAGAAGGCGCGTGACAGCTTCCTCAACAATGGTTTCTTTCTCGGTAAGATGCTGCTTCTGGCCTTCGTAATCGAAAGCCTGATGGTGCGCTACATTCCGGCTGGTCTGATTGCGAGTTACCTTGGCGGCACGGGCCCGACCGCAATTGCGACGGCAACACTTGCAGGCATTCCGGCCTATCTCAACGGCGCCGCTGCTCTGCCGCTGGTTGGCGAGTTGATCCGCCAGGGCATGTCGCCCGGCGCTGGCATGGCCTTCCTCACAGGCGGAGGCGTCACCTCGATCCCGGCGGCAATGGCCGTTTGGGCGATCATGCGCCCACCGGTGTTCGGCGCGTATTTTGTATTCTCAATCGTCGGCGCCATTCTCGCTGGACTCAGCTTTCAGCTCTGGCTGTCGCTATAGCCTTGCGAACTGTCGCGGCGTTTCGTGTGGCGACAGCGCCGGCGTGCGCGGAACGTCATCGTCTTGGTCTCGACCCGAGTTTTCAGCTTACGCTTTTGTTTGAGTGAATCTCAGGCTTGGGCTGCGTCTTGCGCATTCCTCTTTTTGTGCACACGACGTGCTCTGTTTCGCTCGTCTCCGGTTTCGTTCCAGTTATCGACCACTGGCGTTCTGCATGCATTTCCATCAAGTGATGTCGCATTGCACAATCGCTATGCGTTGCGTGCGGTTCTGCTCTCGTACTAGGCTGCCATGATCAGCGGGGGCAGAGTTGCGGGTTGGAGTACGACTCCGGCTGGCATCCGCGCCATGCTCCAATTGAGAGATGATCGGATGACTGGTTCAAGCCTGGGCGTACGCCTTGCGGCCGATATTGGCGGAACGTTTACGGATGTCGTTCTTGAACATGGCGGCGGTCTTCATACCACGAAGGTCCTCACCACCACGGCAGCACCTGAACAAGGTGTCGTTTCCGGTGCGCAGTTGGTCCTCGAACAAACCGGCCTTTCGTTCGGTACGGTTGACGTCTTCCTGCATGGGACGACACTGGCAACCAACGCAATCATCGAGCGTCGCGGCGCAACGACCGCATTAATCGCAACCGAGGGCTTCCGGGATGTGATCGAAATTGCCGATGAGAGCCGGTTCGACCAGTACGACGTCTTTATCCAGAAACCCGACCCTATTGTCCCACGCGCCCGTCGCTTCACGGTGCCGGAGCGTATTGACGTTACGGGTGATATCCGGCTTGCACTTGACGAAGACGCCGTGCGGCAGGTCGCCGAGCAGCTCAAGGCCAACGCTGTTGAAGCGGTCGCCATTTGTTTTCTCCATTCCTACGTGAACCCCGCGCACGAACTGCGCACACGCGACATTCTGCAGTCCGCCCTTCCCGATGTCTCAATCACGGTCTCAAGCGAGGTCTGCCCGGAAGCGCGCGAATATGAACGGACGTCGACGGCAATACTCAATGCCTATGTCCAGCCGCGGATGGCGGGATACCTCGGACGATTGGCGGCGGCGTTCGCCGAAAAGGGCTACGAGAACCCGATCCATCTGATGACATCAGGCGGCAGTCTCACGAGCCTGGAAACCGCACAGAAGTTCCCCGTCCGGCTGGTTGAGTCCGGCCCTGCCGGTGGTGCCATACTGGCGGCTGGTATCGCGACAGAGCGCGACGAAAGCCAAATCCTGTCATTCGACATGGGTGGCACCACGGCCAAGATCTGTCTCATTGAGAACGGAGAGCCGCTCAAGGCGCGAACGTTTGAAGTCGACAGGTCCGCGCGCTTCATGAAGGGCAGTGGCTTGCCGGTTCGAATTCCGGTTATCGAGATGGTCGAGATTGGGGCCGGCGGTGGCTCCATCGCGAGAATTGACGAACTCAAACGCATTCAAGTTGGTCCCGACAGCGCAGGGTCGTCACCGGGGCCCGCCTGTTACGATCTTGGCGGCACCGAGCCGGCCGTTACCGATGCCGACCTTGTCCTGGGCAAGATTGACCCAGTCCGCTTCGCAGGCGGTAAAATCCCGATTTATCAGGACCGCGCCGCAACTGTGCTGTCATCGGAGATCGGTGACAAGCTGGGGCTTGACGTCGAACAAGCGGCCTATGGCGTTGTCGAAATCGTCGATGAAAACATGGCGAACGCGGCCCGCGTGCACGCCGTCGAACGCGGCCTTGCGATCTCCCAGCGTACGATGATCGCTTTCGGCGGGGCCGCGCCGTTGCATGCCTGCCGGATCGCCGAAAAACTCGGGATCGAACGGGTCATCGTGCCGGCCGGCGCCGGGGTTGGCTCAGCGATTGGCTTTCTTCACGCGCCGGCCGCCTACGAGATCATTCGCTCGCTCTATATGCGCCTCGACGCATTTGACGTCGACGGCGTGAACGCACTTCTCGATGATATGAGCCGCGAGGCACGGTCTCTGGCCGAACCCGCCGCGGGCGGCCGTCCGCTTGTGCAAACGCGTGGCGCCTACATGCGCTATGCCGGCCAAGGGCATGAGATTTTCGTGACGTTGCCAAATGGCCCAATTGCCGAAACCGATGTCGCAACCATTCGCGAGGCGTTCGAGACCGAGTATCGCAAGATGTTTGCGCGCCACATTCCCGATGCTGCGATCGAAGTGATGAACTGGTCGACAATCGCCACAACGGAGCCGTCGCACGTTGGGCGCGTGTTACCGGACTCTGCGGACAACGGGCGCAGCGAAGCTCAGGCGGTCGGAACGCGCGAGGTGTTCGACGCTCAGCTGGGACAGACGGTTGACGCCCAAGTGATCGAACGGGCCCAGATGGCTGCCGGTCAGACGATAAACGGGCCGGCCGTGATTGTTGAGGATGGTACGTCCACGATTGTTTCGTCGTCCTTTGATGCGCACGTTGATCGTGGTGACGCCCTTGTCCTTGTTGCCAAGGAGAGCGCCGCGTGAAGCAGAAACCGCCAGGAGATATCGCGTTCCAGATTATGTGGAACCGGCTCATCGCGATTGTCGAAGAGCAAGGGCAAACCCTTTTACGTGCCGCGTTCTCCCCAATTGTGCGCGAGGCGGGAGACCTCTCGGCCGGGGTCTTCGATCTGAAAGGCCGCATGCTTGCCCAAGCGGTCACCGGCACGCCGGGCCACGTCAACTCGATGGCCGAGTCCGTGAAGCACTTCATCGCGCATTTCGGGCTTGAGGCGATGAAGCCAGGCGATGCCTACATCACAAACGACCCGTGGATGGGCACCGGGCATCTCAATGACTTCGTGATCACGACGCCCTGCTTCCATAACGACAAACTGATCGGACTGTTTTCCTGCACAAGCCACCTGATCGACATCGGCGGCATTGGCTTCGGGCCCGATGCGACCGATGTGTTCATGGAAGGCTTGTACATTCCCTTCCTGAAGCTGATCGACCAGGGGGAAATGAACGAAACCTTGCTGGCGATGATCCGCGCCAACACGCGTCTGCCGGTCGACACCATCGGCGACACGTACTCGCTCGCCGCATGCAATGACATCGGGTGTCAACGTCTCGTTGAGATGATGGACGAGTTCGGCCTCACAGATCTGGAAGATCTGGGTGCCTATATCTGCCAGCGGTCGGAAGCTGCCGTGCGCGAGGAGATTGCAAAGCTCCCCAAAGGCGCCTGGACGAACACCATGGTGACGGACGGCTACGACGCGCCGATCGCGCTGACAGCAACCGTTACGATTTCTGACGACGGCATTCATGTTGACTATACCGGGACCGGCGACGCGGTTGAGCGCGGCATCAACGTGCCGCTGTCTTATACGACGGCCTATACGGTGTTTGGTTTGGCCTGCATTGTCGGCTCGCGCATTCCAAACAACGCCGGCTCGCTGACGCCGCTAACGGTCTCCGCGCCGGACGGTTGCATCCTGAACGCGCCCAAGCCCGCACCCGTCTGCTCCCGCCACGTTCTTGGGCAAATGTTGCCGGATGTGGTTTTCGGCTGCCTGCGCCAGGCGATACCGGATCGGGTTCCGGCTGAGGGCACATCATGCCTGTGGAACTTGAACGTTCGCGGACGCTTGGCTGGTGGCGAAGGTGGCAACTACGGGTTTTCGATGGCTGTCACCTCAAACGGTGGCACAGGGGCACGCCCACAATCGGACGGTCTCTCAGCAACGGCTTATCCATCAGGCGTGAAGGGGACACCGGTCGAGATCGCAGAACAGATCACGCCGCTCATCTTTTGGCGCAAGGAACTCCGCCCCGATTCCGGTGGCGCCGGGCGAACACGTGGTGGTCATGGCCAAGTGATTGAGATCGAAAGCCGGATCGGTCAATCATTTGAGTTGCTCGCCGCCTACGATCGCATCGACCATCCTGCGCGTGGCCGTGACGGAGGTCGCGATGGCGCGCCCGGCGCGGTTGCGTTCAAAGGGGGCCAGACGTTGAAGGGCAAAGGCTTTCTGAAGGTGCCAGCTGGTGAGCGTCTGGTTGTTATGACACCTGGAGGTGGCGGCATCGGCGATCCGGCGTCGCGCGATCCCGAAGCAGTTAAACGCGACCGCGAATCGGGTTTGGTGACTGCAGCGGCGGAAGACTGAGATACGACGTGTACCGGAGGTTTGTCGGTCGCTGTGCCATGACCGCACGCGAGACAGAGACAAGGGTTCTCAGACAGGGAGTTGGTAATGAGGAAAACTGGACTTTTTGCGTCCTTGATACTTGGGGGCGCGGTGTTGGTCGGTCAGGCCATGTCGGCCAATGCGCAGGTGAAGTGGGATCTGTCCACGGCTTGGCCCGATGGCAATTTCCACACCAAGAACGCGAAGGCCTTTGCTGAAGAAGTCAAGAAAGTTACCGGCGGCGCCGTCGAAATCACCGTCAAGGCCGGTGGTCAGCTGGGCTTCAAGGGTCCGGAGCACTTGCGTGCAGTTCGGGACGGGCTCGTGCCTATGGCTGACGTTCTCAATATTCAGCAAATCGGTGATGAGCCGATTCTCGGCATCGAGAGCATTCCGTTTCTCGCCGGATCCGCTGATGAGCTGAAGGTGCTGCATAAGTACATTCGCCCGATCTATGAAAAAGTCGCCGAGCGCAACAATCAAAAAGTGCTCTACATGGTCCCATGGCCAACGCAGTATCTTCATCTGAAGATCAAGGCGACCGAGGTCGACGACCTCAAGCAGGTTAAGATCCGGGTGCCGGACAAAGGCGCGCTCGACCTGTTGACATCCGCCGGCATGGCTCCGGTGCTTATGCCATGGGCCGAGGTTGTGCCCGCACTCGCTTCAGGTGCCGTTGACGGCGTGTCGACGTCAGCGGTCTCAGGCGTTGACGGAAAGTTCTGGGAATTCCTCAAGGTCTCCCACGCCACGAACCATGTATGGTCGTCGCAGATGGTGACCGTCAACCTCGACGCATGGGCCAAGATCAAGCCTGAGCACCAAAAGGCTATCGTTGAGTTGGCGAAAAAAATGGAGCCGGATTTCTGGGCGGTTTCGCTGAAATCCGACACCGACAGCGTCGCCAAGCTTAAGGCGAACGGCATGGAGGTCGTCAGCGTACCGGTGGCGATGCTGACCGAATTGCGCAAGAGCACGAAGCCGCAAATGGACGCTTTCCTGAAAAAGGTGCCGGCGGCGAAAGAGCCCGTCATGGGCTACCTTAAAGAGATGAAGCGTTGACGGACACGCTTCCGACACGCGACGCGATCGGATCCCAGGCGGATGCCGGTCGCGCTTCGCCGAATGCACCTGCGCCGGCCGGTCTGCGACACGCCCTGGATGCGATTGACGCGCTCGGCTGGATTGGTGGTTGGGTCGCGGCGCTCTCCCTGATGACCCTCGCGCTTCTGATTCTGGGCGAAGTCTGCGTTCGCCTGCTCTCCAGGTACATCAGCGCGTTACCGCCGGGTATTCCTTCAGCTTGGGAAATCAGCTCGTTTCTGATGGGAACCGCATTCATGTGCGGGGCAGCCGTCACATTGCGCGCCGGCGGGCACATTCGCGTTTCCGTGCTGACGTCAACTGTGCCGGCATCCGTGTTGCGCGTGCTTGAGATTGTGGTTTCGTTCGTCGGTCTCGCACTCACGGCGTTTTTGGCGTACTCGATGGTGATGTTCGCACTGTCGAGTTTCATGCGCGGGCAGACGTCGATCTCCTCAGATATTCCGCTCTGGTTCCCGAAAGCTGTCCTCGCTGTTGGTGCCATCATTCTGGCGCTTCAAATGCTGGCGCGGCTTGTTCACGCACTCCTCGGATTACCATTGGAAGATCCGCGCATGCGGCCGAAGGCGCCTGGGAACTGATGCGGGCATGGCGGCCCGTGTATCGATGCGCGCACATAAGCCTGGAAACATCTGGCTGTGCCAATGCGAAACCAACCGAGCCGCGCTCTAACGTGAATTGGACGAGATAATTGGGCAGTGTTGTTGCGACCCTCTTTGGCATTCTCTTCACCGCCCTGGCCGGCGGTTTGTGGATCGGCCTGACCTTGATGTTGACGGCCCTCGGGCTGCTATGGGCCTTTCGGTCGATCCCATTGGATAAGCTTCTGCCGCAGTACGCCTGGAACATTCTGACGACGCCGGAGCTGGTGGCGTTGCCCTTGTTTATTCTGATGGGCGAGATTCTGTTTCGGACACGGTTGTCGCGATCTTTGTTCCAAGGTCTCGCGCCTTGGGCCGGCCTGCTTCCCGGCCGTCTGTTACACGTCAACGTCGCGGGCTGCTCTCTATTTGCTGCAATCTCAGGGTCGTCTGCCGCAACGACGCAGGTGGTCGGTCGCATTTCGCTCGATGAGCTGTTACGCCGTGGCTACGCTCGCGAAATCGCAATCGGAAGTCTCGCAGGCGCCGGAACACTCGGGTTCCTGATCCCGCCATCGAGCATCTTGATTATCTATGGCGTCCTTGCCGAAGTGTCCGTCCTGAAGCTGTTTGCCGCCGGATTGATCCCAGGCATCCTGCTTGCCATCACCTTCATGCTCTACATCATGGCGCGCACGTCGGTGTCGCCGGAACTTGTTCCGGAGTCAGAGCGCGCCATGCGCGATGCGACATGGGTCCAGCGCTTCGCCGCATTGAAAGAACTCGGTCCAACGCTGCTGTTGATCTTCACCGTGCTGGGCTCGATGTACGGCGGGTTCGCGACGCCGTCGGAAGCGGCAGCCGTCGGTGTTCTCGGCGCGCTGCTGATCAGCGCCTTGCAGCGCGAGCTCAACCTTCAGTCAATGATTGAGATTGGCCGCGGCGCCGTCATCACCTGTTCGATGATCGGCCTGATCGTGCTTGGCGCGTCCATCCTCGGCAACGCTGCGGCATTCCTCGGCATACCGAATGCTGTTGCCCAGTACGTTGCCAGTCTTGAGCTATCGCCAACCGTACTGATCATTGCCCTGGTCGGCGTCTACCTGGTGTTGGGGTGCTTTCTCGACGGCTTTTCGATGATCGTTATGACGCTGCCGATCGTCCTGCCGATCGTCACGGCCGCTGGCTATGACCCGATCTGGTTCGGCATCTTTCTGGTGCTCGTCGTTGAGATGTCGCAGATCACACCGCCGGTCGGCTTTAACCTGTTCATCATCCAGTCCCTCACGGGCGACGGCCTCGGCACGATCGCGAAGCATACATTTCCGTTTCTCTTGATCATGATAGCCTTTGCGATCGTGCTTGGTGCGGTGCCGGAACTCGCGCTGTGGCTGCCCACCACTCTGGAGCAGTTTCAATAGCGGCGATGCCGCATCATCAGAGTGACGCGGTAATGCCGCCGTCGACAAACAACGTATGGCCGTTGACGAAGCCGGATGCCGGTGACGCGAGAAACACGCAGGCGCCAGTCAATTCGTCGAGCTGGCCCCAGCGCCCCTGCGGTGTACGTTTCGCGAGCCATTCAGAGAATTGCGTGTCCGCAACGAGCGCTGCGTTCAATGGTGTATCGAAGTAGCCGGGTGCAATCGCATTGACATTGAGCCCTTTGGATGCCCAGTCCGTCGCCATGCCTTTGGTCAGGTTGGCCACGGCGCCCTTCGACGCCGTGTAGGGCGCAATACCCGGGCGCGCGAGCGCGGTTTGCACGGATGCGATGTTTATGATCTTGCCGGCACCACGCGTGATCATGTGCCTGGCCACGGCCTGGCCGACATTGAACACGGTCGACACGTTCGTGCGCATCAGGCGCTCAAATGCCTCTGCCGGAAACTCCTCCAAAGGTGCACGGTGTTGCATGCCCGCGTTGTTGACCAGAATGTCGATTGGCTCGGACTGCGCTTCGAAGCCGTCAATGGCCGCGCGCACTGCGTCGTGATCAGTTGCATCGAATGCCAACGTGTGCGGCGCACCGAGATCTGACGCAGCAGTCGCCAGCCGGGCCTGGTCTCTACCGTTGAGAATGACCTGCGCGCCGGCCGAGGCGAGCCCCTTGGCCAAGGTGTAGCCGATGCCCTGACTGGAGCCCGTCACAAGTGCGGTCTTTCCGCTGAGGTCAAACAGGTCCAAGATCGATGACATGGGGCGGTCCTTAGGTTGTGGGTTGATGTTGATTGCGACGAATATCTGTCACAAGGCGCGGCATGCAACCCCGCAGGACGCATGTGGGCCAGCGTGTGATCGCCAACATCTCGCCAGGGGGCGGCAGGAGGATAAGACATGAGGGCCATTGTAATCCACGAGGCGCTGGATCTGCGGATCGAAGAACGCAACCCGGAGCCGCTCAGCCAGGGTCAATTGCGTATTGCACTCGCCGCGGGCGGCGTTTGCGGGTCCGATCTGCACTACTACAATCACGGCGGATTTGGCGCGATCCGGCTGAAGGAGCCGATGATCCTGGGCCATGAGGTTTCCGGATATGTTCGCGAAATCGGGCCGGATGTTACGGGCTTCGAGGTCGGCGATCTCGTGGCCGTGTCCCCGTCGCGGCCGTGCGGCACCTGTCGCTACTGCCGCGAGGGCTTACCTAATCATTGCCTCAACATGCGCTTTTACGGCTCCGCGATGCCGTTTCCTCATATTCAAGGCGCCTTTCGGGAAGACCTGGTGGCGGATGCTGCGCAATGCGTCCGTGCTGAGGGCCTGACACCCGGTGAAGCTGCAATGGCGGAGCCGCTGTCCGTCTGTCTGCACGCCGTCAAGCGCGCCGGGGAGATTCTTGGAAAACGCGTGCTGGTGACGGGCTGCGGTCCGATCGGTGTCCTCGCGATCCTCGTGGCACGTCGAGCCGGTGCTGCTGAGATCGTTGCGACCGACCTGGCGCCGAACGCGCTCGACTTTGCGCAACGCCTCGGCGCCGACCGCGTGATCAACGCGGCCGACGATGGGGCAGCGCTATCGGCCTATGCGGCGGACAAAGGCTACTTTGATGTCCTCTGCGAGTGTTCCGGCGCGCCGCAAGCGCTTGCGGCCGGCATCGCCGCGGTGCGGCCCCGTGGTGTTGTCTCGCAACTGGGCATCGGCGGCGATATGACTGTTCCGATGGTTGCCCTCACTGCGAAAGAGCTGGACCTCCGCGGATCCTTCCGCTTTCACGAGGAGTTCGCTACGGCGGTTGAGCTCATGCAATCCGGCCTGATTGATGTTGCGCCGTTGATATCGCATACGGTGCCGCTGGCCTCAGCTGAGGATGCGTTCCGGATTGCGAATGACAGATCTCAGGCGATGAAGGCGCAAATTGCCTTCGCCTGACATGCGGAGACGGTCGCTTGGCCGCGTGCAGATCTACTGTGCGAATTCAGCTGGCGAGCGATCGCCGTCACGCAAGAATGCAAGGCCGGTTTCGGTTGCGAAAACATAGACGCCATCGTCCGCATATCGGCGTTCGACGAAGCCGCGCTCGGCTGCATCTTCCCAAACCGTCAGCCGTGGGCAGGAGGTCCGCCAGGCCTCAATCGCCTCCGCATACGGCCGTGGCTCTCTGGCGAGCCAACCGACAAAATCCCGCAGAAGTGGATCAAGCGATTCGGTCATGATGTCCTCCGCGTGGCTCAGGTGAGAAGCAAGTAGCTGCCTTGGATGAGATACACCAGGGCGATTGCGGTGATGATCTGGGTTGCCCAGGATCTGTATTGGGTCTCCGTCAGGCGGTCGAGGATCGGCCGCGCCAGCGATGTCCCGACAATGGATGCCACGATCGCCAGGGCGACCATCGTCGGATCCAGCGCCGCTGCACCACTCACCAGACTGCCGAAATACAGGAACTTGGCGCCGTGGCTTACGATCTGGCAAACGGCTTTGGTCGCGACGATTTCACGTCGGTCCAGCTTACCGCCCAGAAAATACGTGTCGATGAGCGGTCCGGAAACGCCGGCCAGCAACATGAGGCTCATGCACGCGGACCCGCAAATGATGCCATCTCCCAGGCGTTCGGGATTCGGCTTGAGCTTGGTCGGGGCCAGGCGCACGACAAATGGAGATAGCCCCAGCAATATGAAGGCTACCGGCTTCGACGGAACGTATTGCCAAACGGTCCACGCCGCGAAGGCGATCGCGCAGCCGATCAGAAAGTACGAGGCCGCACGCCAGCGCACATAGCCGATCCACAAGACACCGCGCCAACCGTTGGACGCCATCTGCGTTACGGCGTGCAGGGACATCGCAATCGGCAACGGCAGAACGACAAGTAGCCCGCCCATCAGGACGAGGCCGCCAGCCATCCCAAAAACGCCAGACAAGAATGCAGTCGCGACCATAGCTGCGGTTAGTGCGATTATCAGATCCGTCGTCATCGCGGTCTCCTTCCGCACCGTGTATGCCCTGGTTGGCAGAACTCAAAAACCAGAATATTGTCAGGCTTAGCATCAGTTTTTTTGAGGGTGTATATGCGCCGCCTGCCGTACTTGAATGGCGTCAAAGCCTTTGAAGCGACCGCACGTCACGGCAGCTTCACCGGCGCCGCGCTTGAGTTGCATGTGAGTGCAGCCGCCGTCAGCCGCATGGTGCGTCTGCTTGAGGAGCGTTTAGGTGTCGGGCTGTTTGAGCGTCAGCCCAATAAGTTGGTCCTCACGCCGGCCGGGAAGATGTATCAGACCGGCCTGACGCCGATTTTTGACGCTCTGGCCCTGCTTACGGAGCAAGTGGCGACCCAGTCCGCGGCCCGTGTTCTAACAGTCGGCGTCGGCCCGACCTTTGCAGTCCGCTGGCTGATTCCGCGCCTCGGCGCCTTCTATAAGACGGTGCCAAACGTCGATGTCCGTATTACCACGGGCGGCGCAGCGGCCCCGTTCGCAGATGACTGGAGTTGCGGCATCAAACTGGGCAGCGGAGATGGGCCTGGCCTCAAAGCCGATCGTCTGTTTGACGCCGACCTTGTTCCGGTGTGCGCGCCGGCGGTCGCGGAAAAACTCACGTCACCGGAACAACTCCGCACGCACACGCTTTTGCGCGTCGCGCATGCCCCATCAGATTGGCCAGCCTGGCTCGAATCTGCAGGCGTCGCGGACATTGTTGCCGGCGGCCCCATCTTCGAGTTCTATGGCCAGGCCTTGCAGGCGGCATCCGACGGACTAGGCGTTGCCTTGGGGCTGGCGCCCTACATCGATGATGATCTCGCAGCCGGCCGCCTGGTTGCACCGTTCGCGCAAACGATACCAAAGGGAGAGCACTGGTATCTGATCTACCGCCCGATCTGGGAGACGGAACCGACGTTCCTCTCTTTCAGACAGTGGTTGCAGGACGAAGCCATGGCGACGAGCCATCGACAATCCGCGCGCCACCACTGATGTCGAACCGCAACTTCTACGCGTTGCAAAGCAATATCCCGTATAGATGCCGTATGCTGAACTTGCGGCGACCGGCGTCCGACGCCCAAGCATCATGGATACGCCTGAAACAGGCGTCATGAGCGTCGGCAACCTTTGCGCTAACATCCCGTACAGAACAGGGAGACGACCTATGGCGGAACGCGACAGACAACCGACATTGCTTTTGACGGGCGCGAGCCGGGGAATCGGTCACGCGACCGTGAAGAAGTTTGCCGCGGAAGGCTGGCGCGTTATCACCTGCTCGCGTCATCCCTTTCCTGAAAACTGCCCATGGCCAGGCGGGCAAGAGGATCATTTGCAGGTCGATCTGTCCGATCCGAACGACACGATCCGGGCCGTTGATGAGGTGCGGGCACGTCTGGGCGGTCAGCTCGAAGCGCTTGTGAACAATGCCGGCATCTCCCCCAAAGGCCCGAACGGCGAGCGCCTCAATACCTTCACAACAGATCTCAGGAATTGGGGCCAGGTTTTTCACGTGAACTTTTTCGCGTCGGTCGTTCTCGCCCGTGGATTGATGGAGGAGCTAACGGCCACGCGTGGGGCGATTGTGAACGTCACGTCGATTGCCGGCAGCCGGGTTCATCCATTTGCAGGCGCGGCATATGCCACATCGAAGGCCGCCCTTGCGGCGCTCACGCGGGAAATGGCCCATGACTTTGGTCCTCACGGCGTCCGCGTGAACGCCATCGCGCCCGGCGAAATCGAAACCGCGATCCTGTCACCTGGCACCGAAAACCTGACGCAGGACATTCCAATGCGGCGGCTCGGTCAGCCGAACGAGGTGGCCGATACGATCTTCTACCTCTGCAGCCCGCAAAGCAGCTACGTGACCGGTACGGAAGTGGAGATCAACGGTGGTCAGCATGTGTAAACACCAAGCTGTCATTACGATTTACGTTCTTTGTGCTGTAGTTTCGCTCTCATGGCTTGCGACGCCCTGCAATCCATGCGGCCAACGTGCAGGCTGAGGTGACCGAATGACTTTAGTGAACCAAGTGGCATCCCGCGTTCTCTGCGCACTTGGTCTATCCGTGCTGTTGTTGTTTGCAACCGGACATGCATCCCACGATGCCAACGCTCAAACAGCAAACAGTGAGCGGATACCGGTTACCGAGCGTGAGCTGGCAAAGATCTCTGATGCCGAATTGCGCGCACTTGTTTTGAAGCGTCTCGCCGGGCCCGAGCAGAACACTGGCGGCACCTTCAACCCGGCGCATACCGCCTTTGCGCTTCAGGCGGCGCTGGAGAAAGCCCGGACACGTCTCGGGACCATTCTCGCCACACACACAGAACTGCCATCAGCCTTTGCAAGTGCCTGGGATGCCCTCACTAAAGATCGCGCCAACGGCGGATTTCTGACGTTTGTGATGCTGTTCGGCTTCTCGATTGCGGCGGGCGTGATTGCCGAGGCGCTGACACGCCGCAGCTTTGCCGTGCCCCAGAGAGATGACAGCCATGCAGACATGAGTTTGTCGCGCAAACTGGGCGCTTTTGCACAAACGCTCGGAGGCCGCGGCCGCGACCTGTTCGTTTTTACCGCGATTGCAACCGTTACCTACTTGGTTGTCGCCGGCCCCGATCAACGGGATCGCGTTACGTTTGCATTCTATCTGGCTGCGATCGTTGTCATTCGGTTTGTGACAGGGCTGTTGTCATCCTACTTCGCGGTTGGCCGCCCAGAACGCCGCATTCCGAACGTTTCGACCAGCGAAGCGCGCGCGATCATGATCAGCTTCTCGTTCGCCGTCACACTCGGCGCGTTTGGCTTTTTCACGTGCGCGCTGTTCGCGACACTCGGTGTGCACGGCGACGTTCACTTCCTGCTGCTCATGATTGTCGGCTCAGTTCTGACGACGGGCCTCGCCGCAAGCTTCATTCTCAATCGCGCCGCGCTATCGACCGACTTGCTGTTGAGTCCGGCATCACAAGGCGCATCGAGAAGCGTCCGATCGCGCTTGGCTCCGGCCTACCCCTGGCTTCTCGCAATTGGCACGACCCTGCTGTGGATCAGCGTTGTCACGTCTGGCTTGCTTGGGATGAACCCGTTGTTTGGCGCAGGCTTGATCACTGTCGCAATCGGATTGCTGTGGCCAAGCCTTGATGCCGCGCTGGAGCGTGAGGTGCAGCGGTGCCAATCCGATGGAGACCCGGTAACGCCTGCGGTTGCGCGCGCCGTGCGCTTGCTCGCTGCTGTTGCGGTCTTGGCCATCCTCTTGATTGTGTGGCGCGTGAATGTAACGGGTGCCGCCGGCAGTGTCGGCATTGGCGCCGCGATTGCGAAGGCCCTGTTTGAGGCCGGCGTGGTCACCTTGTTGTCGTACGCTGCATGGCAGGCGCTTACGATCTGGATTGACCGACGGATTGCCGAAGAGAAGGCGAACGCCGGCGATCAACTCGACATTACCGAGATGGAAATCGGCGGCACTGGCCTGTCGCGCATGGCGACGCTGCTGCCACTGTTCAAGCGCACCGGCCAAGCGACAATCGCTATCATCGCCTTCATGCTCGTACTCTCCGCGTTTGGCGTGTCGATCGGCCCAGTCCTGGCGGGCGCAGGCGTGGTGGGGCTTGCGATCGGATTCGGATCGCAGACGCTGGTTCGTGACATCGTCTCCGGCGCATTCTTCCTGATCGACGATGCGTTTCGCCTTGGAGAGTACATCGATCTGGGCAAGGTCAAAGGATCCGTTGAGAAGATCTCGATACGATCTCTTCAGCTCCGCCACCACCGCGGCGCCTTGAATACGATCCCATTCGGTGAAATCTCCACCGTGACCAACTACAGCCGCGACTGGGTGATTATGAAGCTGCAGTTCCGCGTGCCATTCAACACCGACATCGAGAAAGTCAGAAAACTCCTGAAGAAGGTCGGCCAACAGCTGCTTGAAGTAGAGGATATCGCTGATGGCTTCCTGCAGCCGCTCAAGTCTCAAGGGGTTATCGACGTTGACGATTATGGTTTGATCCTGCGCATGAAATTCATGAGCAAGCCGGGTCGGCAGTTTGTTATCCGCCGCCACGCTTACGCTGCTGTTCAAAAGGCGTTTGCGGAAAACGGTATTCAGTTCTCGCGGCCAGAGGTAAAGGTTGCAGTCGACCCGGTTGGAACCGGCGGGCCGGATGCCGAACACGACGATGCTGTTGGTCCGCCGCCAAGCGCGTCAGCCGCTGCTGGTGCTGCCGCAATCAGCGCCGCGAAGACGCGACAAGCCGGTCAAACGCCAGAGGAAGTCACCTGATCCGACGGCTCCAGGGCCAGAGCTGATATGCGTCGTTTCACGATAGTGCGGTCGCGTTTCTCGTTTAAGCCGTTGGCTTGTATGACCTAAGGACCGGGAACAGAAACATGCCAGGCAATCAAAACAAGACACGGCAGACGAAAGCATCTCCACGCAAATTCATCGAGACGGTCGAGCCCGCCCGGCGGCGAGAAGACGGTTTGGTGCTGCTGGACTTCTTCAATCGTGTCACCGAGTTGGAGCCGCACTTGTGGGGCGAATCGTTGATCGGCTACGGGCGGTATGCCTACAAGTATGATAGCGGTCGCGAAGGCGAGTTCTTTCTCACCGGGTTCAGTCCGCGCAAGTCTGCGCTGACGATGTACGTCATGGCGGGCTATCGCGATATGCCCGACAAACTCGCCGAGCTCGGCAAACACAAGATCGGCAAGAGCTGTTTGTACATCAACAAGCTCTCAGACGTGGACATGGCGGTGTTGGAAGAGATCGTGCGCGATGACCTGGCTTATATGCGCAAGACATATCAAACTTGGGACGTCTGACTGGAGTGCAGGACGTCCAAGGCCGCAAGCTGACGCCCGGCCGCGACATTGGGCAGCCGCATGCGGCTATGCAGGGTCACTGCTCGATCGCACTAGGAATACATCCCGACAAGGTCCACCATCTGGCCACCGAGCCCGAGTTTGAACTTCTTCACGCCGGCGGCGCCTTCGTCATTGACGCCGCCCAGATCAAAGTCGGTGACCCCTTCGTGCTTGAGGGTTACGACAGCTTCCCACAGCAGGCGATGATGCGCGCCGAACTTGCGCCCCTGATCGGTCGTCCACCCGACTTGATAGGTCGCTGACCGTCCGTGAACCAGCACGAGAATGGCCGCAACGATCTCGTCGTCGCGCTTGGCGTTGAGGATCATGACCTCGCGACGTACGCCCATATACTTCATCAGAGACAGCAGAAAGCCCTGCGATGTGCCCTTGAAGTTCTTGCGCAACTGGTCTGCCTCGTACTCCGCCAAAAAGCTTGAGGCGGTGTCGAGTTCGACGTCACGTTCGACCACGAGGCCTGAGCGTTCGGCCTTCGAGAGAATATTGCGCCATTTGCCGTTCAGCTTTGCGCGCAGCCGATCTTCGTCACGCGTCAGATCAAGCCAAATCGTTTGATAGCCGTGAAAGTTCGCGTTGCGCTTGAGGCCGCAGTCTTCAAGCAGGCGCGAACTGGAACGATCATGAGCAAGCTCCGGCATGATCCGCATTTTGCGCCCGAAGCGGCGCGGGAATTGGCGGGCAAACTCCGTGAAGAATGCCTCGGTGCACGCCTGTCGGGACCAGCCGTCAAGCCACAACGGACCGCGATCGAGCGTAATAGCATGGATCGCATTTCCCAGTATGCCGACTTCGCCGAGTTGCACGAGACCGGCCGGCTGGCCATCGATGTGAATTAAACCATGGCGTGCACCAATCTGCTGCGTTGCACGCGTTGCTTGCGCATACGGGAAGTGCTGCAGCAAGGTTGATCGGCGAACGTTCGCAAAGAGTTCGTCCCATCGGGCGATCGTCAGATTGTTCCACTCGATTTCACAAGCGACCATGCGATCCGCTCCGGTTTCCGAATCTGCTGTTGAATTGGGATCGCGCGCGAAGCTTATGCGAGGCCTTTCTTCAAATGCGTGATAACGCGGGCGCGAACGTTTGACCGTCCAATCGTGGCCTGAACACACGGTCGCGCGGGTATCAAGCTCTTCGCTCAGGCAAGACACAGACCGTCCGCAACGGCCAAATTTGACTGAAAAGTGCAAGTTTTCAGCGTACTTAAGTCGCCGCGTGTCCGCTACGCCACGTGCATTTGCGCCGCTAACCATAGGGAATTGTTAAGCATTGCTCGTTCAACACATTAACGCTAAAACTGCTAGAGGTTTTACCAGTGTGCTGTAGCTCGACAGCGGCTTGGCGTTTGCGCATTCGTGATGCTTGCGCGGCGATCTGTTACTTGCGGTGATTGGGTAGTTTAGATGCAGAATAAGTCCTCGGATTTGGTTGAGAATACTGACCGTTCTCGGAAGACCACGATCGCGCATGCAAGACGTAGTTTTTTGCTTGGCTCTGCCGCATTGGGCGTAGCTGTTGCGGCGAATGTCATTGGATCTACGAGCGCAGAGGCCAGTAGACGGCGCAGGAGACGGCGGTGGCGCCGCAGGCGCGGCAACAACCCAACGTGTTTCGTCGCCGGGACGCACCTCCGGACGCCGACCGGCAATCAGGTCGTCGAGCACCTCAATGTTGGCGACGAGATATGCCTTGCCGATGGCACGGTTCAGCGCATCAAGTGGGTTGGCCGTATGGCGTTTCAGCGCCAAGACGATGGATCGTGGGACATTGATACCCTGCCCTTCGTCGTGAAACGCGGCGCAATCGACGGCCACGCTCCGGAAGCGGATCTGTACGTTTCAGGCGACCATCGTCTGTTTATCGATGGCTTGCTGATTCCTGTCCGGCACCTGGAAAACGGCGTAAGTATCGCTAGAGCAAAGGACATGCCGGGCGACGAGATCGCCTATTTCCACATCGAGCTCGACATGCACACCGCGGTGCTTGCGAACGGCTTACCGGCCGAGACGCTGCAAGGTGGGCATGTGCGTCGCCACTTCGACAACTTCGCGGATTACGCGGCACTCTACGGCGACGAGTCGCCGATGCTTGCAGCGTTCGCCCCAATTGTCGGATTGAACGGCGGCCGTGAAACGGTCTCGTCGCACATGCGAAGCGCGATCGCCCCGGTGTACGATATGCGCCAGCCTCTCGACGTGATCCGCGACGACCTGGCGATCCAGGCGTCGCATCGGGTCGCTATTTAGGAATGCATGACGCCCGCGGAGTTTTTAGTTCTGCGGGCGTGCCTCTCCCCTCCGACGAGACGGGCTACGGCGTTCTGTTGCCGCCTGTGACGCCGCGCGAAATGACCACGCGCATGATTTCGTTCGTCCCTTCCAAAATCTGATGAACGCGCAAATCGCGCACAATCTTCTCGACGCCGTAGTCCTTGAGATATCCGTATCCACCATGGATCTGTAGGGCTTGGTCTGCGATCTGGGATCCGAGATCCGTCGCATAGCGTTTTGCCATCGCCGAGTACGTTGTCGCCCGCGGGTCCGCGCGATCCAGCGCATCGGCAGCGCGATAGATCATCAGTTTCGCGGCTTCGAGTTCGGTCGCCATATCCGCGATCTTGAATTGCACGGCCTGAAATTCCCCGATCTCCTGGCCAAATGCCTTTCGCTCGCTGGCATAATCGCGCGCCTTATCAAGCGCCGCCCAGGCTGCCCCGGTCGAGCATGCGGCAATGTTGATCCGACCACCGTCGAGCCCCTTCATGGCGAACTTGAAGCCGTCGCCCTCGGCGCCAATGAGATTGGCGACGGGAACCGCAGCATTGTCCATGATGACCTGACGCGTTGGCTGCGCGTTCCAGCCCATCTTCTTTTCGTTTGCCCCAAATGACAGCCCAGGCGTGTCCTTGTTGATCGCGAAGGCCGATATCCCTCGGGGGCCGTCTCCACCGGTTCTGGCAAAGACCAGATAGAACTCACTCTCCCCAGCGCCGGAAATGAACTGTTTGGTGCCGTTGAGAACATAGGCGTCGCCGTGTCGCTCGGCGCGCGTCTTGAGGGCAGCTGCGTCCGATCCGCATCCGGGCTCTGTCAGGCAATAGCTGGCGAGCCACTCCATCGAAGTCAGCTTGTCCATCCAGTCGGCGCGTTGGCGATCGTCTGCGAACTCCGACACCATCCAGGCCACCATGTTGTGGATCGACAGGTAGGCCGAAATCGTCGGACAGCCGTAGGCCAGCGCCTCGAAGATGAGCGCTCCGTCGAGACGCGACAGGCCGGAACCACCGTGGTCCGTATCGACATAGATCGCGCTGATCCCTAGTGGCGCGGTCTCTCGGATGACATCGGTTGGAAATTCGCTCGCCTGATCCCAAGCTTCAGCGTGTGGCGCGAGGCGTTCCTTGGCGAACGCGAGTGCCATGTCCTGGATTGCACTCTGTTCCTCTGTCATTGCGAAGTGCATCGATGACCTCTCCCGCAATCGCGTCTTGATCTGTTTCGGTGCTGACGCCTGGACCCGCGTTCACAGCATATCGTCTTACGCCGTCGATGTCGGCCTGTCCGTAATGGTCATGGCCAGCCCGGCAGACATGACCAGGGCGACAACGGCAATCAGAGACGGGGTGACGAAGCTGCCAGTCAAGTCATAGCCGTAGCCTGCAACCAATGGTCCGACAATCTGGCCGAAGCCGAACGCAGCCGTCAAAGTCGCAACGGCGCGGCGCGCGGCTGCACCTGCCATCGCACGGGCTACGATCAGCCCGAGCGCGGTGATGCCCATGAAGGTCCCGCCGACAAGCACCGCGGCGACCAGTATTGCGGCTGGCGTCGTGCTGAGGACGCTGACGGCTACGCCGACGGCCAAAACCAGGCATGCGATCGCGTAGGCTGACAAGGTTCCTGTGCGTTTCGCGACGGCCGCCCACACGACAATTGAGGGGGCGCCGGCCAGACCAACCGCTAGCCAAACCAGCGGCTCGATCTCGACCGTCGCGGGGGACGCGCGCACGATCGCGACGATGAACGTCGCCGTTATAATGTAGCCGAAGCCGAACAGACCGTAGGAGAGCGTCAAGCGTCCAAGCCTGCTCGATTGCCGGGCTGAGCCTGCCGACGGCGGTGTCTCGGTAGTCAGTTGCGGATCGGCCGGTGGCACAAACCACCAAACGATTGCAGACGCGACCAACGCCAATAAGCCACCCATACTCCAGATCCAACGCCAACCGAGTCCGGCCTCACCGACCGCCCAGGCGACAACTGCAGAGACAGCAATCCCGCTTCCAACGCCAGCAAAATGGACCGCAGACAGGCTGCCACGACTGGCCGCTGCCAAGCGCTCGAGGACCAACGCCGACGACAGCACGAGCACAAATGCGCTGGCAACACCGCCAACAAAGCGCAAAACAAGAAACGCGCTGAGCGTATCGGCAAACGCCATCATCACAGTCGTAACGGCACTGATGACGAGATTCGCAATCAGCCAGGTCCGCGGTTCACCGGGCAGGCGACGGGCCGCGGCCGCCATAGCCCCAACGAGATAACCGACAAAATTCGCCGATGCGATCAGACCGGCATCGCCCTGCGATAGACCGAGCTCTGCCGTCATTGGCGGCAGGATCGGCGTGTAAATGAACCGGCCAATGCCGACAGCAGCCGCCATGGCAAGCAAGCCGCCGATTGCAAGACGGACGGGCGAGTCCGCGCGCCCTGAAGTTGTATGCGCCGAGATCACTGACGCGGCGCGATCCGGTCGCCCGGCATCAGATCATAAGGGCCGACCCAACCCGGAAGCCCTTTCACGCGATCGGTCCACGCGTGAATGTTGGGATATGACGCTGCCAGATCAATTCCGGTCTCTTCGGTTGGATAGAACATATAACCTACAAGGGAGAAGTCCGCGATCGTGGGCATGTCTCCAAGCATGAACCGCCGGCTCTGCAAATGACCGTCCACGATCGATAATGCGCTCTCCGCTCGCCCCTTCAGGAATGCGAGAACATCGGCGCTTTGCGGCTTTGGCGAGAACGACCGCATGAACCGGTGGGTCGCGAAGTAACTCGTGAATTTGTGATTATCAAACAGGATCCAACGCAGCGCTTCGGTACGTTGATCCAGCCCGTCGGTCGCGAATTTTCCAGTCTTCTCAGACAGGTACATCAAGATCGCACCGGATTGCGATAGCGACTTGCCATCGATCTCCAGGACGGGAACTTCACCAAGTTCGTTGTTTGCGCTGCGCCAATCGGGATCACGCGTGACGCCAGCGCTCATGAAGTCGACGAAGACCGGTTCCCAGCTGATCCCGGCGCACTGCAGAAAGAGCGCGACCTTGTAAGCATTACCAGACTGGCAGAAGCAGTGGAGGCGGATGTCGGACATGCTGTTACCTCTCGATTGTCGTTCTGCGCCAGGGACGACCGCATCTCAAACGGAATGCGCCCAGTCCCAATACAATTCCCTCGCCTTACGCGCGATGGGACCAGCCTGAAGATCGCGGCCCTCAAAGTTTACAACAGGTACAACTTTGGAATGATTGCCGGTTGAGAAGATCTCGTCTGCCGCATGGAAATCGTCAACGCTCAACTGCGTTTCCTCGACAGGAACGCCGGCACCTCGCAGCAGTCCGACGATCCGCGCCCGGGTAATACCTGCAAGGAAGCACCCATTTGCGGCGGGTGTCCGCACCACACCATCTTTCACCAGAAAGATGTTTGACGTTCCGGTCTCAGCGACGTTGCCGAGCATGTCGCGCACCAGAGCATTGTCGAAACCGCGGGCCCTGACCTCCATGATGGCGCGTGCATTGTTGGGATACAGGCAACCGGATTTTGCGTTCGTCGGCATGCATTCGAGCGTCGGACGCCGGAACGATGCGAGCCCGAGCGAAAACCCGGATGGCGGGATCATAGGTGACACATAGAGGCAGATCAGGAACCGCGTTGTCTCCGGGTTCGGAGGCACACCCATGTAGGCGCCGCTGTCAGCCCAGTACATTGGTCGGATGTAGATGGCGTCCTTACTCTCGAACTTCTTCAAACCGTCGCCGACAAGCCCGGCGATCTCTTCGTCACCAACCATTGGTGAAAGACCGAGATTGCGCGCTGATCTATTGACACGGGCGCAGTGTTGATCGAGATCGGGCGAAACGCCCTCGAACGATCGAGCGCCGTCGAACACCGATGATCCACACCAGAAGGCGTGGGTTAACGGGCCCGCAACAGCGACGTTGCCTTCGTGCCAGTCACCGTCGACATAGGTCCAAGTTTCGGTTCCGGCGGGAACAGCGGTCATGGCGGCACTCCGTGCTAGGGCGGTTCAGGTTTCGCGAGACCTATCCCACGTTTCCCGCTCGGCCACCGAATGGGATGACAGTTTGCGTGGCCGCGCAGGCAAGTGGGACGACGAAGCGATACCGCTTGAGGCGGCAACGCACTCTGCGCATTGGCCGGAAGGAGAGCGGGCGATCAGGCCCGCTGTCAAGACATGGCCGCGCTGTTGCACGATCGCAGAACACGCCAGCGCGTTGGGACGCGCTGCCACGTTGACAAGGCAGTTCCGATGTTACGGACGTTGCGCACATTGCAAAGCGCCGGGGCTACAGATCGTCGCCCGATTCTGACCGAAGTCGTCGAGACGCTTAAGCTCGCCGTTCCCTTGGCGCTGACACAGCTTGGCCAGATCGCCATGTTCACGACCGACCTTGCCCTGATCGGTCGCCTGGGCGACACCTATCTGGCCGCCGGCGCACTGGCCCACACCGTATTGTTTGCCACGTTCCTGCTCGGAATGGGTCTGGTATCGGCCGTTGCACCACTGACGGCCCAGGCCGTAGGGGCTGGTGATGATCGCCTGGTGCGCCGTAGCCTGCGTGTCGGTATTCATGCCGCGCTGGCGCTTGCCGTGCCGACAATTGCGTTGGTGCAGATTTATAGCGAACCCATGCTTGTTGCACTTGGGCAGGTTCCGGCCGTCGCCAAGGACGCAGCGGTTTATCTCTCCAGTCTGATCTGGGCCGTTGTTCCGGGCTGGGTGTTCCTGGCGATGCGGGGCTACATCAGCGCCGTCGGGTCCGCGCAGCCGACACTGTGGATTACCGTTGCCGCGATACCGCTGAACTTGGCGCTTGCCTACGTTCTCATCTTTGGCGGTTTCGGCATTCCGGCACTTGGTCTGGTTGGTGCAGGCTTGGCCACAACGATTGTCAATACGGGCACCTGTCTTGCTGCGCTGTGGGTCGTGACGCGGTGGCACACCTATGCACGGTACGAACCGCTGGTGCGGTTCTGGCGCCCGGATTGGGCGCACTTTGCCAAACTGATGATTGTCGGCCTTCCGATCGCGGCTGCCATGTCGCTTGAGCACGGGCTATTTACGGCGTCGAACCTCATGGCCGGCGGCTTTGGCGTGCCGCAACTGGCGGCACATCAGATCGCACTGCAGTTCGCGGCAATTGCCTTCATGATTCCGCTCGGCATCGGCATGGCGGCGTCGGTGCGCGTCGGCTTGGCGTTCGGTGCGGGCAATCCGGCGTCGGCGCGACGTGCCGGTTTCGTGGCGCTAGGTCTCGGCGTGATCGTTACCGTCGCAACGATGATCGCGACAATTGCGGCATCCTCGATCGTTCCCATGTTCTTCCTCGGGGCCGAAACGGAGGCCAACCGCGCAACATTCCAGCTTGCGTCAGCCCTGATGATCTTCGCGGCCGCGTTTTTCATCGTCGATGGACTGCAGACCGTCGCGGCGGGCGCGTTGCGCGGCTTTAACGATACCGCTGTCCCGATGCTTCTTGCAGCCTTCAGTTTTTGGGGTATCGGCTTTCCGGCCAGCTGGTATCTGACCTATACGCTCGACTTTGGCGTGCGCGGCATATGGATTGGGCTGCTGATTGCGCTCGCGTGCTACGCAGCGTCGCTGATCTGGCGGTTCGAGCTTATGTCACGCGCGCCGTCAGACCGCGTGGGGCTGTGAGGGACTGGAGAGCAACATGTGTCCGAGTCCGGCCAGGCGTGGATCCCGGGCACGCGGGCCCGGGATAACTAGAGTGGGTGATTGCAGTTGGCCTTAGACGATTTCCGCCATGGGCGGAATCGCTTCGCCTCGCCCCGTCAAAGAGCCTCCGCCCAAGGTCACTTCATCGTCGGGATCGAGAACTCCGCACCGTCCTTGATCCCACTCGGCCACCGCTGGGTTACGGTTTTGGTTTTGGTGTAGAAGCGGATCGAGTCCGGCCCGTGCTGGTTCAAATCGCCGAAAACGGACCGCTTCCAGCCACCGAACGTATAGTACGCCAAGGGCACGGGGATCGGCACATTCACGCCAACCATGCCGACTTCAACGCGCGAGGCGAAGTCGCGCGCCGCATCGCCATCTCGCGTAAAGATGGCGACGCCGTTGCCGTACTCATGGTCTGTCGCAAGTGCCAAGCCGTCTTCGTAGGTTTTGGCGCGCACAACCGAGAGCACCGGGCCGAAGATCTCTTCCTTGTAAATGCGCATGTCCGGCTTGACGTCGTCGAACAGGCAGCCGCCCATATAGAAGCCGTCCTCGTACCCCTGCATTTTGAAATCCCGGCCATCAACCTTCAGGCTTGCGCCTTCCTCGATGCCGAGCGCCACATAGTCTTTGACCTTCTGCAAGTGTGCGGCCGTAACGAGCGGGCCAAAGTCCGCGTTGACATCAATCGACGGTCCGATTTTGAGGCCTTCGACGCGCGGGATCAGCTTTTCGACAAGGCGATCCGCCGTCTCCTCGCCAACCGGAACCGCGACGGAGACGGCCATGCATCGCTCACCCGCCGATCCGTAGCCCGCGCCAATCAGCGCATCCACAGCCTGATCCATGTCGGCATCCGGCATTACGATCATATGGTTCTTGGCACCACCGAAACACTGAACGCGTTTCCCGGCCGCGCAGCCACGCGTGTAAACGTACTCGGCAATCGGCGTGGATCCAACAAATCCGATCGCCTTGATGTCCGGGTCGTCCAACAATGTGTCAACCGCAACCTTGTCGCCGTTGATCACGTTCAGAATGCCAGGTGGGAGGCCGGCCTCCAGCATCAGCTCGGCCAGCATCAGGGGCACGGACGGATCACGCTCGGACGGCTTCAGGATAAAGGCGTTGCCGCATGCGATGGCCGGCGCAAACTTCCACATCGGGATCATTGCCGGAAAATTGAACGGCGTAATGCCGGCGACGACACCGAGCGGCTGCCGGATCGCATAAATATCGATTCCCGGGCCCGCGCCTTCTGTGAATTCGCCCTTCATCAAATGCGGGATCCCGAGCGCAAACTCACACACCTCGACCCCGCGCTGAATGTCGCCCTTCGCGTCGGGAATCGTCTTGCCATGCTCTTTCGCCAGAACCTCAGCAAGCTCATCGTTATGCTGGGCAACGAGGTCGATGAACTTCATCATAATGCGGGCGCGGCGTTGCGGGTTGACAGCGGCCCAAGCCGGTTGTGCTTCCTTTGCATTCTCTACCGCAGCGCGAACTTCAGCGGCAGAAGCCAATGGAACACGGGCCGCGACCTCGCCGGTCATCGGCCAGAAGACGTCGCCGAATTGGCCGCTTTCGCCGGCAACGCGCTTACCGCCGATGACGTGATATAGAGCTTCGGGCATGGGCTGATCCTCTTGTATAATTGTCATTGAACGGCAAACACTTTGCGTTCACGTATTTTGCGGTGCCGGCAGGCGGCAGTCTTGCTTTCGTCGCGGGTGCCCGTTTACATAGCCGCTCAAGCGCTTCAATACAGCCGGTAAACGGCGATGGGAGGGAGTACGCGAACGTGGCGGACGCTGACGCGTCACGCGCAGGCCTTGCGCGTATAGATACGATTCCAAAGTTGCTATTGCGCAATGCAAGTGCATTCGGAAATCGACCCGCATATCGTCTCAAAGAGCTTGGAATCTGGCAGACGTGGACTTGGTCCGAGACGTGTGCAGACGTGCGCGACTTTGCGCTCGGTCTGGCGGAGCTGGGTCTTAAGCGCGGACAGCGTATTGCGATCATCGGCAGCAATCGGCCGAGATTATATTGGGCATTTGCTGCGGCACAAAGTCTCGGTGCCGTTCCCGTCCCCGTCTACGAAGACGCGGTCGCGGAAGAAATGGCCTACGTCCTCGACCACGCTGAAGTCGCGATGGCAGTCGTTCAGGATCAAGAGCAGGTCGACAAGCTTCTGTCGCTGCAAGACCAGATCCCGAATCTGCACGACGTGATTTACGATGAGGATCGCGGTCTTCAGAAGTACGATCACGGGCACTTGAAGTCGTTCGCCGATGTTCAGGACATTGGTCGGAAATCAGCGCGCGACGACGCGTGGTGGCGCGGCGAAATCGAGCAGGGGCACGGCGACGATATCAGCGTCACGTTGTACACGTCCGGCACGACCGGGCGCTCGAAAGGGGTCCTGCTCACAGCCGCCGGTACCGTGAACGCTGCCTACGATACGGTTGTCTTCGACGGGCTGAATGAGTTTGACGAAACCCTGGCTTATCTTCCGTTGGCTTGGGTTGGCGATCATTATCTCAACTACGCGCAAGCCATGGTCGCCGGCTTCTGCCTCGCCTGTCCCGAGAGCCGCGAAACCGTACAGGAAAACCTGCGCGAAATCGGCCCGACGTTTTACTTCGCACCACCTCGCGTATTTGAAAACTTGCTCACCCAGCTGATGATCCGCATGGAGGATGCAGGCACATTCAAACGCGGATTGTTCAAGGCATTCTTGGCCGTCGCGAAGCGCTACGGCGAAAACATCCTGAACAAGAAGTCAGTCCCGTTTTACGGTCGTTTGGCCTACGCACTCGGAAACGTTCTGGTCTATGGACCGCTTAAGAACCGCCTTGGTTTCTCGCGCATTAGAACGGCGTATACGGCCGGCGAGGCGATCGGGCCGGACCTGTTTGCCTTCTATCGCTCACTCGGTCTGAACCTGAAGCAGTTGTACGGCCAAACGGAAGCGTTTCTGTACGTCACCTGCCAACCGAACGGCGAGATCTACGCCGATACCGTCGGGCCGCCAGCGCCGCATGTCGACGTCCAGATCTCCGAGACGGGCGAGGTCTTGTTCAAGTCGCCCGGCATGTTCGTCGGCTACTTCAAGGAGCCGGACAAGACAGCGGAAACGCTGACCGAAGACGGTATGGTCAAAACCGGCGACGCGGGCTTTTTCGACGAGCACGGGCATCTCAAGATCATCGATCGGGCCAAGGATGTCGGACAGCTTGAGGACGGCAGCCTGTTTCCGCCGAAATATATTGAAAACAAGCTCAAGTTCTTCCCGAACATCCAGGAAGCCGTTGCGAT
This sequence comes from Pseudomonadota bacterium, assembly GCA_039039985.1. Classification (GTDB taxonomy): domain Bacteria; phylum Pseudomonadota; class Alphaproteobacteria; order Rhizobiales; family Hyphomicrobiaceae; genus JBCBWG01. Next base: position 27,061 of record JBCCOV010000007.1, on the reverse strand, counting down.
CGGCGACGGGCGTCCGTACGCGACAGCGCTGCTCAATATCGACCTGACGGCCGTCGGCAACTGGGCAGAGCGCAACAACATCATCTATGCCAGCTATCAGGAACTTGCCGCGCACCCAGACGTGTACGCCATGCTGGCGAAACATGTGGACGAAGTGAACCGTGCGCTCGCACGCGAAGAGCGCGTGGCGAATGCGCAGATCCATCGCTTCTTGATTCTGCACAAAGAGCTGGATCCGGACGACGGGGAGATTACGCGCACGCAGAAAGTACGGCGATCATTCGTGGCCGAACGTTACGCGCCATTGTTTGCCGCCCTCTACGACGGTTCCGAGCGCTGCAAGATCTCAACTGAGGTCACGTTCGAAGATGGCCGCAAAGGTGCGATCGAGGGCGATGTCCGGATCGTAGATATGAAGGTTCACCCTGCGGCGGGCCAAGCTCAGGCGCCAGTGAGAGAGGCTGCGGAATGACCGCTGACGGTTCAGACACGTTGACCATGAACGGCAAAACGGCAGATGTTCCGTCCCAGCCTGCGGCTCCTGAAGAGGCGCGGAAAGTTGGCGACGTTGTCCTGTCGATCGAAAACATCTCGCTGTCTTTCGGCGGCGTGCGTGCGATCCGGGACGTATCGTTCGACATCCGGCAAGGTGAGATCCGCGCGATCATCGGTCCCAACGGGGCCGGCAAGACATCGATGCTGAACGTCATCAACGGCTTCTACCATCCTCAGGTCGGGACGATCCGATACAAAGGACGCGCGCGAAAACGCATGCGGCCCTACATTGCCGCGACACAGGGTATTGCCCGCACGTTTCAGAACGTCGCGCTGTTCAAAGGCATGACGACGCTGGATAACATTATGTCCGGCCGCACGCTGAAAATGAACCGCGGCATATTCTGGCAGATTGTCCGGTGGGGGCCTGCGGCAGAAGAGGAAATGGCTCACCGAAGAACTGTTGAGCGCATCATCGACTTCCTGGAAATCCAGCATATCCGTCGCACGCCAGTTGGGCGGCTGCCATACGGATTGCAGAAGCGCGTCGAACTCGGTCGGGCGCTCGCCATGGAGCCTGAGCTGCTGCTGCTTGACGAACCGATGGCAGGCATGAACCTCGAAGAGAAAGAGGACATGAGCCGCTTCATTCTCGACGTGAATGATCAGTTCGGGACGACGATCGCGCTCATCGAGCACGACATGGGCGTCGTCATGGACCTATCCGATCGCGTTGTGGTGCTTGACCATGGCGAAATGATCGCTGATGGCACGCCGGAAGAGGTTCAGAAGAACCAAGACGTTATTGATGCGTATCTCGGAGTCGCGCATGATTGATCGCAACGCGCGGTCCGGTCAGGCGCCGGGACGATCCACGGCAAGCGCCTTCATTATGTCGGCAGACCCTTCAGGCGTTATCGCGTTCGCGATGGACGTCTTGCAGGCAACGCAGCCTCGCGCGCCGATTCTGCGACAAGATGGGTCGATCTGGAATGCGGAACTCTTGATCGGCGACAGCACCGTTTTTGTCTCCGGCGTGAAGGACCGATCGGATGCGCGCCCGACATTCACGTACGTCTATGTCGACGACGTCGATGCCGCCTTCGCGCGTGCACGCGAGCGCGGCGCAGAGAGCTTTATGCCGGTTGCTGACCAGTTCTACGGAGATCGCGGCGGCGGAGTTGTCGATGGCGACGGCAACATTTGGTGGCTGGCAACCCACCGCGAAACGTTGAGTGATGATGAGGTTCAGGCGCGCGCTCGCGCCGAAGAAAGAATGCGAGACGCCGGCTGATGGATATTCTTTATAGCGTCTTTGTAGGTCCGTTTGTCGAAATGCGCGGTGCGCCTGACCTGCTGATCCAGGTGATTTGGGAAGGATTCGTTTCCGGCATTCTCTACTCTTTGATCGCACTCGGCTTTGTTTTGATCTTCAAGGCCTCCGGTGTTTTCAACTTTGCGCAAGGCATCATGGTGGTGTTTTCCGCGCTGTCGCTGGTCGGCATTTACGCCCTACTCCGCAGCACGTTTAGCTTACCTGTGCCTGTCGCGGCCACTTTGTCCGTCGTTGCCTGTATTGCGATCATGTTCGCATTGGCTTGGTCGGTCGAGCGTGTGGTCCTGCGCCCACTGGTGAACCAGCCGGACATCATCATGTTCATGGCGACGATCGGCCTGAACTCGTTTTTGATCGGCCTCGGCGAAAGCGTGTTCGGCGGCGAGCCGAAGACGATGATTACGTCTGAGCTTGGTCTGCCGACGGGCTCGACGGCCATCGACATGTTCGGCGGTGTCGTAATCTTTCAGCATCTTGATATCGCCGCCGCCGTGATTGCGGCGATGATGGTGATGTCGCTCGCGTTGTTCTTCAACATGTCGAAGATCGGCCGCGCGCTGCGCGCCGTTGCCGACGATCACCAGGCAGCAATGTCGGTCGGTATTACGCTGCAGCAGATCTGGGTGACCGTCTGGTTCGCTGCCGGCATCGTCGCGCTCGTCACCGGCATCATGTGGGGTGCGCGGTCTGATGTATCGTTTGCGCTTGAGATCGTTGCGCTCAAGGCATTGCCCGTGCTGATCCTCGGTGGCTTCACGTCCATTCCAGGCGCCATCGTCGGTGGCTTGATCATCGGCATCAGCGAGAAGTGGGCGGAGTTCTACTGGGGACCGTTGGTTGGCGGTTCAATCGAAAGCTGGTTCCCATTCTTCTTGGCGTTGGTCTTCCTGCTGTTCCGTCCGCAAGGACTGTTCGGCGAGAAGATCATTGAACGGATTTAAGGAGGGCCGCGCCAGATGCTGTACCGCGAGGTCGGTGAGTTCAAGACAAACTACCGGGATGACGTTGCCGTCCTTCCGATCCGGCAGGAGCGCGTGGCAATTATCGCGCTGCTCCTGGTGTTGTTTATTATTGTGCCAATCTTTGCCAACGACTTCTGGCTCAATACGATCATCATCCCAACCCTGATATTCGCGCTGGCCGCAATCGGGCTCAATCTTCTCACGGGCTATGCGGGACTGATCTCGCTCGGCACCGGAGGCTTTATGGGTGTCGGCGCGTATGCCTGCTATAAGCTGACCACGATCTTTCCAGACGTGAATATTGTCATCTGGATACTGGTGTCCGGTCTTTTCTCCGCGGCCGTCGGCATCATCTTCGGTTTGCCGAGCCTGCGCATTAAGGGCTTCTATCTCGCCGTTGCCACGCTGGCCTCGCAGTTCTTTCTCGAGTGGGCGTTCGGGCGGATTGCCTGGCTTTACAATTACAACGACTCCGGTGCGATCGACGCCGTCGAACGTTCGTTGTTCGGCATGCCGCTTACGGAACCGTATGGCGCACCATGGTTCCAGTATCTGGTGGTTCTCAGTATTGTGGTCGGGTTGACAATGGTCGCGATCAATCTCACCCGCGGCAAGTTTGGTCGCTCGCTCATGGCGATCCGCGATATGGATATCGCTGCCGAATTGATCGGCATCCGCATGCTGCCAACCAAGCTGATGGCATTCGCCATATCGTCCTATTTCTGCGGCGTGGCCGGCGCGATGACCATTTTCCTGTCGCTGGGTTCGGCTGAGCCTGAGGTGTTCAGTATTCTGGCTGCTTCATTCCCAGTTCTGTTTATGATCATAATCGGCGGTCTGGGCTCGATTATCGGATCGTTTTTGGGCGCTGCCTTCATCGTGGCGTTGCCAATCATGATCAATACCGTGCCCAGTTGGTTCGGCATCGGAGTTGAGGCTGCGACGGTCGAGCATCTTCGCTTTATGATCGTGGGTGGCTTGATCATCTTCTTCCTGATCGTCGAGCCGCATGGACTGGCGAGACTGTGGCAGCTGGCGCGTGAAAAGCTCCGGCTGTGGCCGTTCCCGTATTGAGCAACGGGATTAGTTGTCCTGCCTTGAGCGGCAGGTCGCACCAGCGATACATCCTCCACGATCGGGAGGTGTGCTCGCCAACAACAACCGCGGCAATGACCGCACCGTGGCTTTCTTGACGAAAGACAGAAAAGTGGAGGGAAAATTCCCAATGAATTTGAAGACGACAACCCTTGGATTTGCCGCTGGCGCTATGCTGGCGACGGGCATCGCGACCTCCGCCCAGGCTGAGGAACTCTTCATTCCAGTCACCAGCTATCGCACCGGTGCGTTTGCCGGATCTGGTATTCCGCAAGCGAACGGCTTCACGGATTATCTGACGCTGATCAACGAGCGCGATGGCGGTGTCAATGGCGTCAAGATCGCATTTGAAGAATGCGAGACCGGCTACAACGCGCAAAAGGGCGTTGAGTGCTACGAGAAGACAAAGGTCAAAGGCGCGCTGATCTATAACCCATACTCAACGGGCATCACGCTCCAGCTCATCCCGAAAGCTGCCGTGGATAAGATTCCGGTCTTGTCGATGGGCTACGGCTTGTCGGCAGCGGCTGTCGGTGAAAAGTTCCCTTGGGTCTTCAACGCTCCGGCAACCTATTGGAGCCAGGCATCCGCCGTCATCAAGTACATCCAGGAGCAGGAAGGCGGCGACCTGAAGGGCAAGAAGATCGGCTTCATCTACCTTGATGTCGGCTATGGCCGCGAACCGATCCCGCTGTTCGAAGCCCTGGCAAAGAAGATGGGCTTCACGCTCGTGAAATTGCCGGTCGGCGTCAAAGAGATGCAGAATCAAGCGTCGCAGTGGCTGCAGGTTCGCAAAGAGCGGCCTGATTACATGGTCATGTGGGGTTGGGGTGCCATGAACCCGACCGCAGTCAAGGAAGCCGCCAAGATCCGCTTCCCGATGGAGAAGTTCATCGGCGTTTGGTGGTCCGGCTCGGAAGGTGACGTTGTACCGGCTGGCGCTGCAGCGAAGGGCTACAAAGCCATGAGCTTCCACGGCGCGGGTACCGACTTCCCGGTGATGCAAGACATCAAAAAGTACGTTGTCGACGCCGGTAAGGGCGTGGGCAAAGGTGCCAACTGGGGTGAGGTCCTCTACAATCGCTCCGTGTTCAACGCGATGCTCGTTGTCGAGGCGATTCGAAATGCGCAAAAAATCTCGGGCAAGAAGCTCATCAACGGCGAAGACATGCGCAAAGGCCTCGAAACGCTGGAACTTTCGGCCGAACGCCTGAAAGAACTCGGCTTTGAAGGCTTCTCCAACCCGATCAAGATCACCTGCAAGGATCACGCTGGCGCGCATGACATGTTCGTCCAGCAGTGGGACGGCAAGAAGTGGAACAAGGTGTCGGATTGGATCTCGCCGATGACGGACGTGGTTCGCCCGATGCTCGAAAAAGCGGCTGACGCCTATGTCGCGGACAAGCCGGGCTGGAAGACGCAAGAGTGCAAGTAAGCACGGCTTCAATACGCTAGGCCTCTTCCCGCACGTCGGGGAGGGGCACTCTCTTTGATCCTTGATCCAGCGCGGTGTCATCCGCATCGAGTAGAAAGCATGACAGTCGAGACGACGCCACGTGAGACCGAGACCGCAGCGCCCGCGCCGGCCGAGCCGATCCTCAAGGTCAACAATATCGAGGTCATTTACGACCACGTTATTCTGGTCTTGAAAGGCGTCTCTCTCGAAGTGCCGAAGGGCGGAATCGTCGCGATATTGGGCGCCAATGGCGCCGGCAAGACGACGACCCTCAAGGCGATCTCCAACCTTCTGCGCGCCGAACGCGGAGACGTGACCAAGGGATCGATTCACTTCTTCGGCGACCAGATCGACAAGCTCAGCCCGAATGAACTGGTCAAGCGCGGCTGCATTCAGGTGATGGAAGGGCGGCACTGCTTTGAGCACCTGACGGTTGAGGAAAACCTGCTTACCGGTGCCTATACGCGCCGCGACGGCAACGCCGCGATCAAGGCAGACCTCGAAATGGTCTACAGCTATTTTCCCCGCCTGAAGGACCGGCGGCGCAGCTTGGCAGGCTACACGTCCGGTGGTGAACAGCAAATGTGCGCTATTGGCCGGGCGTTGATGAGCCGGCCGCGGATGATCCTGCTGGACGAACCGTCGATGGGCCTTGCACCGCAGCTCGTGGAGCTGATCTTCGAGATCACGAAAAAGATCAACGAGGAGCAAGGCGTGTCGGTGCTGCTTGCAGAGCAGAACACCAGCGTCGCGCTTCGCTACGCGCAATACGGCTATATTCTCGAAAGCGGCCGCGTTGTGATGGATGGCACCGCGTCCGATCTTGCGCAGAACGAAGACGTCAAGGAGTTCTACCTGGGCATCGCCGGCGGCGACAAGAAAAGCTTCCGCAACGTAAAGAGCTATAAGCGCAGAAAGCGCTGGCTGGCTTAGGCGCAGTCATCGCGGCGGACAAAGCCGTTCGTCGTCGAGCAGCTCCTTAGCATCTACGCCATCCAGAAAGAGATCGGCAAACGCATTCTGCGTTCAGATCTGCATGCAGAGCAGGCCATCCACACGCTCCAGCCTTGTCGTGAGTGGCATACAAGCCGTGGCACCAACAACCGAAGGACAACCATTGGGAGCAAGCGGATCGCGGATTGGAAGCGGCTCAAAAGCCACCAGACGGCCCTCCGAGACGCCGTTTGCGATCGCAAGCAGCGTGACCGGCTTACGACGCGCGCGAAAGAGTGCCATCGACATGTCTCCAAGAGCCGGGCTGAACTGTTATAATGGCTGCCAAAGCATGTGATTTGATCTGAGGCGCCCGATGACATCTGCTTCCGACGACCACTTCGACGCGCTCGAAACGCGCGATCCGGAGGCCCGCGAGACCGCCATCTTCAATCTGGTGCCGGACGTTATTCGCCGCGCGAAGGAGCTGGCGCCCGGGTGGTCGCGCCACCTGGCAGACGTTGATCCCGTCGCAGTGACCGACCGCACACAACTCGCGCAGCTTCCGCTCTTGCGCAAGTCTGCGCTCAAGGACCTGCAGAACGCCGAGCCGCCGTTCGGCGGTTTCACGACCAAGCCGGCCGGTGAAATGGGGCGGATCTTCTTATCGCCGGGCCCGATATTCGAGCCCGAAGGCCTCACCGGCGACTACTGGCGCTCCGCACGCGCACTCTACGCGGCCGGGTTTCGCAAGGGTGATGTGGTGCACAACACGTTCGCCTACCATCTAACGCCCGGCGGATGGATTCTGGATGCCGGTGCCCGGGCGCTTGGCTGCGCAATTCTGGCGGCAGGACCGGGCAACACCGAGCAACAGCTCGATGCGATTGCGCACCTGAAGCCGTCAGGGTTCGTCGGTGTTCCGGACTATCTCAAAATCCTGCTCGACAAGGCCGACGAAGCCGGTCAGCCGATCACGTCGTATCGGCGCGCGCTGGTGTCCGGCGGTGCCTTGTTTCCGTCCCTCAGACAAGAGTATCAGGATCGCGGCATCCAAGTGCTGCAAGCTTACGCAACGGCCGATGTTGGCGTGATCGCATACGAGAGTTCCGCCGTCGACGGGATGATCATCGACGAAGGTGTGATCGTAGAAATCGTGCGGCCGGGTACTGGTGACCCCGTCCCGAACGGCGAGGTCGGCGAGGTTGTGGTGACAGCCTTGAACCGTGACTATCCGATGTTCCGCCTCGCCACAGGCGACTTGTCAGCTGTTCTCGCGGGACAGAGCCCGTGCGGGCGGACAAACATGCGGATCAAAGGCTGGATGGGACGCGCCGACCAGACGACCAAGGTCAAGGGCATGTTTGTGCACCCCGAGCACGTCGCCGATGTTGCCAAGCGCCATCCCGAGCTTGGCCGCGTTCGCTTGGTCGTCAGTCGCGACGGTGATCAGGATCTGATGACGCTCAGAGCCGAGGCCGAGACCAACGCCGACGGTCTGGCAGATCGGGTCGCGTCAGCGCTGCAGGATCTCACGAAACTCAAAGGCGTCGTTGAGATCGTCGCAATGGGCAGTCTACCCAACGACGGCAAGGTCATCGAAGACGCGCGCGAGTACGACAGCTGATCAGATGCGATAAGGCGGTCACATAGCCTTTCATTGCATCGCACTCAGCAGCCCTTCGCGTACACCTTGATTAACGCCTCTGCGACATGCGAGCTGTCGACATCGTCTTTGTGCAGTGCAGCGCTCGCACCGACGGAGAACAGCCGCTGACGCCGCTGACGGTCTAACTCGCCGCTAATCACGATGATGTGACCACTGAAACCTGCCCGTCTCAAGAACGGAATGGTCTCGTTCGCAGAGTCTGCGGGTTTCAGGTAATCGTCGAGCAAGACGATGTCCGGCTTCTTGTTCAAGACATGATCGATCGCAGAATTCACAGTGTTTGCGACTCGAATCTCGATGGCGCGTCCCAAGAGCAAGTGAATTGTGGCGCGCAAACGCTCGGAATCAATATTGTTGTCCTCCACGATCAGAATGTCCTGAATGCGCGGAAGCGAATCTTTACCTAACGTTCTGGCGTGGCGGTCCGCCAAGATATGGCTACCGCTGCCCTGCTTAATCTCACTCATTTACTTACCCTTCGCCGAACCTCCACACACTCACGTCTCGATCAATCTCGAATATCTTTCACAATTGATCCGCCTACGCCCCGTCAGAAGTCTGCCGCAATTTGCCGTGGCCAGGCAAGTCTGAATGTCGCTCCGGCGGTCTGATCCGGATTTGATGTCAGAGATACCTTACCGCCGACCCCCTCGGCCGCGCGCTTAACCAGTGCCAATCCCATACCTGTGCCCTCGCTGAGGTCACACTCCACATCCGATTTACCCAGTTGCGTGAATGGCTGAAACACTGCGGCGTGATATTCGCGAGGAATTCCAGGGCCATTGTCGCTCACCGTAATCGAAAGCCAGTCCGGCGTGGGTTTGCAATCAACCGTCACACGTCCGTCTTCAATTCTGGCATACCGGATGGCGTTCTCAATGAGATTTCTCAACGCCAGGTCGAATGGCACGGTGAGTGTTTTGATACGCGGCCAAGCACCCGACACATGCACGGTCGTTGACGCAAGCCGTGGTAAAGAGGCCACGACCTCTTCAATCAATGCATTCGTGTCAACCGCCGTGACGGCATCAGACTTCCGATCGACCTTTGCGAACGCAACAAGATCCGTGAGCATCGCGGTCATACGACGAGACTGTGCCTTCAACCGCGCGAGATGCGCCCGCGGCTCGCCAGTTGCGGGGTCCCTAAGGCTCTGCTCAAGATCGTCGGCAAAGTAGCGCATGGCGCGCATCGGTGCTTTGAGATCATGCGAAATCACATGCACAAGCTCGCCCAGTTCCTGGTTGAGACGCGCCAATGTCGCGTTCGTCTCGCGCATGTCTTCAGCCTGTTCCAACAACATCGACTCGGCAAGACGCCGCGCGCGAACGTTACGCTCGAGTTCCCGTTGCAAAGGCTGCCAACTCAGCGCCCGAACCAGCAGAATCGTAAACACCTCATTCTGCTCGTCCCAAACAACCGTGATGTCGACGCGCGGTGCTTCGCCCGCATCATCGCCGCCTTGTATCGCACGCAAGGATGTGTTCGGGACGTCGAGTGTTGCCCCTGGCGTCTCGCTAAGGCCTTGTATATCGGCCTCAAGGCCGAAAAGCGCGGGCAGTGCGAGCGTGAGCGCAGTTCCGACCACGACCTCACCCGTGAGCGGTCCGACGGCATCAATCACATCCAAGTCGCGATTGGCCCAAATGAACCCAACTGCACCGCGCGCCGCAAACAGCTCCGACGCGGCGGTCATAGATTGCAATTCGGTCCAACGCTCATCCTGCGAGACGTCCGGCATGAACTTTATTGACCACGTCTAACAATGGCTGCCGCCGCTTCCTGAAAAACATCAACAATGTTTGCGCCGGACGCCGCACTCGTCAGCTTGTACGGCAAGCCGCTGGTCACCAACGCGTCCGGTACGTTCGGCTCTTCACCCTCGTCCAGGAGGTCGATCTTATTGAGCACACAGCACAAGTAGCGGCCGGGCAACTCTGTCTCGAACGTCCGTGCGAGTTCAATCATGGTGTCGAGCGAGCGCCGTCGTTTCACGTCACCCACGATCAGCGCTGCGTTCGATCCGCGAATGTAAACCGACCGGAACAAGGCCTCGCCGAAATTCCCGTCCGTGTCCCAAACATTGAATAGAAACGGCTCTTCAATTGGAGAGGGGATAACCTCGTATTGATAAATGTCGCTACCGACTGTTGCCTTGTAATCTCCTCCAAAGCGATTGAACACAAGCCGATTGGCGATGGACGTCTTTCCGACGCCGACGTCTCCAAGCAGCATGATCTTGCGTATGGTCATCGGTCTGTCGGGCGGTCCTCGACATCGCTTGACGGATTGGCTTCGCCGACAAAGCCGACTTCAAACTCGACCCGGCGGTTCGGACTCCCACGCCCGTCCAAATCACTTAAGTCGCGGATGCTCGCTCTGCCGATCGACGTGACTTGCTGTTGGCGTACGCCGCGCGCCAAGAGCTCGGCTTCGACTTTATCGGCGCGCGCCTGTCCCAACGGAATGTTGCGCGCGGAGCCGCCACGCTCATCCGTATAGCCGACAACACGTATCATCACGTCGGACGACTTCATCAGCCGCGCGAGGGTATCGAGTGCTTGCGCAACGCGGTCCGGATTCCGGAATGTGGTTCCGTCGGAAAAGAACACGGCATGGCTTTGGGCCCAGCGCGTGATTTGTTCGCGCAACGTCGGTTCGGCCATCTTTGGGGGACGGGCCTGGCTCAATTGGGCCAAGGTCTCGGTCTGACTGCCAATACGGTCTGCCAGTATCGCAACCGCCGATGCCTCGGCGACAACATCGCTTGATGCAGCGGGTCGTGGCGCGTCCCGTTCCGTAGCCGTTCGCCCGAGAGCCGCGGAAATCTGATCCGCCAAAGCGATCATGCTTCGGCTGCTGGCCCGGATTCTGCCTGCCACGCGTGCGAGGTCGTTCCCGGTTAGATTGGTGCGTGTCAGCTCCTCGTAGAGCGGATCGATGCGCGCCTTCGCATCGTTCGCCGACTTCAGTGCAGCCACGAGATCTTCGGCCGATACGCTCCTCAGCAACGAGGGCTCATCTGCGCTTTCAAACGCCTTCAGGATCAGTTGGAGCTGGTTGGATGCCGCTTGAAGCCGATCGCGTGCTCGCGACAGGCTTGCCAACGCCGAGCGGCGCGCCAATGACGCCTGAACCTCTGTAATCTGTTGTTCAACACTCGAAATCTCAGGAAGCGGTGAGAGCTGGGCGTCTAATTCAGTATCCGCCGGCAGACGCCGGCCCAGCCGCTCCACGACGCCGTCCCGGACAGCAACCGATGGCACCAGACCGGTCACCTTGATGGTTCGACCGCGATAACCGGTTTCGATCACGGTCGGATACCCATTCAATTCTGCCGTCTCGGTGATAACCGCATGCGCGATTGCGTCGACCGTGTTGCGTTCATGGTTGGTGTACAACGTCCAGGCCAGCCACCCGAGCAACGGAACCGCAATCAGCACAGCCGCAACCTTGAGTGCCCCCAGGTTGCTGCCCGTTGCGCGATACGCCTGGCGCGCCTCTGCGACACGAGATTCGACTGCCTCGGCGAGGAGACCGAGCTGGTGACGCGTCTCCGGCACCGTGTCGTCATGCCAGGAGTCGGTTCTCTGCAGCTGCGACTGCGCGTGCAGGAACTCCACAAACTCTTCGTCGAACACACGCTCTGCGGTTGCGGTCGCAATCCCTTTGCACTTTGCGGCAACCAGATAGAGCGGCGAAGCGCGCATGAAGATCAGGAAATCATCGGATGCAAAGTTGCGGACCTCGCCGCCATCGGCCTGGAATGCGTGCGTTGCAAAGTCGTTGATGGCCGAGAGCACGCCGCTCATGTGAACGTCATGGTTCGATGCCACGGCACGAGCAGGCCAACGGGCCAGCAATTCGCCGGAACCACGACGAATGAGATAGACTTCCTCGACGTCCAGTTTCTCAACACCGACCATTGCCAGCTCGCTGACCGGGCGGCCGGTGAAAATGCTGCGCAACCGCAGCGAGATGGGATTCCGTTCCAGACGTCGGTTAACGTTCTCTGCAAGTTCTTTCAGTGCTGCCGTCACGTACCGCCGGACCATACGCCCTGTCAGCGGGTACAAAGCGTCAACCATTTCGTCCTGGCTGTTTCGCAGCTCGGCCTTGACCGTGCCGATGACCAGCGGTGCCATGGCCCGCGTCAGCTTGTCGTGCCGCGTCGACTCCGCTTCCTCGATGGCCTCATCAAGAACGTCCGCAACACTGCTTCGGAAGCGGGCCGCACTTCCCGAGCGTTCGTAGACCTCTTCGAGTTTCGCGTGCGCCTCGACGCGTTTGCGCTCCGCCTCCGCGGAGTGCTCTTCGATCGTCTCCAGCCGGCTTGCAGCCTCGGTGAGCTCACGGCCTAATTCTTCAATGCGACCGCGCTCGTCATCGAGCAAAATGTCTTTCAGCTGGGCGACACCGTCCGACATGTCAGAGCCTTGATTGTCTTTCACGTCACCATCTCGCGATAAATGCGGTCCTCACCACAACACTAAAGCCAATTATGCACACGGCCGGCAAAAACAATTGTCGCCGCGTGCCCCCCTCGCCAAGACGCACCGCGCCGCCTCATCCGCCCGGATGCTCAGGCGGCCGAATCTTCCGTACACGGCTGCCGAGTTCTTCCACGCCGCTTGCGATCTCTTCCAACGCTGTACGCTGTGCGGCATCGACCTCTCCGGCCAGCGCCGCAATGCGGGCGTCAATTGCGTCGAGCCGATTTTCAATCCGCGATTCCAACTCGCGTATCCGGGACTCCAAAATCTCTATCTTGGTCGCGGTATCCCGCTGAAAGGCGCCGAACAATAGCTCGCGCACCTGCTCCATCTTCTCGTCAGCGCCATGGTCCATGCCGGGGCCAATACTCGAAACTGAAGTCGTATCCATCACTTGCGTCCACTCAATCCGTAATCTGACTCATTATCCGCTGGTATCCATAGGTACCACCATGTTTAACAGACGGAGTAAGCTTTCGCAGCCTACAGATCATTTAAAAATCCGTGAAGTGACATTTCACTTCACACCTGACTTTCTCTGGTCGACGCGGCCCCCGTCACACGCCGCCCCGATGCACTCAAAAAACATGTTGAAGTGCAAGCCCTATTGTATCGCAGAGACTATCTCACAATGTCCAGAACGATGGTGCATTGTTGCAAGCCTGCCCGCGAGCCGCGAAAAAGGGGCATACAGACAACATCTGTGCTGTTGCAATGTAGGTTTGACTCAAGCCGTGGCAAAAAAGCTGCAGCACCAGCTACACAAAATGCGACCCAACGGTCTTTGGTTGATGCTCGGCGGGCGTCTCCCGACGACAAAAAGACTACCAAGACGCAAAATCTCTGGTGCCGGTTCCGCAGCCTGCGCGTCCATCTCTGACGGCTTTCATTTTTATAACTTGAGAGCACAATTCGATTTTGGTCGCGCACTCATCTTATGTCTGCAGCACGTCTTTCAGCGTGTCGCGCAGCACGTTCTTTTGCACCTTACCCATGGCATTTCTCGGCAAGTCCTCCGCGACGACAATGCGCTTCGGCAGTTTGAATTTTGCCAGACGTCCGGCCAGTTGGGACAGGACGGCGTCCGTATCGAGGCTGGCTGTGTCAGCCTCAGGTGTGACCACGGCGACAACAGCCTCACCAAAATCCGAATGCGGCACCCCGATCACCGCACTTTCGGCCACGCCGTCCAGGTCGTTGAGTTCCTGCTCGATTTCCTTCGGATAAACGTTGTATCCGCCTGTAATGATCAGATCCTTGGCGCGACCGACAATTGTCACGCGACCATCTTCATCGATCGTCGCCATGTCGCCAGAGATGAAGTAACCGTCATCACGGAACTCTTCGGCCGTCTTTTCCGGCATGCGCCAATAGCCGCTGAACACATTCGGGCCGCGAACCTCAAGAACGCCCACGTCCCCGGGCGCAACGGCGACACCATCCGGGTCCTGTATCCGCACAGATACGCCTGGCAGCGCGTAGCCTACGGAACCGGCTATGCGCGCGGACATCTTGTACGGATTGGACGTGATCATACCTGCTTCCGTCATGCCGTAGCGTTCGAGGATTCGGTGACCGGTTTTTTCCGCGAAGGTGTCATGCGTCTCGGCCAGAAGCGGTGCCGATCCCGCAATGAACAAGCGTATATTGATTGTCTGAGCCCGCCCGAACGACGGCTCGGCCAACAAGCGCGTATAGAATGTCGGCACACCCATCATGACCGTGGCTGCGGGGAGTTGGGCCATCACCTCGGCAACGTCGAACTTGTCGAGCCATATGATCTTTGTGGCGGTCAGAAATGCGGTATTGAGCGCCACGAACAGACCGTGGACATGGAAAACCGGGAGCGCGTGTAAGAGCGTATCGCCACCCTTGAACTGCCAGACCTCGACCAGCGTTTCGGCATTGGACACCAGATTGCGATGCGTGATCATCGCCCCTTTCGACCGTCCGGTGGTGCCGGAGGTGTACAGCAATGCCGCAAGGTCGTCGTCCGCGCGGACGACAGTTGGCCGGACATCCGCCGGCGCAGCCTCCACTTTGTCGCGCAAACTCCCGGTGCCGTCTGCTGCCAATGTGAGGCAATGCGGGACGCCGCGGGCTTCGGCGATTGCGATGCGTTCCGGTGCGAGGCCTGGGTCGACTACGAGCAGCTTCGGCTCGGCGTCCGATATGAAATAGTCCAACTCAGCGGCGGTGTAGGCTGTGTTGAGCGGATTGAAGACAGCCCCGATTTTCAGCGTTGCCAGATAGAGTGCGACATTCGCAATCGACTTGTGCACCTGGACCATCACCCGATCGCCAGGCTCAACACCGAGATCCTGAAGGGCATTCGACATGCGGGAGACATCACTCAGCACTTCGCCATAGGTCATCCGCACGCCTGAGGAGGTCTCAAAGGCGGTACTGCCAGCGGCACGGCTGAACGCTGTTTCTAATCTGGCGTAAAGTGAAGCGTTGTCCATACTGGCGTCTCGTTGTCCAATCGCGATCTTGAGCATTAGGGCGTTTCAGATTTCGCTGGAACCGTCCCGTCTCCCCGCCCGGGGCGGCAACCCGCCAAGGCATGCGACCATAGTGTACCGCGAGACATCGAGCCAGAGCCTGCGAGGCGAGATCTTTTCAGACTTAGCGTAACCGTCCGGCGCCACTCTCCTTGGATTTACTAGGCCAAGTCCCATCCGATCGTTGTGTCGCCGGCCGCGGCTGGGGGATAAACTGTATCGGTCGGTGATGACCGATCGACCGTGCCTTGAGATGGAATACCATTAAATGCTCGGATCGGAGATTGTCTCTGCCTGGCCGTGACCTTATCGTGACGCGCGGCGGCTCTTCCCGTCAGCATTCTGACGATCTTTACGGCGTACCGGGGAAAAGTGGTCAAGCTCATTTTCAAACGACTCGCGGTCACGTGCCTCGCGCTTGGCTGGATCGCTGCTACGCTTGCAATCGTCGATTGGAGCGCGAAAAACTCGCTGCTGGTGTGGGTTGAGCACTGGTCCGGCGACTGGCGCACGGCATTCTTGGCCGATCGAGAGCCAACACAGCACAAGAAGGTCGCCATTGTCGCGGTCACGGAAGAGACGCTCGCACCGTACCCCTATCGCCTGCCGCCGGACCGACAACTGCTGGCGCGCCTGATAACGACGCTGGACGGCATGGGCGCGAAAGCGATCGGCATCGATTTCCTGATGCTGCGCGCGACGGAACCCGAGAAAGATCAACAACTTGTGGAGGCCATCCGTACGGCGAAGACACCGATTGTTCTCGCCGTCGCCGACTCGCGGTCGGAGTTGCTGCAGCAAGAACGCGACTATCAGACCATCTTTCTACGCAAGAGCGGTGCGCGACCCGGCTATGCCAATCTTCTCCGCGGCGACGACCGAATTGTCAGATATCTGGCGCCACCTGCCGCAGATGACGGCACCTTTCGACGAAGTTTTTCGGGGCAGCTGGCCGCGCCCAAGGCCGAGCCGTTGTCAGAACCACGTCGCATCGCATGGCTGCTGAAGCCAGAGGACGGATCGGACACGTTTGTCACCTTGCCCGCCCATCTCCTCGCGCCGCCGGGACTGGACGGCCCTGCACCAGCCGCCGCGGCTCTCGCGCCGTTGATCAAAGGACGGGTTATCATTTTGGGGTCCAGCCTGCCGGATGTGGATCGGCATGCCACGCCCCTGCCCGACTGGGAAGACGAAGAACACGACGGCGTTTTCCTACAGGCACAAGTTGTCGCACAAATCCTGGACAACCGTGATATCCGGCGCTTGCCGAGAGAATTGTTGTTGGGAGTTTACGGGCTGCTGGCCTGTCTGGGCATGTTCTTCGGATTGCGGTACGGCACAGGTGCCGTCACAGTCTACGGAAGCTCTGCGCTCATCGCTGTTGCCGTTATCGACACAGTGCTTTTTGCGACCATCCGCCAGTTTTTGCCATTTCAAGCCTGCGTTCTCGCCATGGTCATGGGCGTTACGGGTGGCGTCATCGTGCATCGATTTGCGCGACTAATCTCGGCCTGAAGGAGGCAGTCGACCGCTCGCGCCGGTTGGACTAACGATCGTCACAGATGCGCGGCACACCGTCTCCGCATTTTCTGACGTGGACCAGATCTCGCGTATAACTTCATGGGAGCCATCAATGATTCCTCGTCTGTCGTTCGCACCATTTCGCCGAGCGTTCGCTGTTTTGGCACTCGCAAGCTGCACATGCGCCGCAGCGGCTGTCTCCACCGCAGTTGCCGATGTGATCGTCCTTCAATCGAGCGCACCGTCACTCAAAGCGGGACGCACACTGAAGAGTGCGGATGCGATTTCGGTACCGTCCGGCAACTCCGTCGTTCTGATGCTCCCGAATGGCGCAACAAAAACCGTGACCGGGCCCTTCCAGGGCAAGGCGAGCGCATTCACAAAGGGCATGTCGCGCAACGCAGCGCTATGGGACAGCGTGAAAAAGTATGTGCAGACCGGCGGCACAACGACGAGCAGTGTCGGCGCCACCCGCGGCATTGCACCGCCCCTGCAACCGGGTTCCGCAGATTCAGGCTCTGCAGCGGCATTCTCCTGGCGTCACATCCCGATTTCGGCGTCCGGCGATGTCTGCGTCGCGCGTGGTCAACCCTTATCGCTGACGCGGGAACGCGCGGCCGGTCCGTTGAAACTGACACTCGTCGATTTCAAGTCAGCCAAACGCACGGTGATCAACTTTGCCGCTGGCGCGCGAACCGCGCCGTGGCCAGCCGATGTTGAGCCGAAGGCCGAGCGTTACGCCCTGATGACGCCATCGCGCGATATGATCACCATTCGATTGCGCCTGATCGCACAGTTGCCAGACAAGGATCGCGCATTGCAGGTCCTGCACGGAGAGCGCTGCATGTCACAACTGCATATGGTTTTGCGCGCATTCAACAAGTAGGGCGCGAGCCGGCGAGCGTGCGAACAGCGCAAGTTAATGACTCTTCGCTCACGGGCTATTCCGGCCTCCGGCCGGGCCCTGCGCGGGCGCGCCACAACGCGGCGGGCCGCGGTCGCGGCCTGGGGTGCCAGACGGCTAAACCGCGCTGATTATCTGTCGGTCGCGGCCTGGAACGGAGACAAGCAGGATGGCCAGCGCTCGAGCCGCGAGCCTGCGAGCGTGCGAACAGCGCAAACTAAAGACTCTTCGCTCACGGGCTGCTCCGGCCTTGCGGCCGGGCCCTGCGCGGGCGCGGCGCAACGCGCCGGGCCGCGGTCGCGGCCTGGGGTGCCAGACGGCTAAACCGCGCTGATTATCTGTCGGTCGCGGCCTGGAACGGAGACAAGCAGGATGGCCAGCGCTCGAGCCGCGAGCCTGCGAGCGTGCGAACAGCGCAACGAAAAACGTGAAGCTGATTTGGCGCGACAAGCTTTAAGACAGCCCCGGCACAAAGAAGCATCGTGGGATTGGGCCGTTCGGCGTTCTCAGGATGCAAATGTGCATTTGATTGTCCTGAGACGGGCGGCGCGGGAAACTATCGGGAACCTCCACCCGCCCGAACTTGCTGACGACAATGATCGCCTGTCCCAACGACAACCGCTCTGTCGAGATGACGGGCGCACAGTCGCCGTCATCACAGCACTCGTAGGGATACCAGCTGTGTGCGTACGCCTGGTCACGCGACGGACCGACCAGCAATGCCGCGGCGACCATGAGGACCACGCTTAAGCGACCGGTACGAGATGTGTGGGTAGAGCCTGAACTCTTCTTCGCCTGGCGCGTCTCCGATTGACTTTGGTGCGACGACGCGGCGACGCGACGGTCGATGATGTCCTCGATGTGGCCATGGTCGTAGCTGCGTTCCTGCAGGCGCTTGGCACGTGCATCCGCCCATCTCTCGTCAGCGCACATGGAGGCCACGGTCAACCAATGCACGCAAAACAGCGCGCCCGTGATCAGCAATGGCCAAACACCCCACCACGGCGGGCCCGTGACGACATTCGCGACGGTCAGAGCAACATTCACAACCACAAACGCCGTCCGATGAATCGGGAAGGTGGCAACGATGAGCGGCCCAAGGGCACGCAGACCACCGTCCTCCCTGACCGTCTCGGAGGTCTTCGCGCGCTTCGCCTCAGGCGGTGTCATGGGGTTCATAAGGGTTGCGGCGGCCACGTTTCCTAGGCTTACCAGGCGGCATAGACGTGTAGCCGGCGGCAATGCGAACGATGCGCCAGCTGTAAACGAGCAAGAGCGCAAGAACTGCGATGATCAGCGCTTTATCGAAGATACCCAATGCGGGCGGGAAGCCATAAACGGCGCAATACAGCATTCCGGCGACCGGCGCGGTCGCGCAAAATGCGCCGGAACTGACGGACTTTGTCCACGCAAACAAGACCGCCATCCAAACGAGAAAGAACGCATAGATGGGGACGCCGATCACGTCGCCATGCGGCATCTTGCCGGACAAGCCGGCAACACCGACGGTCGCAAACAGGATGATCAGAAAAACGGTGTAAACGAACACCTCGCTGTCGGCCTGGCTACGAGTCAACCGGTCCACGGGTGTCCCATAGGGCGTCGTTTCCGCGTCATAGACGTACCGGCGGAACATACGGTCCCAGTCCAGGTTCATCCCAAGGCACTCCGTCGCGCGTTGTCGGCTGCATGCAAAAGGTGGCGCACCCTGCTCCTGCAATCGCTCAAACCCAGTAGACACGTCACGGCACAGGAAACAGAGTCACGAATGCTTGATGGCGCTGCGGCCTATGCCGTCGCCCGCAGCCCTAACGCGTTATCCGGCAAAGCACTACTCCGCCGGCTGGCGCTGTGCGGAGCCAATCGGCGCCCCATCATCCTTTGCCGTTGCATCTGATGTTTCGAATGCCGGGACGTCGTCGTCGATTTCGATCCGGCGCTTACCTTCGATCGTCTGACCGGACTGCTCCGGCCATTCGACGGCCATGAGATCGAACCTTCGGTTTGGATTGCCAAACAGGGCAACGACCATCTGAAGCCAGACGGCGAATCCGGATACCGCCGCGACAATGAAGCCGAAGGCCAGAACACTCTTGATGATCCAACGGTGGGTCAGGCCGACGGTTGATGCCGAAATCTCATTCACGGCCCACGAGTCATAGGCGTAGACAATCGCAAAATAGGTCGCGATCAAGCAGAACGGCAGCATGAATATCGTGATGCCGATGAACTCGATCCAGGCGCGCTTGCGGAACGACAGCGTCTCGCGCACCAAGTCAACACGCACATGCGTGTTGTAGATGTAGCCGTAGCCAAGAACCAGTGCGAACAAGCCCGTGTGCAAGTGCCACTCAAGTTCCTGAAGCAACGTTGAACCGAACATTTGGCTGACGTTGTTCACCAGCCAAATCTGCAGGCCGTAGACCTCTGTGCCGTCCGCCGAACGCCAGATCATCTTGCGGGCGACAACATCAAGACAAGTGATCAAGACAAGCGGGACAATGAGCCAGGACGCCAGCTTTCCAACCTGATCGACAAACGCGCGGAGCCACAAACTGGCCCGCAAGACGAATGGTCGTTCTTCCCGGCGATACTCGCGGATCTCATCCGAATTCGCTGACATGTAATCCTCCGTGAGTCCTCGCGATCAATTGTGCGGTCGGAGCCTGCATCATCATTCTCCGTACGTGTGCCGCATCAAGGACAGCGCGATGTCGGGGTAACGCAACACCAACACCAGTGCGCACAGCTGCAAGATCACGAATGGAATAATCCCGTAGTAGATGCTCTGGATCTTCACCTGCTTCGGCGCGATGCCCTTCAAATAGAACAGGGCGAAGCCGAAGGGCGGTGTCAAAAACGAAGTCTGGAGGTTGATCGCCATCAGGATCAGGAACCAGATCGTCACTTCCGACTTGGCCACGTGATCGCCGAAGTCGAGCCCGGCAACCATTGGCGCGAACACCGGCAGAACGATGAGGGTGATCTCAATCCAGTCGAGGAAGAAGCCGAGCACGAACGTGATCGCCATCAACAGCAGCAAGAAGCCCCACGATGACAGGCCGGCGCTCTGGATCATGTGCTCGACGATGTCGTCACCACCGAGCGCGCGATAGACATAAGCAAAACACGTCGCGCTGACGATGATGAAGAAGATCATCGCGACCGTCCGCGCCGAGGTGTGGCAAACGTCCTGCAGAACGCCGAAGCCAAGCCGTCCGGCTAGCAGTGCGAGCAACATCGCACCGAACGCACCGACGGCGCCGGCTTCACTTGGTGTCGCCCAACCGAACAGGATCGAGCCCTTGATCAGGCTGATCAGGAACACGGGCGGGAAAAAGCTGCGAAACAGAAGACCTGCCATCTCGCCGCGCGGGACAGACAACGCTTCCGGCGGCAGCGGCGGCGCAATCTGCGGCCGCAGCGACGAAATCGTAATAATGAACAGGATGTAGAGACTTGCCAGCAAGAGGCCCGGGGTGATCGCCGCCATGAACACATTGCCAACCGACACCGACATCAGGTCGGCCATAATGATCAACATAATGCTTGGCGGGATGAGAATGCCAAGTGTTCCCGAGGCTGCGATGGTGCCGCAAGCCAATCCGTGGCTGTAGCCTTGCCGGATCATGGTTGGCAGCGCAAGCGCCGTCATCATCGTGACCGAGGCACCGATGATACCCGTCATTGCGGCGAGGATCGTGCCCATAATCGTGACGGCCAGAGCGAGGGCGCCCGGCACGCGTTTCAACAGAACCTGGACGCAGTAGAGCAGGTCATTGGCAATGCCGCTGCGCTCCATCATCACGCCCATGAACACGAACGCGGGGACTGCCACAAGCACGAGGTTCTCGGCCGCCTGACCCCAGATGCGCGGTAAGAAGTTGAAGAACTCGATCAGTTTGAAGACGTCGAGGAAGTAGCCGATGAGCCCGAAGAGAAGTGCCAATCCCCCAAGGATGAAGGCGACGGGAAAGCCCGTGAAGAGCAACACGGCAAGTGTGGCGAACATCACGATCGGCAGATAGTCTTGAGCCAGATAGAGAAGTTCCTCGCGTTGATCGGTGCCAAGAGACGAGACGTACGTCACGCCGGCGACGATCAGGCCGAGAACGACCAATGAGATGACCGTTGCGGTCCAGCCACCACCCACACGTTCGGGTGTGCGTTGCGTCTCCGCCATTGACGTCCCTTTCCAACCCTAGCGTCTCGCCGCGCGGCGTGCGTCAGCATTGATCTCGATCGCGCTTGATCGCGCTTGGCGTTGTTGCCACCGGTTTCGCGAACACGCCTCTCGACGCTCATTTCAACGTTTACTTCTCTGATACATTTTCAACGACCGCACCGCGCGGTCGCCATCGTCCATGTCTTGTGCGTTCCAAGTCCTGAGCGTTCTAAGTCCTAAACGTTCCAACCCGTACGCCGGTAGCTTGGCCCGTGACCGCCGGCAAATCTGTATCGTGTGCGGCGCGCATTTGAGACAGCTGCGATGCCGGTGAGCGCGCACGGCCCATTATTGGTGAGCTTTGGCTTTTTCTGACCGCTGTGTGCGCGGCTGGCGAAATCGCGGTAGGGCACGCTGTGCACCACCGCGATCACGTCGCTTGCTAGTTGTCGAGGTATGTCGACTTCAGAGCTTGTGCGTTACCCCAGATCCGGTACGTCTTCCGGAATGCGAGGTAGTCGTCGGCGACCTTCTTGAAGAGCGGATCGTTCGCCGACTCTTCCTTGATCACGTCCAGCCAAGCCTGCTCGTACCGGCCGAGTTCAGCATCGGACCAACGACGGACCTTGACGCCATGCTTGGTCTGCATTTCTTGCATCGCGGCCGGGTTACGCGCTTCCGAGTCCGCGAAGATGTAGGCCATGCCTTCAGACGCGGTGATCTCCAGAATCCTCTTATAGCTCTTTGGAAGACCATCAATCTGCGACTTCGCGAGCAGAAGACCGCCACACGACGTCTGCTGGTGCCAGCCCGGGAAGTAGTTGTTCTTCGCGATCTGATAGAAGCCAAACTTGATGTCCATTGTCGGCATCGAGAACTCGGTTGCATCAATCACGCCGCGCTCAAGCGCCGGATAGATGTCGGCACCCGCCAGCAGCTGTGTCGACACGCCGAATTTCTGCATGACCTTCGCGCCAAGGCCGAAGAAGCGCATCTTCAGACCCTTGAGCTCGTCCATGGATTTGAGCTGATTCTTGAACCAACCCGACGTCTCAGCGCCGTGGCAATAGGCATCAATGAACACGAGACCATGCTTGGCGAAGATCTCATTCATCAACTTATCGCCGTTCCCGAACTTCTTCCAAGCCATGAACTCGCCGAGGTTCGGCCCGAACGGCACGGCAGAGAAGAACGCGAGAGCAGGATACTTGCCGGTGTAGTAGCCCGGCGTCGTCCAGCACAAATCAACGGAGCCTTTGGCAGCTGCGTCGAAGCACTCAAGTGGTGGCACGAGAGCGCCGGGCTCGAAGAACTTAATCTGAAAGCGGTCGTCGGTCATTTCCGCAACGTTTTTGGTAAAGCGGATTGCGCCTTCACCAAGCAGCGGTAGAGTTGACCCGAAGGCGCTTTGCATCTTCCAGCGAACGCGCTTTTGGGCATCAGCGTCCGATGCCAGCAGGCCGGTCGCAACGAGTGCAGCCACGCCAGCAAACAACGCCATTTTGGCGAGTTTCATATGAGTTTTCTCCCAAGTCGTTTCCTCCGACAGCCTGATTGTGATTGCGCCGTCCGGTTGGCGTTATGGTTTTGGATCGGAACGTCGCAGACACTTCATGTCTTGGCTGCCGCCCATGACCACCTTTATGAGGTGGCTTTTGTGGTTGGCATGGCTTGCGCCATTACATGACGCTGGCACGCTCGCGACAACTTGTCAAAGCGGCGTCCCGCATAAAACTCCGGGAGAGTTGACGTACGCGTTCAGATGTTCCCTCTGGTCGGAATTCTGGCGCCGTAGAAACGTTTATGGCGAGATGTTCGTGGGCGCTCGGATTGCGCGGGTCCGATCCCGCGTTATCGGCCATTCACCATCGCGACGGGAGATGAAAATGAGCGCGGACGCGGGCAAAGACATTCATATTCGCATAGACGGACGTGCAGGGCGTATGACGCTCGATCGACCGCACGCGTTAAATGCGCTGACCTATCAGCAAGTTAAATCCATTTCTGCGGCGCTTCATGCTTGGCGGACCGAGCCGTCTGTGGAGCTGGTCATTCTGGACGGCGCCGGGGATCGGGCGCTGTGTGCCGGCGGGGATGTTCGGGCGCTGTATGATCAACGTGAGACCGACCCCGGTCTCGCTGCGCGCTTCTGGGCCGATGAATACCGGCTCAACACCATGATAGCCAACTATCCCAAGCCCTACGTCGCCCTGATGGATGGCATCGTTATGGGCGGCGGCATCGGCCTCTCCGCGCACGGTTCGCACCGCATCGTCACCGAACGGTCACGCCTCGCGATGCCCGAGACCACTATCGGGCTGATACCGGACGTCGGCGGCACGTGGCTGTTATCGCGCGCACCGGGCCGCATGGGCGAGTATCTCAGCCTGACGGGCGTCACCTTCGGGGCAAGTGATGCGCTTTACGTCGGTTTTGCCGACACACATGTCGTGAGTGACAGCCTGCCAACGCTGGTCAACAAGCTTGTGCAGCCTCACGGCGACCCTGTCAGCGCGGCCATTGCGGAACACGCATCCGCGCCGGAAGCCGCAAAGCATGCAACGCGGCAGACTGACGTTGATCGCCTGTTTGCCGAGCCTGACGTGGAGACCATTCTGGACGGCCTGGCGTCGGAACACGAGGTGCCGTGGGCGGCTGAGGTCGCCGATCTGCTCCGCACCAAGTCTCCACTGTCTTTGAAGCTGACGCTGCACGCGATTCGGTCAGCGCGGCGAATGTCGTCTCTCGCTGAGGCGCTCGTTGAAGAATACCGCCTGACAACCCGGTTGTTTCAGCATGGCGAATTCCTGGAAGGCGTGCGCGCCCTGCTTGTCGACAAGGACAAGAGCCCGAAATGGCCGTCGGGTGACTTGTCGGCCATCTCGGCTGAGCAAGTTGCTGCGTTTTTCGAGCCCATCCCGAGCGGCGGAGATTTGACAATACCCGCAGCGAACGCTTGATAAGACCAGCCCACGATCAAAGTCGTGATCGACACGGCAAAACCAATAAACCTGGGAGAATGCCCGGATGACAGCGCGATCGCGCCCGGGGCCGCTCAACGGCATGAGGGTCCTCGACTTAAGTCATGTGATGGCTGGCCCGGTTTGCGGGCTGATGCTCGCCGATATGGGCGCCGACGTCATCAAAATCGAAAAGTTGCCGGGCGGCGACGATACACGCCGGATGCGGCCGCCCGTGATTGCAGGTGAGCCCGCGTCGTTCATGATGATGAATCGGAATAAGCGCGGCTTCGCCCTCAATCTGAAGTCAGACAAAGGCCGTGCAGTGCTTGAGCGCATGGTCGAAGACGCTGACGTCCTGCTTGAGAACTATCGCCACGACACCCTTGCGCGTCTCGGGGTCGGCTACGAGCGTCTTCGCCAGATCAATCCTGGCCTGATCTATGCGACGATATCGGGCTTCGGCCGCTCCGGCCCGTTCGCCAATCAGGGCGGCTTCGATCTTGTTGCCCAGGGTATGTCAGGCCTCATGGCGATCACGGGCGAAGGACCAGGCCGGCCGCCCGTCAAAGTCGGCGCTCCGGTAACCGACATTACCGCCGGTATCCTCGGCGCAATGGGCGTTGCCGCGGCCTACGCACACAAGCTGAAGACGGGCGAAGGGCAGCACGTCGATACATCGTTGTTCGAAGCCGGGATCGTCCATACCTACTGGCAATCGGCGATTTGCTTTGCGACCGGCCAATCACCCGGACCTCTGGGCTCTGCCCATCCGCTGTCCGCACCGTATCAGGCCTTCGAGACGTCAGACGGGTGGATCAATCTCGGCTGCTCAAGCGAGCGCACCTGGCACAAATTCCTCGACGTTCTCGGCGATGCGGCAATCGCGGCCGACGCACGTTTTAAAACGAATGAAGATCGCATGGCGCACCTCGACGAGCTGGTCGCGGCACTTGCTCCGCATTTCAAGGCGCGCTCGACCGAGGACTGGCTTGTCGCACTCGATGCCGGCGGCGTACCGGCCGGCCCGGTCCTGTCGATCCGCGACATGCACGCACATCCGCAAACACAGGCGCGTGACATGGTTCCCACTGTATCGCACCCTGTTGCCGGGGATATTCAAACGATCGGGCTGCCGGTGAAGTTTTCAGGAAGCCCCGGTGCCGTAACCGATCCTGCGCCACGGCTAGGTGAGCACACACGCGAGGTGCTTGCCGAGTTCGGCTATGCCACATCAGAGGTCGACGCGTTGATCGACGCCGGTGCCGTCGGCGATCTGACCTCCTCCGACTAACCGCGACCGCGACCGCCGTGCCACACATTGTGACGGCATGCGGTCGTGCCACAAGACAGCAAACGCAACTAGAGGTTGTTATGGGCACATACATTGACGTCGGCCAGATCAAGGTCGCCCAAGTTCTTCACGATTTCATCGCGCAAGAGGTTCTGCCCGGCACCGGCATTGCGGCCGACACATTTTGGACCGAGCTGGACAAGATCGTTCATGAGCTGTCGCCGGAGACGAAGGCGCTTCTCGAAAGGCGCGATGCACTGCAATTGAAAATCGATGAATGGCACCGGGAACATCGCGGTCAGCCCATCGACATGGCCGCTTACAAAGCGTTCCTCAGTGAGATCGGGTATCTGCAGCCGGAGCCGGCGCCGTTCACAGTCGATACGGCGAATGTCGACCCCGAAATCGCCTCGACTGCGGGCCCGCAGCTGGTGGTGCCCGTCATGAACGCCCGGTATGCGCTGAACGCCGCGAACGCCCGGTGGGGGTCTCTCTACGATGCGCTGTACGGCACCGATGCAATTTCAGAAGATGGCGGCGCCAGCCGGTCCGGCGGCTACAATCCGGAGCGCGGGGCGAAGGTGATTGCGTTTGCGCGCGACTTTCTCGATCGCATGGCGCCGCTTGAAGTGGGCAGCCACACCGACGTGACGCGCTACGTGATTGCCCATCAGCGTCTTGTGATCACGCGCAAGGACGGCTCTGAGACCGAGCTTGCCACGCCGCATCAGCTAGTCGGTTATCGCGGCGACAACCTCGATCCCTCCGCGCTCTTGCTCAAAAACAACGGGCTTCACGTCGAGGTCGTAATCGACCGCAGCCATCCAATCGGGAAAGACGATCCCGCAGGCGTCGCCGATCTGGTCGTCGAGTCCGCGCTGACCACGATCATGGACCTGGAAGACTCGATTGCAGCCGTCGACCCCGACGACAAAGTCGCGGCCTACCGCAACTGGCTCGGTCTCGTGAAGGGGGATCTGACGGCGACCGTTCAAAAGGGTGACAAGGCGATTGAGCGGCGGCTTGAGCCGGACCGTGCGTACGCCGCGCTTGATGGCAGCCCGCTGACACTCCCTGGCCGGTCGGTCATGCTGGTTCGCAACGTTGGGCATCTCATGCTCGATGAATCGGTGCTCGACAAAGATGGTCATCCTGCGCCTGAAGGCATCCTGGACGGGATGATCACATCCCTGATTGCGACGCACGACTTGAAGGGCACCGGTCCGTATCGGAACAGCCGGTCAGGCTCCGTCTATATCGTGAAGCCGAAAATG
>JBCCOV010000006.1:0-67180 GCA_039039985.1 Pseudomonadota bacterium | reverse complement strand
CGCCGACCAGCCGGCCATCATCCCCAGCTGGCAAGAGGAGAAGCTGAAGGTCATGTTTGGTGCAGCAGTGTAAACCGGCTGCCCAGTCGCCGTCTCATCGAAGCGGATGCGCGACAAATCGGTGTCGGCGCCAGTTGCCAGTGCGGCGCAATATCGCCGAAAGGCCCGCCTCTGCACAAAGCGGGCCCGTCCGTCTTCGGTTAGCTGGCGATCTGCGCGTAAGCGCTCTTCGTCCGACAAGATCGCAGCGCACTGGGCGATTTCGTGTTCGCCCAGCACAACCGTTGCGTAGAGAACATGCGCTGCTCGGCTTGCCGCCTGCGGGGTCCAGTCTAACGCGCAGGCAGCAAAGTGATTTTTTGCCCACGCGCTCGCCGTCTGCGTCATGGCAAACTTCCAGCCATTCTCATCCGGTGATCTGCGCGGTCGCGACGTTCCCAGCGGCCGGCAGTTCCAGCGGCTCCTGCCCTGGCCTGAGCAGCGCGATTTTTGGCACGCTCGCGGCCACGACGGGCCCTGTCGGTTCGGCAGGGCTGCCCTCGTAGACGGCCGGAAGGAGGTTCATTTCCTTCAAGACCATCGACAACGGCATTAGCGTGGTGTCCTTCTCAATCACCGCACCGCCCATAACAGTCGCACCAACGGCAACCGTGCCACCATCGCGAATGTGCGTGCGCTTCACCTTCAGCTCCATGTTCTCGAAGCTGTGCAACTGCAAGAAGCCATCGATAACACAGTCCTTACCGAAGTGCACTGCGTTCCAGTCCGAGCATTGCAGCGGCTCGGACACCAGCGTGCGATGACCGACGCCACACCCCATCCATCTCAGAATTGGGTTCGCCAAGATCATGCCAGCGAAGGCACTGAGCGGGCCACGGCACCAGATGAAGAAGCAGTCCTGCGCAAAGAAGTACGCGAAGTGCTTCCACGACCAGAACGGGGTTTTGTGATCGATACCCCACGTATTGCCGACCAGCGACAACTTCACGCCCACGCAGAGCAGAATAAGGCTGACCTCAGCGAGAACGAGTGAGCCGATCGCACCGACGAAGGGGTTGAGCCCCATACGCAAGGCGCAGACGTAGAGCATCGTGAACACGAAGCCCTCCATGACGCGCAGCAAGCCGATGCTGAACAAGTCGTTCAGCAACACCCGCGTCAGGAACAGGCTGAAGCCCGGCATTCTGTGCTTTTCGTTGTCTTCACTCGCCGGCGGGTTGGCAAACTTCACCGCCGGGTTGCCGGCAACGGAGATCGCTTCATCGTCGCGTGTCCGCAGCTGCTGACGGAACTGGATCCCATTCGCCGGCGTCGACACGCCGAGAAGGAAGTTAGCCTGCAGCTGCCCATACTCCGCCACGCAGTTGTTCCCGCTAAAGAAGTTGCGCGGCATGATCAGCGGCCGCAGCGTGATGTGCTCCGAACCATAGTCGAGCATGTTCGTGAACGACCCCTGGGCCCAGAAGACCTGCGAGTCGGCCCGCGCCGCCTCGGGAACCAGGTTGAACATGACATCGCATTCCGAGGCCCCCAGACGCGGGAACTTCAGCCCGGCAAGTGCGCGGAGATACTGCCCCGTTATCGTCCAGGTCCAAATGACCTGGATACCGTTCAACATCTTCATCCGGTACAGAAGCAGCGCGCCGCGGAGGCCACGCGACGGGTACAACCCCGGCTTCACCGCCGTAAAGCGAATGAACACACACCCGATGACGGACGTGACGACAATCGTCAGCCACGCGGTGATGAAAGCATACATCCCGAGATGCCATGCAATCTCGTGCAGCGGCGTCACAGCGAAGTAGTTCACCGCGGGCGCCGCAGTTTCCTGACCTGGCAGAAGACTGCTGAAGTAGGAGCCCGAGATCTGTGCCTCGCCTGCGGGGATCAAGCCGCGGGCGAACCACAGGATGGCGGCCGTTGGAATGATGCTCAGCACCAACGTCAGGCCAATCTGCATCAGGATGTTCAGGGTCTCGAGCAGCCAGATCGGCAAGCTGTAGACACACGCATCTGCCGTTCGCTTCAGATTGGTAATACGACCGGTCTGACGCGCCGGCGCTTCTTCCCATATGCCGTTCGGCCCGATGCTTGCGATGATCGGCGTGAATGGCGTCACCCAGGATCCCTGCCCGACGGTCACGTCATTCGTGACCGCAGCGCGCATGCCAATCTTGCAGTCGCTCTCGAGGTGGATCGGCCCGACGTGCAAGTTCGGCCCAGACCAACGCGACGTCTGCACGTAGGAACCGGTTTGGATGGCCACATTGTCGTCGATCGTGAGCAGGTCCAGCGGTCCGGCCAGGTTGGCGTCCGTAGCACACTGCAGATTGTCGCCAACCTTGGCGCCGAGCTGCCGCAAGGCGAAGGCCATCAGCGGCGGGCTGCGATACATCGCACCGAGCGGCTGCAGAACCGTCTTCTCAATCCGGCGAATGCACCAGATGCGCAAGTGCATGCGGCTCCACTTGGGATACACCCCCGGCGTGACGTTGTTGTGGTAAATGCTGCCGCCTAGCAACAGCTTGACGAACATTGCCCACATCAGCATCGCAAACGGCACAATCAGGCCGGCCAAGTAGATGCCGAAGCCAACGACAACGAATGCCCACAAGCTCGCCGTCGTGAAGAATGTTCCAATCTCCAGGAAGCCGAAGATGACCAGGAATGCGGCAATGCCGGGGGCATACATGAGCGCTGAAAACAGAACCTGGAGCGTCGTGAAGTAGCCAACAGACAGCACTTCCGCGGCCGCTTCGTCGCGCGGCGCGCGCGCTTTCGTTTCTTCAGGCGCTTTGCCGTTGGCCTCGAAGACGTTCTCCATGCGCTGCGCGTTCTGCGACAGCTTCCGAACCGTATCGCTATCGGTCAGCAACGCACGGACCGTCACCATCCAACCAGCGGCCTGCAACCGCTGCGCCAGCCGCGCAATGAGAATGGAGTGCCCGCCGGAGTCGGCAAAGCCGTCGTCCCAACCCAGGCGCGCCCCGAGGACTTCTCGGCAGATTTCGAGAAGCTCTTCGTTAGCCGGCTCTACGTCTTCCGCGATCGCGACCTGTTCGTTGCCCTGATGACCGGTCGCAACATTGGCCGATACGCTATGATCCGCCTCGCTGAGCAGGCCTGAGAGATCCGGCAGGCACGCGCGGTCGATCTTGCCGGATACGGGCTTGAGCGTGAAGTTCTCGACAAGGAAGATGCTCGTTGGAACAGACGGTTCCGGAAGCTGTTTGGCCAGCTTCGCGGTAACGTTAGCGGCCCAGTCCGCCGGCGCCGGAGCGACGACCGAAATGTCACCGTCTGCAATCGATGGCGCGGTTACGAACGCAACGAGCGCTTCCTGTTGGTAGTCGAGAACGGCCGCTTCGATCTCAGGAAACTGGTTGTGAAGAATATCCTCCACAGCCTGCGCCTCGACGCGGTGTCCGCGCACTTTGAGCTGCGCGTCGATCCGACCGTAGAAGTGCACACGTTTGGTGCGGGGGTCGATCTGGCACTTGTCGCCCGTGCGGTAGAGACGGCCGAACTCAGGGTGTTCGATAAACCGCTGCGCCGTTTGTTCCGGCAGGTTACGATACCCACGCGCGACGTGGACACCGCCAATGCAGAGTTCACCGGTCTCACCATGTGGCAGAGGACGCAATTCGCCTTCGGCCAGAATAACGTACGTGACATTGGCCAGAGGCGTACCGATCGTGACCGGCTCACCAGGACGCAGACTCTGCCGGCTGGTATCGGTGCTGGCTTCGGTCGGTCCGTAGGTGTTGATGATTTGCCGACGCGCCCGCGTCCACGGCTCGACCAACGCGTCAGGAAACGCCTCGCCGGCTGGCACGATATAGCGGCAAATCGGGTATGGGAGGTCGATCTCCGGATTGGCTGTCAGCGTGGTCAGCAGCACCGGCGGACAGAACAGAACCGTCACCTCGGCGTCACGCAGGACCGGCACAAGATCCGGACCGGACCGGACTTGCTCTTTGGTCAGCAGGACCACAGCGCAGCCTGAAACCCAGGCGCTGTACATTTCAGAGATGCTGCCGTCATAACCCAAAGACGACGTCAGTGACGTGGCGTCCATGCCAGGCACCAGATTGAAGTAGTCGGCATAGCTCAGCGCCAGATTGACGTAACCGGCGTGGTGGCACTCAACGCCCTTCGGCTTACCCGTCGTGCCGCTGGTATAAAATATGGTCGCGAGCCGCTGGGTTGGATCGTCAAGCCACGTCGGCTGCCGCCGCGCCGGAAGCCTTTCCGGAAGAGATGTTACGTCCACAGTCGGCAAATCGCGGAACGCCTCGAGGCCGCGCGTCAGAATCGCGACCGGCTGCGCATCGTCCAGCATGTGCGTGATCAACGCGTCCGGCAGCGTCGTGTCGAGGAACATCAGCGTGCCACCGGCCTTGAGAATCCCCAGGTGGCAGGCAACAATATCGGCGTTGTCCTGAGACATGGCCACAGCCACGACTTGGTCGGGGCCATTGACGAACGGCGCAAGCGCACGTGCAATCCGCTCTGCACGCCCATCGAGTTCGGCAAATGTCAGGGTTTCGCCCGTATGCGGAACCTGAAGCGCAGTCAGGTCTGGATACCGCGCGACGGACCGGCTGAAAACATCAGTCAGCCACCGCACGCCCTTCTGGTGCGGGACATCGATGACGCCGTCATCGGGGAACGCTTCTGTAATACTGTACTCACACGTGTCTTCGGCAGTGTGCGGGCCTTGCTCCGAAGCCCAATAGTACCGCCTCCACGCGATGAACGCCAAGCTGAGAACCAGCATGACGATGCCCAGTGCGACGAAGCCCATTGTTGACAAAGTTATTGTCATTCGTCGTTCTCCACGTGGTGTCCCGGCGGCGCACTTCCACTCAGGCTGATGACGCTATCCAACTAGTTTCACGCGCCGGGAACCACTCATAGTTCGAGCCAAAAACACTGGCTCACTAGTCAAAGTATCGCTCAAGTTTTCCTTTGCGGCGGATGTCCAATGTAATGCAGTGGAAACCGCCACCCATCATGCGTGAGTGCCGAAGTTTGATCGGCAGCACGTCGACACCTTCCTTCTCAATCACCTTGATCAGATCCGTCTGATCTGCATCCACGACAACGAGATTGGGGCTGACGCTGAACGCGTTCATATCGATCCAGTCACTGCCGATGCATTTGGAAACGTAGTCGGCCGAATATCTGCCGGTGTTCTGCATTGGCGGGCTGTAGATGACCTTCCACTGCTTCAGGATTTCCGGCATCGTATCCTCATTCACCCGCGCGGGATTTGCGAGGATCAATCCGGGACGCAACGCCACGAAAGTTGAGTCGATATGGCTGCCGTAATAGACATCTTTCAGGTAATGGATGCGGAACTCCGGACCGAGCATCGACTCCAGCCACTTCCCGCCCATTTCGTTGCCGGTCGCACTAACGAGATAAATCAAGTCACGGCCGAAACGCAGAATGTTGGCCGCATCAAATGCTGGCTCGTCATCGCGCGGGACAGGCTTTGACAGATCGACATCAAACAACGAGTCCAACAGCATCGGCTTTGGCGCGCTCCACCAGCGTGCTCCGTCTTTCATGTATTCCATCAGCAGCTTGCGATAGCTGTACGTCTCTTGAGATCTGCCGCGGATGACACACGGTGTCTCGATAATCTGATCACCCATAACCAGCATCAGATCGCGCGGACAATAGTTGTAATATCCTTCAGTTTCCCAATGGACGGTCGAGAACTTCTTCTCGTGCGGCCATGTCTCGGGACGCTTGACTGCTACGCCGAGTTTCGTGAGCGCTTCGCAAAATGTGTGCAGGTCTTCATCAGCTTCCTCAATGATTTGCTGAGGAAACGGTCCTGTCGGAATGTCATCTAGCGATCGGTCGGGATACTCCGCCACTTGTGTGCTGCGATCTGGGTAAGGGAATCGGGCTTTGAGGGGATTGCCAACGATTACCTCTTCCAGCTCGTCCCATTCGTTCCAGCTCCATACACGTGACATTGGTCAAAAAGCTCCTTGCTATTATTGGTCGGCGCATGCACCATGCTGGTCGTTTAGACCGTGTGTTCTCGTCGTTGTGAGGGCGCACAAGCAAGCCCCGTAGCTCACCCACTCATGCAGGCGGCGGTTAAAATTCAATCTAACCTCTGGTACTTCGAGCCGTCACTATACGTGACGCGTTTGTGTATCGACGTCACCAACGTGACGCGTTGAAGAAAAAGTTCGGGACGGGTACGGCTGCTTTCGATGCAATAGCTTGCTCAAGCACGAGATTGCTCACTGCGATATCGAGCACACCCAATCCGAAAGGCGAAAATACTCTTGGTCGGCCAGCGTCTACAGAAACCTTTTTCTCCATAATATCGACGAGAACGCCGGAGATAAAATCACGGTTTCCGGTTTTCATCTCAGTCAAATGTGGAGATGTATTTGCCTTCAAACAGTGCTCAACATCGTCCAGAATGTTCTGTGCACTTAAGATCACATCGACACCGACGTCACGCAATGACACGTGCAGCACGGTCGGGTTGTGCGAGAACACGCTTGCATCATTGAGATACGGTTCAAGCGCCGTTGTCGTGAAGAGAACGAGTGACGAGGCTTGAATTGCGTTTTCCAGGCTATCGCTGATCCGAACCGTTACGCCGTACTTTTCTTCAAGCCAGCGGCTCAAGTGACCTGCTTCATCCGCGCTGAGGTCGAACAGCTGAATTTCGCTGAACTTCCATCCCCGGAACATCAACCACTCAAGCGTGGTGCGTGCGATGATCCCTGTTCCGACGACGCAAAGCGTGCCCTCGAACGGCGTTGGCGACATGTATTCGGCAGCCAGTGCCGCGGATGCAGCAGTCCGTGTCGCGCTAATCACCGACGCTTCCATGCAAGCAACGGGATAGCCCGTCTCAGCGTCGTTCAGAATTTGGACGGCCGACGCACGGGCAAGATTTGCCGCCGTATTGCCGGGAAAGCTGGAGATCCACTTGATCCCGCTTTTTTGGACTGCGCCCCCAAGGTGTGCGGGCAGAGCGATAATGCGATTTCTTGGCTTTTCTGGATAGCGTAAGAAATAGCTGTCGGGGTTCACGGAGTCTTCGGCTGCGTGGAGACGGTATGCCGCCTCCACCGCTTCGAAGATCTTCTGCTTGTTGGCCTCAATCACGTTAAACACCGTTTCTCCGGAGATAACGTGAAAATCTGGGGCGGTTGCCATTCTCTCAGCTCCTTAGGCGGCGTTAGCCCTGTTTTTGGACTTGATAACCGTTTCCACCCACGCTGGGTCGTAAACAGTATTCATGTACTTGTCGCCGAGGTCTGCCGAGATGGCTACGATCGTGTCGCCAGGCGAGAACTCAGGCGCCATTTGCTTGATGGCAGCAAGAACCGTGCCTGTGCTTCCACCAACCAAAAGCTGGTGATCGCGTGCGAACGACAAACACGACTCGACGGTTGTTTCCTCGTCGATCACGATCACACGGTCGGGCGTGACGTTATCGGCGATTTTCGGTCGCAAGCTGGTGCCGATACCCGGGATGTTCCGGTTGCCTGCAGTGCCCCCGAACGTCACCGAACCTTCCGGCTCAACAGCAACGACTTTGATATTCGGGAACTCCTTGCGCAGGCGCCATGAAACGCCGGTTAGTGTGCCCGTCGTGCCAGCGCCGATGATGACCCAGTCGACGTTGTCGAATTCTCGAGCAATCTCCGCGCCGGTCTGCTCGGCATGGACCCGCATGTTCGCGAGGTTCTCATACTGATTGAGCCAGATCGCATTTGGCTCCGAAGCCAGGATCTGATCAATGGCCCGGAAGCGACTTTGGAGATAGCCACCGGCGACATCGTTATCCTGCACGACAATAACCTCGGCGCCATAAAGGCTCATGCCCTTGATATTGGCGCGCGTTGCGTTGGGGTCCGTCACGCAGATGAAGCGATAGCCCTTAGCAGCACAAACCATGCTGAGCGCGATGCCCAGGTTGCCGGACGACGATTCAACAATCACCGTCTCGTTCGGCTTAGCAAGGCCGCGACGCTCTAGGTCTTCGATCAAGCCGATCGCAGTTTTCACCTTGATCGAACCCGTGACGTTGAATCCCTCGAGCTTGAGGAAAACGTCATTACCGCCGGCGAAAGCGGGAAGACGATAGAAGAGATCGCGAAAGATGAGTTCGAGTGGACTGTCGATAATCATAATTCAATATCCTTTGAACCGAGTTTCCTACCCTGGTTTTTTGTTGATGCGACATGCGCCGCTAATTGCGTTCTCGCTTTCGATCACTCCAGATCGCAACGACCTCAGCGCCTCGTGAACTGCGCCTCGACAGCGCGCGTTCGCTTTGCTCCTGGCCTCTGCTGTGTCGTTGTCTAGCAGGTGGGGTTCAGTCGCTCTGTTCCAGGTGGAACACGCTGCAGGTGATCCCGAATCTGGCCGAGTGCGACGTGTTCCTCACGCTGGCGTGAGGCGCCGCCATGTCGCCGCTTTCAGGAGTTTCTGCCACTCCGATCGCTGCTGTTTTCACGTGCGACACACGACCGGCGCCGAACACTGGAAACAGGAGTGAGACATCTCTGCCGCCCGCTGTTTCACGAAGGCAGAAAGCGCCACTGTGAAAACAGAGATTGGGTGGACTGTCGATAATCATTACTCAATATCCTTCGAACCAAGCTTCCCACCTTGTTTGATTGTTGATGCAATCAACGACTTTTTTTGTTTGTCCGCTTCCGGTTGCTCCTAACCGAATTTGCGATTTCGTCCTGCGAACTGCACCTCCGATAGACTGCTCCTATGACACCCGAACGACGTTTCTTGACCGTCCCGAGATCACTGCTGGATCTCTTCTGCTAGGCTACACAGGTACTTGCCGGTTAGCGTAACAGGCTATCTCAGAGGTTAATAGGTATTCGTGTGGTGGCAGCGGTACTCTGAATGGAAAGTGAACCCAGAGGGTTGCGCACCAACAAACGCCTCGAACCTGTAGTTGCGCTGAGAGCCATCTACGTTCCCGACCCACGGTGCTATGCGCCCTTCGCTGCGCTGCATCAACTGGTCCTGACACGACATGACGCAACGTTAACTAGAATGTTGCATTTTGCCTCGTCGCAGCAATGGTCAATGCCTAAAAGGCGGCCAATCACGCCCGCTGCCTGCTTTCGCATCATCCGACACACGACCTGTTGACCATGAAATCAGCATCCGAGATCCCTTGACTTCTGGCAGATCTTACCGCGAACCTGGAGCGCGAATTCAACTGTGGGGTGTATTCACAAAGTGATGTCTTGCATCGCTAGCAATCAGAGCCGCAGTGTTGCGGTGAGACCGCACACAAACGACAACCGAGCATGCCGGTCGCTGCATGCGTCCCGCTCGTCGTGATCACGTCTCAGACGCTGTTCTATGGGGCAACAGGCCGCGGCCGGGCGTGCGAGCAGGCCTTGCGGGAAACGGTCAGCTTGATAGCGTCATGGACGCGTGTCTGCGGCGCATGCTGGTCGGGCCAGCGCTGTGCGAGGATGTACGCAGCCCTATCGGCAACTCGTGTCCTGGTCGAGACTTGTAATCGGCGCGTTCGAACAAGGTGACGGCGCACAGGGTCTTGGGGGCACAGTGTCTTGGGGCACCACTTGCAAGGCTGATCACCACAGGCAATGAGGGCGATGCGATGGCTAAGGGCAAGACTGGCTATGGGTCGATGATCGATGCGGGCAAGGCCGTGGCCAACCCTCCGGTCGTCAGAGCCAGCACGGTCTTGTTCGACGACTACAGTGCGTTCCAAGATCGCAAGACCGCGACGTCCGACGAGCCGTATAGTTTCACGTACGGACGGCGCGGCACACCAACCCTCTACGCGCTGTATGACCACGTCGCGGCTATCTACGGCGCCGATACCGTTGCAGCGCTGCCGACCGGCGTTGCTGCCATAGCACATTGCCTCTTGGCCTTCCTGAAGCCGGGGGACCATCTGCTTCTGCCGGACAATGTGTTTTCGCCAACGCGGCGGATCGCTCACCATCTTCATGAACACTACGCAATCGAGAGCGACTACTATCCGTCGGACCTGAGTGCACTTGCGCCGATGATCAAAGCCAATACCAAGGCTATCTATGTTGAGAACCCTGGCTCCGTGACGCTCGAAGTCGCCGACGTCCCGGCCATCTCGGAGCTCGCCCATCAGAACGGCCTGATTGTTTTTGCCGACGACACGTATAGCACCGGCATCCTTTGCCGCCCGCTCGATCTGGGCGTCGACATCGCGATTCTTGCGGGAACAAAGTACCTCGGCGGCCATTCCGATTTGATGATGGGGCTGGTCATGACCAAGTCGCGGGAGCATGGCGAGGCGGTTCAGTCACACTGTAACTTGTTCGGACAGTCCGTCTCCCCCGACGACGCCTATCTGGCCCTTCGTGGCGCGCGGACGCTGTCGCTTCGCCTGGAACGTCACGGCGAAAATGCCACAGCACTGGCGACGTTTCTACGCGGTCAGCCAGGTGTCTGCACGGTCTTTCACCCGAGCGTGCCTGGCCATCCCGGATCCGATATCTGGCAACGTGATTTCACAGGATCAAATGGCCTGGTAACGGTGGCGTTCGAGTCCGGGCTTGCAGCCCGGCTGCCGAAGCTTGTTGGTGCACTCACGCGCTTTGGGATCGGCTCATCGTGGGGTGGGTTCGAAAGCCTGGTCATGCCGGCCAACATTGATGATCGTTGCCGCGCGGAACACACGTCCGGCCCACTGTTGCGGTTTCACGCTGGGCTCGAGGAGATCGACGACCTGACAGCAGACCTCGCAAACGCCTTTAAGATCTTTGCGTGACGGGCCAGCGCATCGCGTGGCCAACACAACACCCTTGGCTGATCCTGCAGCCAGAAATGACGTGCTGAACCGGTTCATCAAGACCGCTGCGATTGCAGGATCTCCATGGCTCGGACAATGAGCGGATCGACGCCGTTTGCAATGTCGCTTTGCGTATTTTGCAACGCGATATCAACCGGCACGCCAGCGCCTTCATAGCAGACCATATCTGCCGACAGATAGACTTGGTACGACAGGCGATATCGCCAGCCGTTCGGCAGTTTCTTCTCAAGCGTATAAGAGAAAATGCCGTTGGTGCTGTTGCCTAAGAGCGTCACTTGCGGCAGCTCACGAATGGCGAGTGCAAATGCTTCTCCGCCACTGAAAACCGCGTCGCAGGTCAAGACCACAACCGGGCCCGTAAACTGGGTGTCTCCCTCCGGCTCGATATGCCACGTCTTGAGGTTTGAAAACTCGTTCGATCCTGGCCCGACTTTCGTTTTGCGATGAAACGCAACGCGGCGCTGATCACAGAAACGATTAATGATCATGATGGCGGTATCATCATCGCCACCGGGACAATCGCGGATATCTATGATGAAACCAGAGAGGGAACGAAAGTCGCGCGCGATCCGGTCCAATGCGACGCGAACCTTTTTCCGGCTGACATCCTCCAGCTCCAAGATACGCAGATAGCCGATCGTGTCCGACCGGCCGTACTCCAAAATCCAAGCCTCTGTCTCCCGCGGTTTCGAAAACCCATTGTCGACCAGAGTCTGACGCGTTGTGCGAAACAACTTCTTGATCTGATCGTCATCGAACTCGCGGTAGAACTTCGGCTGCTCCTCGGCCGTGAAACGTCGCTTTTTGCGTTGGCCGGGAAGCTTGGCTTCCAGTTCAACGTGCCCATCGTTCAAGGGCTTCAGCATTTCGCAGAGGATATCGAACAACTGGCCGTCGCTCGTTTCGTGCGTAACCTTCGGGCGAAAGATTTCGTACTGCTTCTGCCAGTCGACGTTTCGCACCTCAAAGAACGGATACCGTTGCTCGAATGTCTGCCAGAGGTCTTCGAAATTCAACTCGGGATCTCGAACAGCCATTTGGTATCCGTCCACAGAGGTCTTACGCTGGCGGACAACGCTGGACTGAGAAAATGCAACCTCGTTCCGCCAGGCAAACCATATGATTTCAGATTTCTGATGCCCCGTGTTGGCGAACGGCCTCTCTGGGCGTCAAGCGTCATCACGGCTTAGTCGTAGTTGTAGCCTAACGGTGAGCCAACCGTGCCGTCTTCGTTGAGCTCGAACTCAACCTTTGCGGTGGCGGCGCGTGTCTTCCCGTCGTCTTCGGGGAACTTCGCACATGCGACCGTGACAGTGATGACGGAGCCGTCCTCGGCTTTGGTCGTCTCTTCGGAAAACGTCAGGTTCTCTTCACAGCTGCTCATTTGCGAGATCGCCGCAACAAGTGCAGCAGCCGTAGACGCATCCTGCATATACTTCATCGGCTGGAACGCCTGAGCCGAGGCCGGCAAAGCGAACAGTAGCGAGGCGAAACCGATGGTGATGACGCTAAGTCCGGAAGTCTTGACAGTCATGAATGCTCTCCAAGCAATGTATTTCGACGACAAATCAGAACCACATTTTCAGCCGGTTTGGTGTCACCTCTGGAACCCGGCCAAACTAAGGCTCTATGTTGCTCGCTCGTCAATTTCGACCGAGGCCTGACGCGCGCGGCACTCATAGGTCTCATGCACCTCGGATTTTGTTTCCAACCACAGCACATCAATAGGATTTAGAAGCCCGCATTCGACTGCTGTTGGTTGGGCGCGAAGATTACCGGGATGTCCAAGCCCCTTCAAGCGCAAGTTGCGCCAGCACCTGAGCCGGTTCGCAAATGCGATCAAGTGCGACCGCACGCGTTGTGTGTGTCAGACGCGAGCACTGTCAGGACTTCGGTTGTCTCAGCTCCCGGTATGTCTCAGGCGCTGCCTGGCACCGAACCGGGCGAGATAGGTCATGCCTAACAGGACGGTTGCCGACGCGGTCGCAACAAACACCGTGAAGCGATTGACCTTCTGGATGTCAAACTGCGCCGCCTCGAGATTGAAAATGGTCACGACCCAGACGATCGACAGCAAACACGACAACGCAAAGACCACCGCATACGCAATGGAGAACAGGCGCGCCTGCCAGCTTGGTCCCAGGGCGGCACCTGTGACGCCGAACACACCGACAATGCCTCCTGCAATCAGAAAAATGACCGACAACGCCCAGATGTTCTGATCGCCATCCGGCACACGGGCCGCTGTGACAATGGGATTCACGGCGATAATCGCGTACGTCAGGAACACAGTGAGCGCCGCGTGGCGTGACACCGCATCGACCGCAGTGCGGATGTCGGACTCCGCTGTTGTCGCGCTGCTCAAAAACGCGCGGATCGGTAGCGCGCCACCGAGCAATAGGACACCAAGGCCGGCCACCTGCAACACCGCAGCAAGGCCAAACGCGTTGGAGACGACAAGCAGCAGAGTCCCGATCCCGGCCACAGCAAGGCCGGACCAGAATAGAACACGCAGCGGCTGCGTCGCCGAGCCGGCGCTGATACCGTCTGCTGCGTCCTGAAGCACAGTGCCGACTTGGCTCAGGCCGGCTGCCAGAGGTTGGCGTGCCGTTTGAAGTGTCGCGATCAGGCGGGTCGGAATATCCTTCTCAACCGCCACCGGCTGCGCGCTGGAGCGAACCCGTGTCACGTCATCATGGCTTGCGCCGGCTGCCGGCGCGCGCAGTCTCGCCCCCCAGGTGTCGAGGCCTGGAAACTCTCGATCGCTGCCAGGGCTCAGCGCGTCCGCAACGGCGCCTACGAATTCGTCGCGGTAGTCCGGATAATCGATCGGGCGCAGTGGTGGTGACGCAGTGCTGCCGACTATACGTGCCGTGGCCGCATCGCGCGCGGATTGCATTGCCACCATAATCACGCTGGAGAGCGCACGTGCCACTTCGGCGGCACCGACTGGCGCCTTGTCAGCGGTCCGCGCCAACCCAAAACCGGCGAAAACCGGCGAACCGTCAGCGCGTACCAGGATTGTGTCCGGCGCGATGTTCGCGTGGAACTTCAGAAGG
The DNA here is from genome assembly GCA_039039985.1 of Pseudomonadota bacterium. Lineage (GTDB taxonomy): Bacteria > Pseudomonadota > Alphaproteobacteria > Rhizobiales > Hyphomicrobiaceae > JBCBWG01. The sequence goes on along the minus strand of JBCCOV010000006.1, from coordinate 53,275 downwards.
TCCACGCGATCCAAATCAACGAGAGCCTTAACCAGCGGACCGACGATCTTGTCCAATTCCAGCTGGGTCGGCGGACGCCCAAGATTATCCAACCACGCGCGGAGGGTTGGCAGCCCCTCCCAGGCAAAGACGAAATAGCGGGTCCCGAACGCCTCTACGGCATCCAGAATGCGTTGCACGTGAGCGATGCGGTGTTGGCGGAGCGCACGCACACCGTCCTCAAACGTGCTAATTCTCTCATCCAGATCCCTATCTGGACCGGCGACAACATTGCCATCCGCTGCGCGCGCGAAATCTCCGGCGGGCAAGACTTCCCGCAGGACGACGTGGCGGTTCAAGTGCACATCTTCCGCCAGGTAGCTGATGCCAAGCGGCTCAGCCCCCAGAACCCGAACAATGCGGTAATCGGCACCCACGGCAGTGCCCGGCTTGAGCGCGGTATCTAACCGTTGCCTGTCAATATCCTCATTGCGTGCCTCGCTGGACGCGATATCCGCGGTTGGCGGCTGACGGGTCGCGCCAGATGGTGGTTCCTCCCGCCGCGCAGATCGCTTGACAACAACCGTTGGGCCGAGGTCGGCGTCCGTCTCTGGTGCGCTGGACTCTTGTATGGTTGACCTTGGCGCGCTGACTTCCGTCGCATCGGAAGACTGCGCATCCGGGGCGTCCGCTTCGGCTGCGTTCGGCGCATCGTTCGGGTTGACAACAACCGTCGCACCGAGCGCCTCTGGCGGAGCCGCGGCTTCGGTCGCGTTGTCGAGATGCCTTTCAGCTGCCGCGCTCGCTTCGGCTGCGTCAGGCTCGGGCGATGGGACTTGGATCTGATCGTCATTTTTACCATCGTGCTCGGCCGCAGCTGGCAGCAAGGTCTTGCGATCCGGTTTGCTTTGATCCTTCGACATTGTCCAACTCGCCCGGCGGTTCCAGTGATCGGCGCGATCCTATCGCCCTCTCAAAATAGGTCCAGACACGGTTTCAGCGCTGCCTCCGCACCGGCGAGCGGGAACGTCGTATCAACGACACCGTCGTCGGACCGAAACCGCATCGTATCCGTGCCGTCCGACAGGAACTCGAGCAGCGTCTTGAACGGCGTGTTGGAACCGCTTGACGCGAGATTGTAATTGGTTGCCGACAGCGCCCCGCTGATGACGCCATAGAGTGTTAAGTCCACACCCATTGTCCCCTGATTGGTCGACACTGTGACTCGCGAAGCGCGCGCTTCGAACACCTCGCGTGACGCGCGTTGCGCCTCCAGAACAATGACGCTGTTACCGCGGGTCCGGGACGTTATATCACACCGGATCACGAGCGTATGCCCGGATGCGTTGCGCACGGTCGCGCTCGATACGCCCTGGAACTTAACCTGCTTGGTCCACGCTAGCGCGACCGCATCGCCAAAGCATGGCCCGGTTGCCAGTCTGAATTCTCGCGCGTTAAACGTTTCAACCTGTCCCGTCGGCTCAAGACGCAAGCGGACTGTCCGTGCGGCAGCGACTTCATTCAGGGCTTGCAGAACGGGCGTCGAGCCACGCGGTCCGAGGAGCAGTGTCCCCGCGAACGCCTCGCCGCTTTGCGCAAAGTCAAAAACCTCCCGGGATGTCGCATCGTTCAATGTTACGGCGACGACACGCGGCCCGGAAATGTTGCCTGCGACCTGTGGCACATCCGTCCAAATCGCCCTGCCCTCTTGACCGCCAGGCGCGCCGTTCAACACGTCGCTGAGCGTGTCGCCCCCGACCTTGCATTCAAAGACCAGGCGTGTGCCCTTCGGCCCCAGGTTCTCGGCGGACCAATAGCCGTTCCGAAATCCGTTCGAGATCCAACCATAGGTCCCCATGCGATTGAGCGACCGATCCTTGAGAAAGTCGGCGTTGTCGAGCGCATTCGGCAATACCAGTCCTGGCGCCGGTACCGATGATTGATTGTGCTGCGGGGGATTCGATCTTGGTTGCGCATTTCCCTGGTTTGGAATCGGGTCACTACGCGGCGCCGGATTGCAATCCGCCGGTCCATCCTCGCCACGGCCCGTCTTGAAACTGGCAAGGACACGATCAGAAGCCGCTTTGTATCGGGCCGATTGCGAACCTTGAGACGGATAGGCAAACTCGATCACATTTACGAGCTGGCCAGCACAACTCAGGAACGCATGATAGCGCACGACACGACCACTAGTTGTCGCGCTGAGGGTGAAGCCGGTGTTGGTCTGGTTTGAGATTTCAGCGGAACGATAAACCGAATCATCCGCTTGTGTCTGACGCGCAAGGTCCGCCGTGGATGTCCGATCCGCATTGAACGTGGCAAATGCCGAAATCCTGTATTCGTCATTGTCGGATTTGAATGCGAGACCGGCACCGTTTGCCGGCGGCGGCTCGGCCCGTACCAGGTTCGAGGGGAAGTCGAACGAAAATCCAAATCGCTCGTTGCGATAGTTGGCGTAACTTTCCGTGCTCGGCGTTCCGCCCACGGGCTGGATCGCATTGCGCTCGCCCACCTCCGTTGTTTGCGTGTCTGACGTTGACGGCTGTTGGCCGAAACTCGTGTATACGTAATAGAGGAACACGCCTGCCAAACCCGCGGCAAGCGCCCCAACCGCCAGTCCCCGCCAGTCGGAGCGCCGTGACGTCGGCTCTCCCGGTTCAACGATGCGCGTGGGCTGATCGCCAGTTGTGCCCTGACCGAACGCATCCCGACGGAAGTCCGCGATCGTTTGATGCCGCTCCTTGCGATAGACCTGCATCCCGCGATCAATCGCCGAGAGAAAGCCCGGACGGTATTGGCCGGGATTCTCGATCGCACTCTTGATCGACAGCTGGGTGGTGTCCGCCATTCGTGCCACCGACTGGCGCGGGGGACGCCCGACAAGTGCCCGATAGAGCGTTGCTGACAGGCCGTAAACATCAGTCCACGGCCCCAGCACAGACGCGTCGGCGTCATGCGACTCGGGTGGTGAGTATCCAGCCGACACAAAGGCCGCTGTCCGGCGCGTATGTTGCCCCAGCTCTTGACGTGCTGCGCCAAAATCCAACAGCAACGGAACGCCGTCAGCCGCGCGGATATAGACGTTGTCCGGCTTCACATCGCGATGGACGATATCCGTCTGATGCACGGTTTCGAGCGCATGCAACAGCGGCTCCAGGATGCGATCGACTTCGTTTTGGGTCGGCGGCCGGCCCAGTGCTTTGAGCCAACTCTCGAGATTGTCGCCTTCGACAAACTCCAGAACCATGTACGCCGTGCCATTCGCTCGGAAGTAGCGCTCGACCCGGACGATGTTCGGGTGCGACAACCGCGCGACGGTCTGTGCTTCCTGCAGAAATCGATCAAGGCCCCAATCGAACGTATCCTGTGCCGTATCGGACGATGACAGAACCGTCGTCCCGCCATCGCGCACAGCCAACCCGGCCGGAAAGTACTCCTTGATGGCCATGGATCCGCCAAGGCGTGTGTCTTTGGCCAAGTAGGTGATACCAAATCCGCCCTCGCCAAGGACGCGTTCGATCTCATAACGTGAGTCTAAAATCACGCCATGTGCCAGTGCCTGACGATGCTCCATACCCTACTCCTCGTCACCGGCCTTCGGCGTCTCGTGATGCAGAAATCCTGAGACTTTACCTAATCTATTGCACAACACGTGCCCAGCCCAAAACCAATCAAGTCTGAATGCTTATGCGCAGGAACTCAGCCGCCGCGCGCAGCCGCGCATAGTCAAAACTGCTACTGGCTCATCACGCCCAACAACGGCCCGAGAATGAGGAAGGCACTGGATGCGATGATCCAAACGGATGCGAACGTCTTCAACCACAGCGAACCAAGCCACGTCGCAAAAATCCGTGCAACGAATCCGCCGATCATCGCGCCAGGGATGGCTGTCAACGCGATCGGCCAGACGATGTTGTCGAAGGCGATGTGGTACCAGACACCGCATATTACGGTGATAACGGACACAACCACAGCAATTGCGACCGCGCCGGACGTCGGAAACTTCCGCAGGATCAAATAGACGGCCACCAGCTCACCGACGCCGACCGAGAAAAATGCCGTGATCACGCCTCCGACGGCTCCGAGACCAAGCAGCCAATAGTAGTCGAACCGATCGGCACGAAACCGATTTGGCCGAATGTGTTTGAACGCCCAGGTAAAGACCAGGAGTACGATACCCAGCGCGAGCGAGAACCACTTGAACGCCGTGAGCAGCGCGGAGCCATCGACACCATCAAATAGCAAATACTGAGTCAGTAGCAATGCCGGTATGGTCGTGCTGAGAACCGTGAATGTAATTGTCAGAAAATCTAGCGCATCAATCTTGTCGGTGACGCGCACAGCATCCGATCCGTAGAAGCGGTAGATCCAGACCGCGGAACCAACCGACATTCCAAAGCACTGTATGAGAAAACTCACGCCAATGGTCTGAACGGGTCCCACAGCGATTTCCATGGGGATCGTCCCGGCCTGGGATGTCGCGTTGAGTGCGTTGAAGGCTGGAACAAAAACGACGCCGCCGCCCGTGCCCGTGGAATTCGCGATAATGGCGCCGAACACACCGATCGGCCCGAACAGCCAGATATGGGAAAAGACGTTGGCGATCTCTGCCGCGTTTGCATAAAGCAAGGCAACTAAGAGCGCGATCAAGAGCGCGATGTACGCCCATACACATGCGCGCACACGGTTTCGGGTCGCTCCTGCGTCACCCTGCAGCGTCTGAGAACTCATTGCCGGCGTCCCGAACACAAATTGGGAGATACGGCGCGCATCGGCATGGCGTCAATGCCGGCCAATCTCACCTCCCTTGAAACGCCAGCGCAGCAGAAAAATCTGTATGCCTGCAACAACTGCGAGATAGGACGGAACGAGAATGAGAAGGAAATGAATGCTGGCAAACCAGAGCGGGATCCGATAGGCGAGAAACGGATCAAATAAACCGAGGTTCATAAATCCAAACGTCAAGAAAAACTCCATAATACTGAAAAACAATTGGAATGCGAACGGCCAGTCATTATCCCAACGAAACCTCTGGATTTGGATGTAAGCGACATCTGATAAGAGGCCGATCAAAGTGAGTGCCGTCACAAAGACGAACGGGTCATAAAACTGCCCGGTGTTTGCCAGCCCAAAGGCCCATGCAAAAACAAGCGTGATTGGCAGTGCCAGAAACACATAAAGCAGAAGTCGTGTCTGCCATCTTCCCATGAGCGTCGGCGTCATTGGGCCTTCCCCCTCGTCTCGGTCATTTTGCCCCTGGCCACGCGCAAAGGTGAGAGGTCTCGCTCTCGCACATTATGGTCGCGCATTCTGACACCACTTCAGCCATTGTGACACGGAATGAATTGGACCGACCCGCTTGATACCCGGCGCCCCCAACGCCGAGAGATTGTCGACCGAACGCAGTGCCGCATATTGCAGTCCGAGGAAGCTATCGACGGCGGCATAGGGGCCGTTCAGGGTCATGACGCCGGCTGCGTGTGCCGTGCCGGAGCCATTGCGGAGGCCTTCCACTTCAAAGCTGTTGCTGACGAACAGGCCGCTGAGACGCTGCTCCGGGCCGCGGCCGCTAATCGCGTTTCGCCGGATGTTGTACGTCGCAATCAGATCCGCAAGCACCGGATTTGCGTCCAAGTCGGCGATGAGACCGGTGCAATCGATCACGTAGTCCGCACTCAGGTTCACCGTTTCGCCAAAACCCTCAGAGGACCGAAGGCGCGTCTTCACGTCGTTGCTGTCGAGGTCCATATCGGCAACGTCTCCGAAGAATGGTCGATACCATCCTTCCTGCTTGCCCTCGTTCAGCAAGGCATCCCAGTCAGAGCGATCGGCCGTCGTTGTGCCGCCCCACGTGCCCAACAACTGAACGCGTTCTTCCGGCACGGCCTGCTCAAGCCGCTGACGCAGCGTGCCGCCCCAGCACGACTTCGGCCAGTTGAAGGGTTGATACTCAATGTCGTGCGCCGCATGGCGCCGTGCGAGATCGTAGACTTTGCCCTCTTGAATCCGCGATCTCATGACGTGAAGCACGCGGATCCCGGAGTTCAACCGACGGGCTTCGTAGAGGCGCTGCAGAATCCTGGACGCCACGATCCCGCGACCGCGCACCAAGACGATACCACCCTCGCGCTCCAGCGCATCATAGATTTCATCATGCTGTTCGTAGGCGTTCGTCACGCGGTTCGATAGCGGATGGGCCCGTTTGAACTCCTGGAGGTCGTCGAGATAGCGAGACGCGGGATATCCCATCGCAATATGAAGATGCTTGGACAACACAATCCGATTGCGCGGGCCGCCGCGGGAGAGTTCTGAGGGCACGCGGTACGCAATCGCGTATCGCCCATCGTCGGTCATGCGGACTTTCAGGATGCGTCCGCCCTCGAACATCTCGGACCAGCCGATCCGAGCCGCTTCGCGGTCGAGGGATTGGAACACATCATCCGCGCGCGGTGTGTAACTTTCAGCAAGCGTCGGCTCGCCGAAAACCTGCATCACATGATGCCACCAATTGGCCTTCCCGGCGCGCAGATCACGCAGGCTCTCCCGGCTCGCGTAACCGGGAAACCCCCAGATGTTGTCCGGCGTCGAGATTGAGTTTGAGCGCAAGCGCTCGTGTCCGGGAATCTGAGAGTTCGCACAAAGTCGCGCGTACTTTCCGTAGGGCACAGAGTCGATGCCGATGGCACGGATCCGGCTTTCGGGCACACCAAAAATGCGGAGATGATCGACCCACACGAAACTGCCGAGCCCGGCACCAAGCGTTGTGTAGTCCACTTCTGCCGCCACGAGGCCACTGCCGCGCAACTCTTGCGCCGGCACGGCCTTGCCCTGGAACGTGGCGGGCGGAAAGGCGCTGTCATCCGGTGCGGGGCTGATCTGCGTGCGCCGCTCATCGCCGTCCAGCCGCACGACTTCGAGTAGGTGTTCACCAATCTGCGCCGATGTCCCCGTGGGCCAGATCTCCGACGTGATGCGCCGGCCGGCCACGAACGTTCCGTTGGCGCTCTCCTCATCGACGAGACGCACATCGTCGCCGGTCACTTCCAACCGTGCGTGCAAACGGGATGCGGCCAGATCGGGCAACACCAGGTTGCAGTTCTGCGCCCGCCCGATCGTAAACGGTCCGCTGCCATGGAGAACGACCTCCCGCGCCGCGGACGGTGGCTCGTCTTTTGATCTCCAGATGATCTTGAGTTGCATTTCCCAATCGCCGAGTTTGAGCCACCTGCTCGGGGTTTACCGTGTTCCATGTTTGGAGATATCGATCACCGTCGCGTCAGCCCACCAACCTTGAAATGCTTCCGCTGGCGACGAGGTCATGTCCGCACCACTTGCAGTTCTGCGTGAACGGCGGATCATTGAGGAGGTGGCAGCTTGGATTGCCGCAGACGATTTTATGATGACCCGGCTCCAAGTACTCAAATCTCTGTCCGGCCAATTCGACGACGTCGAAGAGCGACGCGCTGGCTTCATTGACGTGCACGTCCGCGCCGTTAATGCGGAACGTCTCAACCAACGTTTGGTCATGCACGCGTATGATCAGTTTGCCGTCGTCCAATGCAAAGCCGGCAAGTGCGCGATCGTCCGGTGCGTCTGCGGTTTCGGCCTCGTCTGGCGCCTGTGGATCCTCTGACTGCTCCCGTTGCTGGTCTTCTGGCGCAAACAGCCGTGGGCCGTGGTCGGTCATGCGCAGAACCAGGCTGGTCTCCTGGGACATGCGACTCTCGCCAATCTCGTGAAGATCCAACAGTGTCTGCCGGATCAGGACAACCTTCTGCTCCGCGATCCGCAGGTTGTAGTTTTCGATACGGATGATGTCCCGGCTGCTGACTTCGCGGCGCCCACCCTTCAGACGCGTATCGCCGATCAGCGTGCCATTGGAGCTGCAGTCACGATAGATCAGCCGGCCGTTTTCGTCCGAAAGCGTACCGTGATGTCGCGAGATTGTTTTATACTTGGCATCGAGAACAATGCCGTGTTCGGACGGCGGTTCTTTACCAATATCAACCGGCAATTCATGGCGCTCTAACCGCCTGTCGCCAGTTAACCGATCGTGCAACTCGATGAGGAGTGAGCGCGACATAACGCAAACCAAAAGCTGGGCATCCGAGGACTGATGGGTGGTCCCGATCGGTCCCACCGCGATCGGAGAATGCCTCGGCGAACGAAGGGTGGCAAGCCGGACGTCGCCCTATCGTTTAGAATGGTTGGGTGTGTCTCCACGAGCCGCACCTTGGAGTTGCGTTGGCAAGTTTAAAGCCTGTCGCGCCAAATCAGCTTCACAATCAAGGCCGCGACTGCGGCCCGGCGCTAGCGCCGCACCCACCCCAACGCGGGAACACCCGCGTTGGGCATTTCAAATGTCGAGATGGCGTATTCACCATCTCGAAGAGGCCCGACCGCAGGGAGGAATAGCCTTGAGCGAAAACAAGCTAGAGCGAGGCGCACGTAATGAGACACGCATTAGATCCGCCGCTACCCGCCCCATTCAGATCAGGTGCGCGCAAGAACCGTTTCGGCCATTGCGTTTCCGCTTTCAAACGCACACTCGACACGCGCCCCAAGACACCAGTCGCCGCATCCGCCTAACCGGACAGCGTCGTTCCACAGGCACGCCCGCCCAACCGGCGTTTTCACCAACGCGTAGCGCCAACGATGTCCGAGCTGGAGGTCGGGCGTCTGATCGATGCCCGTCAGCGACTGAAACTCTGCAAGCAACGCGCGAGCGATCTCATCGCGTTCACACTCAAGGTGCGCCTCCGACCACGCCGGAGTTGCGTGAACAACGAACGCCTCTATCTCCTGATCGCGCCCCGGCTTACTGGCGTTTCGCGCGAACCAACCGATGTTGGCACCGTCGGGCTTTGTAGAGTCCGGGACGGTGTCAAGCCTCTGCGGGAACGCAGCCATGAGTGCGAGACACGGCGCATATCGTGCTTGGTCACATCCATCCAATATCACCTGAGACGTTGCGACGAGGTGTTCGGCTTGCGGGGCGGGAACTGCAAGAATGACGGTCGAAAACGCACCGTTGGACGCGTGCTTATTGGGCCCGTCGGCCGTGCCGAGCGTCCACTTTCCATCATTGTGGGCGAGCCACGTGATCTCGCACTGACGTTCGACGACAAGACCATCGCCAAGCGTCCGGCACGGCGCGGTCATTCCGGGCATGCCGACGTACCGACCCTGTCCCCATTCGGCGACGGCACCGTCGGTCAGCCACGTATCCACGACCGTTTGAAACTGTGGCGTTCTAACAGTGAAGTACTGCGCGCCATGGTCAAACGCAAAGCCATCCTGCCGCCGCGTGGCCATCCGCCCGCCGAGACCGCGGCTCTTTTCGAAAACGACAACATCACAACCGGAGTCGTTCAGCTTGCGCGCAGCCGTCAGACCGGCCAGTCCCGCACCAATAATCGCAATCGTCTCTGTCATGGCTCGCGTATCCGTTGTGCCCAATCGAAATCGCTAACGGCAGCGCTCCTGTCTTGGATCGTCGACTTGCCGGTTCAATCGTCGATTGGCTATAGCATGATCAACTCGGTCGTGTTGGATTTGGCCGATGCGCAAACAGCCGATTGCCTGGTAGGCACCTGGCCAGACCCTTGATTCTCAGGGAGGAGATCTATTCCGCATGTGATTGATATCACGGCCGGCTACGGCGAGGTTCCAACCTCGGTGTTCAAGCGCGCCATCCAGTTCTCTGAAATCAGAGCCGCGATGAGCGGTGTTGCATACTATGACGGCTTGCCGACCACAGGTTCCTATGCCGAAGCTGAAACCTACCGCACAGACATTCGGTTCTGGGGCGTGCTGCCCGTTCGCCGCCATACCATCTACGTTGCGCACCTTGATTTGGAAAACCGCATTCTTCTGACACACGAGTCTCACAAGGGCATTCGTGTGTGGCGCCACATGGTCTGCGTGTCAGAAGCGGGCGATGGCGCGACCTGGGTCGACCAGATTACGATTGACGCGGGATGGCAGACCCCATTCGTCGCGCGTTTTGCCCAACACGTTTACTGCCGCGGGCATCGATCGCGCGGTGCGTCACGTTTGCAAAGCTCCGTCCACACGGTTGCTTGAGGTCATCAGTCCGGCTTCGCGGCAACAATCACGCCGGGATTTAGAATGCCGTTCGGATCCAGACGCCGCTTTGCGTCCGCAATGACGTCGCCGAACAGCTCCGGCCTTTGCTGCTCGTACCATTGTTGATGATCGCGACCGACCGCGTGGTGGTGCGTAATGGTTCCACCTTCGCGGACCACGGCATCGGACACGGCAGCCTTGATCGCTTGCCACTGCTGAAGCATGCCACCCTTGCGGCCCTGACAATGGAAGGCGAAGTATGGCGCCGGGCCATCCGGATAGGCGTGGCTGAAGCGGCAGGACACGGCACCGGGCTGGCCCGTCACATCGCGGATTGCGACATCGGTCGCCTGTCGGATCGCGTGATAAAACGCTTCGAAGCGATCCCACGTTATTGCCGTTTCGAAGGTATCTGAGATGATCCCACGTGGCGTCAGAGCTTCGCGATTGTACGGCATCCGGATAAACGCGGACCGCCAGGCCCCGACGGCGCCCTGCAGGTTGGCCTGCGGATTGTTGCGCCAGTCGACGTCGACGGTACCGCCGTGATCGCGACAACACGCTTCCGCCCGCGCCATCCAGGCATCAACCGGGTGATCCGCGCTCTCGAATGATACGACCATCAGCGTGAACGAGCCATCACCCGCGCCATTCACGTTGAGCTCTACGCCGTCGACAATACGCACATTCGCAGGGAAGAGACCCGCCTGCGCAACGGCGCGGACGGCCTGCGCTGCTTTTAGGAAATCCGGAAAGCGGAAGCCGGCCGTCGCCTTGTGTGTCGGCCGGCCCTGAAGCCGAACCCAGCCTTCGGTAATGATCCCAAGAGCGCCTTCGGAACCGAGCATAAAACGGTCCGGGCTCGGGCCGGCTCCGGACCCAGGCAAGCGGCGAGAGACAAGCCGTCCGGCGGGTGACACCATCGAGATGTTTTCGACAAGATCGTCGATGTGGGTATAGAGCGTTGCAAAGTGCCCGCCGGAACGCGTGGCCACCCATCCGCCGAATGTTGAATGCTCAAAGCTCTGAGGAAAGTGTCGTAGCGTCAGACCGCTCGGCTTCAGTTGTTGCTCGAGTTCCGGCCCCCGCGCGCCACCTTGAATCCGTGCTGCGCGACTGACATCGTCAACTTCAAGCACGCGGTTCATGCGGCTCATGTCAACCGTCACGGTGCCGTTGAAGCCCGAGCCGACATCGCTGGTGACGCCGCCGACGACCGACGAGCCGGCGCCGAACGGGATCAGGGCAGCACCGACAGTGCCGCACCAATCGTAGAGCGCGGCAATGTCGTCGTCCGTGTTCGGGTAGGCGACCACATCCGGCGCGTGCGCGACGTCCCCCATGTAGATGCGAATGGAATCCGGCTGCGACTGACCAAAGGCGTGAAGCACACGTTCGTAGGGCTCGGCCGTGCATATCGGTGCGAGTTTGGCCGGTGGATTAAGACGCGGCGCCGGCAAGGTAATGTCCGCCAGTGCCGGGAAGGCACCGTCGTCGCTCGGCCTGATGCCATATCCGTCTGCGAAGGTCGTTAGCAGTGCTGTCACATCGGTCGGGCCAAGACCGTCTCCTTCGTAGCCCCAACCCCAGTATTTGAGTGTCCTCGTCACGGCGCACGCCTCCCCGCTTCCTCCTGCCCGTGCACAGCGATCTGCCGTCGCCCGCCGGATCAATCTCCAAGATGCCCGCCATTCGGCCCGCGATGCAATCTATGAAACGCAGAGCAGCACTCCGGGCTAGACGCCGCGCATCACCCCGCGACAGATTAAAGAACCGCATGATCGCCACGCTCATCAGAGAGACGTCCGCTGAGGAGTTCGGCGTAATAGTCAAACAGGCGGTCCGATCCGAAGGACGGTGTGGCATCGGCGCTGTAGACGCCTGTTGCTGGGTCGCGAACGAGCATGGACTGCGTGGCGTAGTATCGGCCGATCCGTGCGAGTTCAGCCTTATCGGCCAAAGCAGGGCTCACACGCCCGAGAACGCTCAACGCGCCCACAATCCAATCCAGCACGGCGACAGGCAGATGGCGAAACTTCGGTTTGCGGCCAACCATCCGAAACAACTGCCGGCCTTGCTCCAGCGGGGTGATTGCCGGGCCCGGTCCACCAATCGGCAAAACCGCATTCCGGCACGATGAGTCTTCCAGGCAGCTGACGATGTAACGGGCGAGATCCCGATCGCTGATCGGCTTGCACGCGGTCAACTGGCCATCGCCAAACAGAAGGTATGGCTTTCCGTCCTGAACGCGTTTGAGCTGTCCCGACAGCGATTTGAAGTAGGCTGTTGGCCGGACAATCGCGTAACGTAGTCCGGACTGCATGAGTTCTTGTTCGAACTTCAGCTTGGCGTGCTGGAATGCGAGTTGCGGCCATTGCACACAAATCGCAGACAACAGGACCATGTGCTGAACGCCGGCCTCCTGTGCGGCAGCCAAGGCTGCGACGTGTCCATGATAATCAACCGCCCAGGCATCAGCCGGGTGGCCCGTACGCGAGGCAAGGCACGACACCAAAACGTCGTAACGCTCTCCGGCGAACCCGTCGCGCACAAGCGACGCTGCGTCGATGGGATTGCCATACCGGATGGCCGCACCGCTCAAGCGGTCTTGGACCTCCGCAGGACTGAGCGAACCTGCCGCGTCGGCGCGCTGGCGCACAAAACACGTGACGTCATATCGACTGGCAAGCAACTCCGCGACCACGGCGCGCCCGATCGTGCCCGTCGCGCCGAGGACAAAAACCCGACGGCCGGAACGCGGATTCGCCGACATTGCAGGTTGTGGTGTCGTCGCCAATCGATAGCCTCCAGTGACAAACGCGCTGCAACCCGTAGGTCGCCGTTCGCTTAAATATGTGCATTGCGATCGGTCGGCGTAAACCACCGATTGATTTCGCGCGTGATGGATTGATGCCGGCAGCCTGGTTCGTCGCTTGAGTCACAAACACCATATTTGACTTGAGTCCTCGTCATTCGTCTGCCAGATCCGCGGGATGAAAATCTACGTTGACGCCGATGCCTGTCCGGTCAAAGAGGAAATCGTGCGCGTTGCCGAACGTCACGGTCTGACGGCCGTGTTCGTGTCCAACCAACTCGGGCCACTCCCCCGCAGCCATCTGATTGAGCGGATCATCGTTCCGGATGGCCCCGATGTGGCCGATGATTGGATCGCGGAACGGATTGGCGCAAACGACATCTGTATCACGCAGGATATTCCGCTCGCGAAGCGCTGCCTCGATGCGGGTGGGCAAGCGATTGGCCCCACTGGAAAGCCATTCGATCAAACCAATATCGGCATGGCTTTGGCAAGCCGTGAGCTGCGCCAACATCTCCGCGAAACGGGCCAAGGCGGCGGTTACAATGCGCCGTTTCGTCGAGAGGATCGCTCGCGTTTTCTTCAAACCCTGGAAAATGCAGTTCAGTCCATCAAGCGACAGCAGAGTTGATATCGGTCACGCCGGTGCCGGCATATTGCAGACTCGTTACGTAAGACTGACTGAAGAGAGTGACATGGCCGAGCGAACATCGAAGCATATCAAGTCCGTCAATCTGGCGCTGCAGGGCGGTGGCGCACACGGGGCGTTCACGTGGGGCGTCCTCGACAAGATTTTCGAAGATGGGCGGATCTGGATCGATGCGATTTCCGGCACGAGTGCCGGCGCCATGAACGCAGCCGTCGCGGCCATGGGGATGTATGATGGTGGCGGTGATGGCGCGCGCGTTGAGCTTGAGCGCTTCTGGCGATCGGTCTCCAACGCCGGAATGCTCAGCCCGTTTCAGGTCACGCCCCTGGACAGAGCGACCAACAATTTCTCACTCGACTCGTCGCCCGGCTATGTGATCATGGATTTGATCAATCGGCTGGCGTCGCCCTACGATCTGAATCCGACCCGTATGAATCCATTGCGTGATCTGGTGAACGACTTTGTCGACTTTGAGCGGGTACGGGCCGCGCAAGACATGGAAGTCTATATCTCCGCGACAAATGTTGAAACGGGCCGCGTCCGTATTTTCTCACGTGACGAAATTGATCTCGATGTGATTATGGCATCCGCTTGCCTGCCATTCATGTTCCACGCCGTCGAAATCGATGGTGAGTATTTCTGGGACGGCGGATACATGGGCAACCCGGTGCTGCTGCCATTCATGGAAACGAGCGCAAGCGATGACATCGTCATCGTGCAAATCAACCCCGTCCATCGCGCGGGCGAGCCGCGCACGGCGCGTGACATTCTAAACCGCGTCAATGAAATCACATTCAATGCGTCGCTGCTCAAAGAACTACGCATGATCAAGTTGATCGACGAGCTTGTCGACACGGGCCATGGCGACACGGTGCGCAGCCGTCGCATGAACATTCATATGATTGAATCGCGCAAGGCGATGCGGCAATTCAGTGCCTCATCGAAGCTGAATACCGATTGGACGTTTCTCACCCATCTGCGCGACATCGGCCGAAACGCCGCCGACCGATGGATCAACGATAACTTCGAGCAAATCGGTGTCGGATCGACACTGGATCTCGACGGACTCTTCTCCGGACTGGCGCCGGCGAAAAAGCACGTGCCGCGCGATAGCTGACTTACTTAGCCGATCTGACGCAGCGACCGAACAAAATCGGCAACCGCGCTGCCAATCTCATCCGGGCTATCTTCTTGAATGAAGTGCGTGCCCTTCACAGTTGTTTCGCTCTGATTGGGCCATGTCCGACAGAATTCCCGCTGACGCCCCGTCAGGATGGATCCGGGCTCTGCGTTGATGAACAGTTTTGCAACGTCGCTGTCGGCCAGCCATGCGCTGTAATCTTGGACGATCTTGACGACGTCGGCCGGCTCGCCCTCAATTGGGATTTGTCGCGGCCATGTCAGCGTCGGACGGCGCGATTCACCAGCGTCTCGAAACGGCCTACGGTACTCGGCCATTTCGTCGTCGCTCAAGGCGCGCATCACCGCGCTCGGAAGGACCCGCTCAACAAACACGTTCTTGTCCAGTACCATTTCCTCGCCGGCGTCCGAACGGAATGCCTGAAAAACTCTGCGCGCATCTTCGGGCCAGTCCTGCCACGTGATGGGTTGAACAATGGCCTCCATGTAGACGATGCCTTGGACCCTGTCCGGGTTCCGCCGTGCCCAGTCGAACCCAAGCGCAGATCCCCAATCGTGCAGCACGAGAATAACGTCATTGCCGAGATCCAGCTGATCCCACAGCGCAAACAGGTACTGACGCTGCTCGACGTAGGTATAGCGCCCCGACCCGGAGTGTGGCAGTTTCTCGCTATCGCCCATGCCGATGAGATCACATGCGATCAGGCGGCCGAGCCCGTCGCAATGCGGCATGACATTGCGCCAAAGATACGAGGAGGTCGGGTTACCGTGTTGGAACACGATCGCTGGTCCATCGCCGGAATCGATGCACGCCATTTTGCGTCCATCGACGTCTATGGTTCGTTTCGGACCAAACGGGTCGCTTAACATCGGCATGGACAGCATCCTCCTCAGTGGTATCGGCAGCTACGATCGCGGTCCGCCAGTCACGCGCTCGTTCCAAGCGTATTCTCCAAGTCATGATAGACGGGATGGAGATGCTGCGCCTTGCGGTCGATGCAGCCCAGTTCAATGACAAACTTGTCGGCAATGATCCGGTACCCGAACGATTGCTCAGCCTGATTGGGTCCGTACCAAGCAAAATGAACGCTTGCGAGATCTGTTTGCTTCAGGCGCGACTGTTGCGCCTTCGCGAGATCACTTACATAGGGTGCAACGGCATACGTCTCGATGAGCTGGCGGAGTACGCTGCGTTGTCCGTCAGTCATATCGGCTGCGGCAAGGCCAACCTGTTCGGTATTGGACCGCTCGCGACCCGCATAGGAGAGAATGTTGAACAGGCGGCCCTCACTCAGTTGCGCGCGGGCTTGCAGACGTGGGGCGAGATCCGCTTGCAGACGCCGTGCAAGCGTCTCTTCGGCTTCGAGGGTGTAAAGTCCTTTATGACCGCCGCTCATAACCCGATTGGGAAGCGCCGCGAATGCTGCCGGCGTCACTGAAACCAGCCGATTGTTGCGCACGGAGAACGACAACGAGAGGTGATGGCCCTCCAGACGAAGCCCCCAGGCCGTTTGCGGTCCCGGTGTGCCAAAAATCGCAACCGAAAAACGCTGCGAGGACCTTTGGCCGCGCCCGTTACCTGCCGCTGCCAAGATGTCCTGCAGGAGCATGACGCTCTTGGCTTTGGTCAGGCCTTCCGGAGACAAGACCGCTGAAAGAATGCTCCACGTAGCGTCTTTCTCGGTCTCCGACATCTGCTCAAGCCTCAAGCCCGGCTTGATAAACCGACCGCCGCCAAAGTAGTTCCAGCGGCGCCACGCTCGTCCATTCCAGTCGAAGCTCGCCTGTGTCTTTTTTTGCGTGTCGAGCATGGCCAGGAAGCGCATCACACGCGCGGTGAGTTCGCCTGCGTCCATAAGCGGCTGAGGCGCGGAAGCCAGGGATGAGAAAACCGGTGTGCCGGACAACGCTGCAGCTGTTCCGCCGACCAAAACGCCGCGCCGCGTCACTGAATGTGTCATAGGTCCTGCTCCATCTCGTTTGTTGCCGAAATGGCGTTCGCGATCTGTTGATGCCATGATCCGTTGCGACGTTCACGTGAACGTGAAGGCTTAACGCCGGAGCTGCTGCTGCTAGGCTCAAGCGTGTCTGGCAGTTCAGCGAGCCCTGCGCATTACCGTTCTGACAGCTGCAACAGCTCGGTTGCCAGGCGCGGTGCGCTCCAATCGACAAATGCGCGGACTTTTGCTGCGAGAAGACGAGAGTCCGGATAGACGATGTGTACAGGAGACGTTGCCGGCCAGTACGCCTCCAAGACCGGGCTTACGCGCCCTGCCCGTATACTGGCGCCAGCAAGATAGCAAAATGCGTTGGTGATGCCATGCCCGGCCTCGGCCGCGCACAATGCCGCCGCCGCATCATTGACTTCAAGCGACGGCTGTACTGCTACGGTCTTGGATGCCTCGTCCTGAACAAGTGCGAGTTCACGTCCTGCCATAAGGCCAGTGTACCCGATGACGCTGTGCAGCTTCAGATCAGTGGGCGTCTCCGGAGTACCTCGTTTCGCGAGATAGTCCGGGCTCGCCACCAGAAGCCGACGGACCTCGCCAATGCGCCGCGCAATAATACTGGAATCGGGCAAGCGTCCGATGCGTACCCCGACGTCGATTCCCTCCTCAACGAGATCGACGACCCGGTCGACCAAAACGAGCGACGCCGTAATGCGGGGATGAGCTGCAAGAAAGTCCGCCGTGATGCGCATCAGCGCGAGCCGGCCGAACGTCACAGACGCCGTAATCGTCAAATGGCCGCTCGGTGTTTGTGATTGCCCGATGACATCTTGCTCTGCGTCCTCAAGTTCGGACAGCAGGCGTCGCGCGCGCAGCAGGAACCGTTGACCGGCCTCGGTCAGGCTCAGTCGCCGGGTTGTTCGGGTGAGAAGGCGTGTCCCCAATCGCTCTTCCAGCGAGGTCATGGCGCGGGTTACCGCAGGCGGTGACATGTTCATCTTGCGCCCCGCGCTCGCGAAGCTCCCCGCATCCACAACCGCCACAAACACTTCCAGCTCCCGCAGTCGGTCCATTGATCATTCCTCCTAGCGGAACGATCCATTCCAAAAAATGCGCATTCATTCAATGGGCGAGTGGCGACACATTCACGACGTCAGCGGGCGGAACTGCCGCGACGCTGAAGCCAAACACCGGATCCACTGCTTAAGCGGCACACGCCGCAGAAGGAGTTCGTCATGAAACATCAACCGTCTCGCAGAAACCTTCTGACATCCCTGGCAGCGGCGCCGATTGCAGCCGTTCCCGTCGTTGCCGCCCTGAACTCCGGCGCGACGGCGCGCACGCCGCAGCCCCTGAAGACGCTCCCTCCGATCGCAAGCATCAAGGTGGGCCGCTTCGAGATCACCGCATTGACTGACGGCTTCGGTGAGATCCCATACAGTTATTTCACGGGGCGCCCCGCAGCCGATATCGAACGATCCGCGGATGCGATCTCGGCGGCCTACGGCGATAAGGTTCGGCTGGCCTTCAACCAGTTCCTGATCCGCGACGGCGATCAGCTGATCCTGATTGATACCGGACCGGCAGGTGCCATTGGTGAGACGGGCCGGCTGCCGTCAGCACTTGGAGTTCTTGGTGTCAAACCGGACGATATCGACGCGGTCATCCTCACGCACCTGCACTTCGACCATATCTCGGGCCTTGTTTCGGGCGGTAAAAAGGTGTTCGCCAATGCCGAAGTCTATGCAGACCGGCGAGACGTCACATACTGGACTGACCCGGCAAAACGCGCGGCTGCGCCAGACTTTCTCAAGTCAAGCTTTGATGTGTCGGCAGATGTGGTCCGGCTCTATCCAAAACTCAACCGCATCGATGGTGAGCGTGACATCAGCCGCGGCATATCGATCGTGGATCTCACCGGTCATACGCCCGGACATATCGGTGTGCGCATCAGCGACGGAGACCAAAGCCTGATCATGGTCTCGGACATGCTGTTCCACCCGGCCGTCCACCCAGTGGCCGCCGATGTTGGCTTCGTGTTCGAGCAGGATCCGGCAGCGGCCCGACAGATGCGCGAACGCTTTTTCCCGCGCGCTGCCGAAGACAAGGCGTTAATCGCCGCCACCCACATGCCATTCCCAGGTCTTGGGCGGATTGTCCGTGATGCCGGCACGTTACGGTGGGTCGCGGCCGACTGGGCACATGGCTGAGCGTACAGACTATGCAAAGACCGCAGGACGCGGTCGTTGCATCTCTCCGCCTGAACGCATGCGAGAAGAGTTGAATCATCATGGGCCACAAGTTTGCAGAACTCGCGTTCACCGACGCGGTGAAGGCCGTACAAACCGAATTGGGCAGCCGAAAGGGTTACGCGCGCCGCGAAGGTGGCGATGTTGACTTCAATCATCGGCTAGGACCACTCGAAGCTGCGTTCATTGCTGAACGCGACAGTTTTTACATGGCAACCGTGAGCGAAACGGGTTGGCCATATGTTCAGCATCGTGGCGGGCCGAAAGGCTTCTTGCGGGTGCTCAACCAGACGACGCTCGGCTTTGCAGACTTTGCCGGCAACCGCCAATATGTCAGCGTCGGCAACCTCGCAAATGATGATCGGGTATCCTTGTTTCTTATGGACTACCCGAACAGAACCCGCGTCAAGCTGCTCGGCCGAGCTCGATTGGTTGGCGCCGAAAATCAGGATGTCATTACCAAACTGACACACCCGCCTTATCGCGCACGCGTTGAACGGGCATTTCTCATCACGGTCGAGGCATTCGACTGGAACTGCCCGCAACACATAACGCCGCGCTTCACACCTGACGAAGTTGAAACGACCGTCGCGCCGCTCAAGACGCGGATTGCTGAACTCGAAGCGCGGCTGTCCGACCTGCCTCTAGCCAACCCGGCCTGAGTCTTTGAAAAACGGCGCTTTGTCAGTCAATCGAGTAGCGCGGCCATTGGACAGGCCGCGCTACTCGCATGGCATATCGCGTTATCGCGGTTCGCTCGAGAGACCTTTCAAGATCGACACGCACGCCAAGAGCAGCACGATCGTGAACGGGAAGCCGGTCGATACGGCCATCGCCTGCAGCGCGGTCAACCCGCCGCCGAGCAACAGAGCAATCGCAACCAATCCCTCGAACGTGGCCCAGAATACGCGCTGCGACACCGGCGCGTTGACCTTGCCGCCGGCCGTGATCGTATCGATGACCAGCGAGCCGGAGTCCGATGACGTGACGAAGAATATGATCACAAGCGCGATGCCGATAAACGAGGTGATCTGCGTCAGCGGCAAACCAGCCAGCATCGTGAACAGCTTCAGTTCCAGGTCAGCGTTCTGAATTGCGGTGTTGCCGCTATTGATGATTTGGTCAAGCGCGGTCCCACCGAACGCCGTCATCCAGAGTACGGAAACCAGCGACGGCACAAGCAGCACGCAAATGATGAACTCGCGCACGGTGCGACCACGGCTGACGCGCGCAATGAACATGCCCACGAACGGCGACCACGAAATCCACCACGCCCAATAGAACGCGGTCCAGCCTTGCGAGAAGTTCGCATCCTCACGGCCGAAGGGATTTGACAGTGCGGGCAGGTACTGCATGTAGGCCGTCAAATTCGTGAAGAAGCCGGTCAGAATCGCAACCGTCGGGCCGACGGCGATGACAAACAACAGCAGCAGTGCCGCCATCACCATATTGATCTCGGAGAGACGTTTGACCCCGGCGTCGAGACCGGCAAGCACCGACACAAGTGCCACAGCCGTGATGGCACCGATCAGGATCACCATCGACGTATCGTTGACCGGAATGCCAAACAGGAATTGGAGGCCGGCGCTCGCCTGCTGCGCACCGATGCCAAGCGATGTCGCGAGGCCAAACAGCGTTGCAAAAACCGCGAGTGTATCGATGACGTGGCCCGTCCAGCCCCAAACGCGCTCACCGAAGATCGGATAAAAGGCCGACCGGATCGTGAGCGGCAGCCCTTTGTTGTAAGAGAACAGCGCCAGCGCCAGCCCGACGATGGCGTACACGGCCCACGGATGCAGGCCCCAATGGAAGATTGTGGCCGCCATGCCGAGCCGCTGGGCTTCGGCCTGGTCGCCAGCTGCTGCGCCCAACGGCGCCCAGTCGGTTCGCGCGCCGCCTTCGCTTGCTGTTCCGCCAAGCGCAGAACTGTAGTGCGAGATCGGTTCTGAGACGCCGTAAAACATGAGGCCGATGCCCATACCGGCCGCAAACAACATGGCGAACCAGCCGGTGTAGGAGTAGTCAGGCGTGGCATCGCGCCCGCCGAGACGAACACCACCATACGGCGTGATAATCAAAATCAGGCACAGCAACACAAACAGATTTCCTGCCAGGAGGAAGAACCAAGAAAACGTCGATGTTAGAAACTTACGCAATTCGCCAAACAGCGGCCCGACGCTATCCTGGAACAGGAGAGTCAGCGCGGTGAAAGCAACAATTGTAATCGCCGAAATCACAAATACCGGATTATGAATATCGAGACCAAATGGCCGGATATTATCCTGACCAATCTCGTGCTCTGTATCGATGATCTGAGTGGGGCCTTCCGGCTCCGGGATCGCTCCACCTACGGATTGATCAGACATGGTATATCCTCGAAGTTTCGTCAGTCGTAAGAGTGCGTTGAGGTCGATCTGTTTCCGCGCTAGCGCACGAGAAACACCGACGCCTTGGCGTGTGAAGCCACTTTGCCACCGTTTGACGGCCAAACGTAGTCGCCGAGCGTCGGCATGTGCGATGCCATAACGACCAGATCGGCGCCCAAGTCGTCAACGGCATTCAAGAGAATGTCGCCGAGATCCGTTGCCGGGTCGTGGCTCGTGACGGCTTTTGTCGATACGCCATGCCCGTGTTTAGTGGCCTGCTCCTGCCCGAAAGCATCGAGTTTTTGCGCGAACTCCGTAGGCGTATGCGCGACCTCGGACGGTGCAGCTGCTGTGACACCAATGTAACAAACCGACGCCCCGTGGGAGTTTGCAATGGCCGCTGCGACGCCTAATGATTTTTCGATTTGAGATATGTGTGCCAGATCCACCGGCACCAGGATTGATGTAAACACTCTGCTCTCCCTTATTGTTGATTATTTTCTCAGGGTCGCACAATTATCAGCTGGCTTCAAATGCGAAGCGCGAAATTTTGTTATTTCATATTTTTATATATATCATCGCCTTATCGGGCGGACCTCTCACCTGACACAGTTCGGCGGTCACCACCATGAGTTGGTAGCGACGCGCATTACGGTTGTGTGTTCCGCAGCTGTGCGTCAGGCGCGCAGCCGATCGTTGTTCGGGTCGTAGGGGCTCTCGCCGATGACAGTTGCACCGCACCGCACACCGAGGACATCCACGGCAAGCTCCGTCGCTGGACGTGCGAGTTCCGGCCTCAGCATTGCAAGCGCGATCGACTTTTCCGTCCGAAACCCGTAGTTGCCGCTGGTCGTGCGCCCGACGACCTCGCCACCCAGATAGATGGGGTTGTTGCCAAGTGGATCGGCATCATTGTGTCCACGCACTTCGAGCGTCACAAAGCTGTTGTTGAACCCAGCCTCTTGCCACGCCAATAAGGCATCGCGACCAACAAAATCGCCTTTGTCCGGTCGGACAAAACGCTCAAGTCCGGACTCCAAGGCCGCGTACTCGATTGAGAGTTCGGTCCCGACCATTCGGTACGACTTCTCGACACGCAGTGAGTCCATCGCACGGATGCCGAACGGCTTGATCGCGAACTCCTGGCCCGCCGCCATCAGCGCGTCAAAGATATGGTTCTGATACTCGATGCCGTGGTGGATCTCCCAACCAAGTTCTCCGACAAAGTTCACACGCAGCAGCCGTGCCGGTGCCAAACCGACGGTGGTGTCCTGGCCGGTCAGCCACGGAAACTCACTGTTCGCGAGGCTTGTAGCGGCGACCTTTTGCAACGTCGCCCGGCTGTTTGGGCCTGCGATGACCAACACACCCATCGACGTCGTCAGGTCATCCAAACGCACCGAACCATCACGCGGCATTGCCTTGCGGATCCAATCATGGTCGAGGCGCTTCAAAGCACCGGCGGAAACCAGATAAAAGGAATCTGACGCTTCGCGGTAGATCGTAAACTCGGAATGCACACCACCCCGCGAGTTCAAGGCATGGAGCAGACCAATGCGCCCAACCGTCTTCGGTAAGCGGTTGGCAAGCAATCGGTCGAGGAATGCTTCTGCGCCGGGACCCGAGACCCGTGCCTTCGCAAAGGCCGACATATCGAGGATGCCGACGTTGTTCATGACGTTGCGGCACTCGTTGCCGACGTGCGCGAACCACGCCGAGCGACGGAACGACCAGTCGTCAACCCGCGGCACGCCCTCCGGCGCAAACCAGTTGGGCCGCTCCCAGCCGAACTTCTGTCCGAAAACCGCGCCAAGCGCTTTCATCCGATCGTAACACGGTGCCGTGCGCAACGGCCTGGCCGCCGGCCGCTCTTCGTCCGGATAGTGGACCGTGAAGACATTGGCGTAGGCCTCCTCATTCTTGGTCTTGAGGTAGGCCTTAGAGGCGTAGTCGCCAAAGCGTCGTGGATCGACGCCCAACATGTCGATGGTCGGCTCACCGTCGACCATCCACTCCGCAATCTGCCAGCCGGCGCCGCCGGCCGCCGTCACCCCAAAGCTATGGCCTTCGTTCAGCCAGAAATTCCGCTTGTCCCAGGCCGGACCGATGATCGGGCTGCCGTCGGGGGTGTATGCGATGGCGCCGTTGTAAACGCGCTTGATCCCAAGTTCGCCGAACAACGGAACCCGATGAATGGCCGACTCGATGTGCGGTGCCAGGCGGTCGATGTCCTCCTGGAATAACTCGTACTCGCTGTCATCGTCGGGACCGTCAACGTAGCAGGCCGGCGCACCAACCTCGTAGGGTCCCAGCAGCAAGCCGCCGGCCTCCTCGCGCATGTACCAAGACCCGTCGGACTCGCGGAGGACACCCAATTCGGGCAGTCCCTGCGCGCGTCGCTCAGCAATGTCTTTGTGCCGCTCGGTAACAATGTACTGGTGCTCGACCGGTACGACCGGGATATCCAGGCCGACCATTGCGCCAGTGCCACGCGCAAAGTTTCCCGTGGCGGATACGACGTGCTCGCAGGTGATTTCACCCTTGTCGGTTTCGACCACCCATTCGTCGTTGGGCTTCTGTCGGATCGAAAGCACCGTCGTGTAGCGATAGATTTCGGCGCCACGATTGCGGGCACCAATCGCCAGCGCCTGAGTGAGATCGGCCGGTTGGATGTAGCCGTCTTCCGGGTGACGGATTGCGCCGATCAGCCCATCCTGGCGCGCGAGGGGCCAGATCTCCTGGACGTCTGCCGGCGAGAGAAAGTCCACTGCCACGCCGATCGTCGACGCGACGCCGGCATACTGGTGGTACTCGTCCATACGGTCCTGCGTGGTCGCGAGCCGAATGTTGCCGCACCGCACGAAGCCGACATTCTGCCCGGTCTCTTCCTCAAGTTCTCCGTAGAGCCTGACCGAGTACTTATGGATCTGTCCGACGGAGTAGCTCATGTTGAACAGCGGCAGCAGACCGGCCGCATGCCATGTGGAGCCTGACGTCAGCTCCTTGCGCTCCACGAGCACGACATCGGACCAGCCTTTGCGCGCGAGATGATAGAGCGTCGAAACGCCAACCACACCACCGCCGATGACCACAACACGGGCATGACTCTTCATATCTATGCTCCATCTGGCTCGCGTGCCTCCGCCCGCGGTGCGGGCTCGGGCCGTGCATCGGCAGCGACGCTGCCACGCTCGAACATGGCCCAGTTGGCAGGCCGGCCGCTATGGTCAACATCCGGCGCACCACGATTGGCCGTGACGTCCGGCATCCAAACCGAGCGCGTGTCGAGGCTGAACCTCGTCAAACGGCTGGTGTGGGTGCTTGCGTGCATGTGGGCGCCTGAAAACGCCAACAGCGTCCCGGGTTCAATGAGCACCGGCAGGCCATCACCGGACGGCCGTTCGGTCGCTTCGGGCAAAAGCGGATAATCCGGCGTTTTCTTTTGGACCAGCTCGTCATAGTCCCAGTCTGCGCTCGTATTCGCGACTGGGGCGGAGAATGCCTGCGGCCAGATCCACATCGTGCGGTCCGCCGCGAGCGGATAAAGCGGCAGCCACCAATTGACCTGTGCCATGATGCCGGAACCCCACGTATCGCGATGCGGTGGCAACGGGCGGTAGAAGCGACTGCGGGCCTCATCGCGACCGGGGACGACGCGCAGGCTCATGCGATCGCAATAAACATCCTCGTCATGGTAACCAACCAGACGCAACGTGTCGAACCAGTTGCGATGGATTTCCGCGTCTGTCCGGACCGCCTTGCGGGCAGCGGCGGCAGCCTTCCGGAACGGATCGGGCCCCAAAACCGTGGCGGCCTCGAATACATCGTCGACATCGAAGACCTCCGCAAGGATCTGCCGCGCGCGATGACAGAGCGCGGCGACCGCGGGCTGACCTGATATCAGCACCAAATGCCCTGAGAAGATGAGACCGCTCAAAGCATCCGGTGCCAGCCCGGGCGTCCACTGGTGATACGTGAGGCCCGGATCCATTGCTATGATAGCCCCTCGATCTGACCGCTTTCATTTAGGCGAATGTCGAGCGCTGCGGGTCGTCGCGGCAGGCCCGGCATGGTCATGATGTCCCCGCAGATGGCGACAACGAAGCCTGCGCCGGCCGACAGTCGTGCTTCGCGAACGGGTAGGACGTGACCGTCCGGAGCCCCAATAAGCTTGGGATCTGCCGAAAAACTGTATTGGGTTTTGGCGATGCAAACCGGCAAGTTGCCATAGCCAAGGCTCTCGAACTCGCTAAGGCTGCGCCGGGCGGCTGGGCTGACGGAGATATCAGCGGCACCGTACAACTGGGTCGCGACAGTACGGACCTTGTCTTCGAGCCCCATGTCGTCCGGATACAAAAACTGCAGCTCAGGTGGACCTGATTCGAGATTGGCTGCGACGGCTTCGGCAAGTTCGCGCGCGCCGGCACCGCCTTCCGCCCAATGACGAGCCAGACAGGCTTTCACGCCCAACTCGCTACAGATGTCCTGCACGACGGCCAGCTCTTCATCCGTATCATGTACGAAGTGGTTGATCGCAACAGTGGGCCGTAGGCCGAACTTTCCAAGATTGCGGATGTGGCGCCCCAGATTGGCACTGCCGCGGCGCACCGCCTCCGGATCCGCCTGATTGAGATCCGCTTTCGCGACGCCACCTTGCATTTTCAGAGCGCGCACCGTGCAGACGAGGACAACCGCGTCCGGCCGCAAACCGGACTGGCGACACTTGATGTCGAGAAACTTCTCAGCACCCAGATCCGCACCGAAGCCGGCTTCGGTCACGACACAATCGCTCAGGGCCAAAGCCGAATGCGTTGCAATCACCGAGTTACAACCGTGCGCGATGTTGGCGAACGGTCCGCCGTGGATCAATGCCGGATTGTTCTCGAGGCTTTGCACCAGGTTGGGCTGGAGTGCGTCCTTCAAGAGCACGGCCATGGCCTGGTCCGCACCAACATCTCCAGCCGTTACCGGCGTCCGGTCTTTACGGAAGGCCACGATCATCTTGCCCAATCGGCGCCGAAGATCGGCCAGGGAGTCTGCCAGACAGAAAATCGCCATCACTTCAGACGCGACGGTGATATCAAACCCGCCCTCGCGGGGCACGCCGTGGGCCGGACCGCCAAGCCCCATCGTCATATTGCGCAGCGCGCGATCATTCATGTCCATGACGCGCCGCCATGTGACGCGCCGCGGGTCAATGTCCAGTTCGTTGTCCCAATGGATATGATTATCGACCAGCGCGGCCAGGAGGTTGTGGGCGCTGGTGATTGCGTGAAAATCCCCTGTGAAATGAAGATTGATGTCTTCCATCGGCACAACCTGGGCGCGGCCGCCGCCTGCCGCTCCACCCTTCATGCCGAAGCACGGCCCGAGAGAAGGCTCGCGCAAGCACACCGTCGACTTCATACCGATGTGGTTCAACCCGTCGTTCAGCCCGACGCTGGTTGTCGTCTTGCCCTCACCCGCCGGCGTCGGCGTAATGGCTGTGACAAGAACCAGCTTTCCGCGTGGACGGTCTTGGATCTTTTCAAGATAGTCGTGCGAGATTTTCGCCTTGTCTTGACCGTAGGGCTGAAGTCCGGACGGAGGAATACCCAATCGCTCTTCGGCAAGTGTGAGGATTGGGCGCTTTTTTGCAGCACGCGCAATCTCAATATCCGGAGAACCCGGAGGCGGAAGACCCTCCGAAGACGATGAGGTGTCGGACATTCTGGTGCCCCTTTCATTCTGGGAGTTTTGCGGCTCATGGCAAACGGACCGTTCGTGCAGGCTGGATCATCTCAGATTCAACAGGGACCGTCCCGCAGATTCGCGAACGACCATGATCGGACCGATCTGAACTCCCTCAACTCAAAAGCTTAGACTTGGTTTCTCTCAAATTCTCCGCTCACTGAAGAGCCATCACCGATCTCAACGGGTTGAGACAGCGTCGCCGTATATTGCGCGATCAGGTCGCTGCGCCACTCAAGGTAGGTCGTCACTCCGCCGAACGGAAAGACATGTAATCCGCGAATTTGCGGCTCGGCCACGTGCGCGCGATGCGCGGCCAGTTCGTCGATGATACCGTCGGGTGACCACTTGCCCAGCAGCCGCAGCGCCGAGGGGCTGTTGATCAACGTTTTGGCCGAGGCGGCGACGCCACAGTGGAGGGCGTACGATAGCAACGTGCGGATCTTCGCCGGGCTTGGCAGGCCGATATCGATCGGCAGCCTTACGCCGTTTTTGCCAAGGCGGGCTTGCCAGGCGAGCAATGGCTCGGCGGAGAAAGTAAACTGCGTGACGATCCACATCTCGACGCCGGCGCGCTCGGCATAGGTCTGCTTTGCGTGCAACGCCGCAAGGAGGTCGTCTGAGCCCGCCACGGGGTGCCCTTGCGGATGACCGGCAACGGCAATGCGGCGGAAGCCGAACTCTGCCAGCAGCTCCGTATTCAGGACGTCGAGCGTATTGGCAAACGGACCTGCCGGCTTGGCCAGATCGCCGGCAATGAGCAAGACCGTATCGACCCCGATGTGCGCAAACTCAGACAATGCATCTGAAAGCTGATGACGGCTTGCGAATGCGCGAGCGGCAAGATGTGGGACCGGCCGCAAGCCGTGCGGTAGCACAACGCGGCAAGGGTCAAAGAGACTTTCAACCGCATGTCCCGGAAGAAAGGGAATAT
Source organism: Pseudomonadota bacterium (assembly GCA_039039985.1). Classification (GTDB taxonomy): domain Bacteria; phylum Pseudomonadota; class Alphaproteobacteria; order Rhizobiales; family Hyphomicrobiaceae; genus JBCBWG01. The sequence continues at coordinate 25,375 of JBCCOV010000006.1, read as the reverse complement.
AGACCAATTTCCCTTTCTCGAGACGGGCAATCAGCGGATCGCCCGTCATGATCTGTTTGGGCGTGATTTCAATTGATGCATTTATCAGCCAGTCGCGCTTAAGCTTAAGATGCACGAAATCCATGCTCTCGCTGCACTCCATGACTGAATGATTAATGCCCATAGCGAGGTGCTCCAAAATCACGCGATTGAGGTCACTCTGCGAAGTCACGCCCCTTATATTTTGCAACCTCGCGGGCATTGGGATTCACCGACGGCCGGAACGGCGTCGACGTCACCTCAGCTAAAACCGTATTTCCGGCGTGGCCGATTGCATATTCATCCGGCAACCAGATATGCACTTGCGTACCTTCTTCGCTCAAACCAACCGGGACATATCCCAGTGCAATATTTGTCTGCAGCTCCGGTGAATACCAAGGCGACGTGACATATCCCACCGGATCACCATTCTCGTGTTCGGCAATTAGCCAGAAATCCGGCGCATAGTCTGTTACTGGCAAGCCACCGAAGACCAGTCCGACCATCTTGTTTTTGAATGGTGGATCGCCGGCTTCAATCTGACTTCGGATTTCTTCGAGACGCGCTTTGCCGATGTAATCCGCTTCCTTCTTGCGCGGAACCTGATAGGCTAGATTACACTGGAACGGCAGCGTCTCCTGGTCGATGTCTTGTCCCCAGGACAAGATTCCGGCCGCGATCCGTCGGTGATGGGCGGGCGCGATGACCATGAGATTGTGGCGGGCACCGACCTCCAACAGCGTGTTCCACAGATCTTCGGCATAACGCGTCGCATCGTAGAGGTAGATTTCGTAGCCTTTTTCTCCGGTGAAACCGGTTTGCGACACAATCACGTCGCGCCCGGCGACCTGACCGCGCATGAGACCGTAATAGGGAATGTCGCGCACTTCGCCCCCAAACAGGTCAAGCATCAGCGCTTCAGATTTCGGTCCTTGGATTTGAACCGGCGCGACATCGATCTCGCCAATTGTGACATCAAACCGCTTGCCGACGTTCACGCCGCACAACCAGAATTCCAGATCGCTATCAGAAATGGAAAACCAGAACTCGTCCTCTGATATCCTTAAGAGAACGGGGTCATTGAGAATGCCACCCTCTTCATTACACAAGATGACATACTTCGCGTGCATCGGCTTAATCTTCGTCGCATCACGTGTGATCACGTAATTCACGAATGCCTCGGCGTCTGGCCCCTTGACGCAGATCTGACGTTCAACCGCGACGTTCCACAACGTTACATGATTAATCAGCGCGTCATATTCGACCATCGCGCCACCCTGCTCAGGGCGCACGTAGCCACGGGGGTGATAAATCCGATTGTAAACCGTTGCTCGCCAACAGCCGGCTTCCATCGACAAATGCCAGTAAGGCGATTTACGCACGCGCGTCGAAATCAACATTTCCACCGGTGTCCGCCCGGACTGGCGTAGATTGATCGGCACGCGGCGATCAGACTGATCGACGGAGCTGATCTGTCCTTGGATCTCGCGCGACAGGGCCGCGGTCGAGGGCAGTCCCACGTCACCTGCTAGGTCGGCATCCGCTGATAGCGCTGTGTGATCGATTGTGTTCATCGCGGTCTCTCGCAACAAGGAGGAAGCAGATGCCCATGATGATGGATCGTCGGATCATTTCGCACTGGACTGAAGGCGTCGCCAATTTGCCGAAATGCGTCATGTGGCTGTCGCAACGGATGCGGCGGAGACATTTTTCGGACGCGGGGCCTGCAGATCATTTGTTATTCAGCCTACCGACGTTTAGGCTTTTGCAGCACACGGGGATGAAAAAGACGATGGGCACAAGTGATAGATTAGCTTGTGCTTTCGCGACGCTTTCGATTGATTGAGAGATCAGTTAGGCCGCTGGATTGAAGGCTGAGACATGTTTGGGCGCACTCTCCCAGGCAAGCCGGATCTGATCCACTTTTTGCTCCTGCCGGGGTTCTCGATGATGGCGTTCGCGTCGTCGATCGAGCCTTTGCGCGCCGCCAACCAGATCGCAGGACGGAAGCTGTTCGATTGGCGGACGGTGACAATCGACGGCAAACCGGTCAAAGCGAGCAACGGCGTCGAAACCGCGCCTGGCGGGTGTTTCGCGGATCCTTGCGAGGCCAGTACGCTGTTGATTTGCGCCGGGCTGGGCGTCGGCACCTTCCATCACCCGCAGCTGGCGCCCCGCTTGCGCGAACTGGCGCGCAATGGTGTCGCTTTGGGCGGAATCTGCACCGGGGCCCTGCCGCTGGCACGCGCAGGGCTGCTCGATGGCTACCGATGTACAATCCACTGGGAAAGCGTCGAGCCGTTCGCCGAGGAGTTTCCACACCTCAATATCACCGCCACGCTCTTCGAGGCTGACGGCAACCGCTATACGTGCTCCGGGGGCACCGCGCCGCTCGATATGATGGTGGGCAGTATCGCGCAGGACTATGGCAAGGATCTTGCCGTACGCGTGGCGGAGATGCTGCTGCATCACTCCGTCCGACACCCGCATGATGCGCAACGCATGTCGCTTGAGCACCGGACCGGCATCACGCACCCGAAACTGCTTGCCGTCATTGCGCATATGGAAGCCTACATTGAGAGCCCGACGCCGGTCGCCGCCCTTGCGGATTCGGTGCAGCTGTCGAAGCGCCAGCTCGAGCGGCTGTTTCGCGACCGCCTGGGGACCACGCCAACGCGCTATTACCTCGAACTGAGACTGCAGCGCGCCAGGCTTCTGATGCAGGAGACGTCGATGCCGATCCTCCATGTCGGTGTTGCGACCGGTTTCACGTCGTCATCCCATTTCACCCGGTGTTATCGGGCCTACTTTGGCGTCTCACCACGCGCGGAGCGCTTGAGCTTGAGACGGATCTTTCAGTTCACGTGACACGTCATCGCCGCCGCGGGCCGGTTTGGAACGGCCACGCCTGATGTCGCAGGTAGTCAACCGAGCGTCGCCTCTGTTTACTCCTGGAGAGTCGGCCTTAGAGATAGTGCTGAGATCATGTTTGCAGACGCCGACCGCGACGAGATGGTTTACAGTCGTCGGATCACGATCCAAACGGGCCAGCCCGGGCGCGTCGGGACTATTGTCTGCTTGAACGCGCCTGTCCGCTCGAACGCAAGGACGACCGATGTCACACTACTCCCTCCTTCAGCTGGCCCGCCACAGTCTGAACGGGCATGTCGGCTGGACACCGGCCTGGCGATCGTCTGGCCTCAAGGAGCGCTATGACGCTGTGATCATCGGCGGCGGCGGGCACGGCTGCGCAACGGCCTACTACCTGGCGAAGGAGCACGGCTTAACCAACATCGCCGTGATCGAGAAAGGCTGGATCGGCGGCGGAAATGCCGGCCGCAATACAACGATCATTCGCTCCAACTATCTTTATGACGCCAGCGCGGCGATCTACGACCATGCCATGCAGCTCTGGAAGACGCTGGGTCGAGAGCTCAATTTCAATATCATGATGAGTCATCGTGGCGTGATTAACCTCGCACATGACGACAATGAAATGCGCCAACTCAGGCGACGCGTCGAAGCCAATCGGCTCAATGGTGTCGATGCCGAGTGGTTGGACGCGCGGCAGGTGCAGGAGTATTGCCCGATCATTTCGATTTCACCGGACGCGCGCTACCCGGTCCTCGGTGGAACATTGCAACCCTCCGGCGGCGTCAATCGCCATGATGCCGTTGTCTGGGGTTACGCGCGGGCCGCAAGTGCTCTCGGTGTCGACATTATCGAGAACTGCGAGGTCACGGGCCTCGAGGTCCAAGGCCGCGACATCGTCGGTCTGCGAACCACGCGCGGTGACATCACGTGTCCGAAAGTCGCGAGCGTTGCGGCAGGCCACACCAGCGTCATTGCGAAAATGGCTGACATACGCTTACCGATTGAGAGCCATCCGCTGCAGGCCCTGGTGTCCGAACCTGTGAAGCCAATTCACAACTGCGTTGTCATGTCGAATGCCGTGCATGCCTACTGCAGCCAATCCGACAAAGGCGAACTGGTGATTGGTGCCGGCATCGATCCGCACATTTCCTATACCCAGCGCGGTGCGTTCCCAATCATCGAAGAAACCCTCGCCGCAATCCTGGAACTGTTTCCAATCTTCTCGCGGCTCAAATTGATGCGGCACTGGGGCGGCATCGTCGACGTCTGCCCGGACGCCAGCCCGATCATTTCGAAAACGCCGGTTCGGGGCTTCTATATCAATGCGGGATGGGGCACCGGCGGCTGGAAAGCCACACCCGGCTCCGGCCACGTCTTCGCGGACCTAGTTGCGAATGACGAGCCTAACGAAATTGCCGCTCCATTCAGCCTTGAGCGTTTCACCTCCGGCCGCCTGGTCGCCGAGCACGGCGCTGCGGCCGTTGCGCATTAGATCCGGAAAGGACGATTGCAGAATGTTCCTGATACGCTGTCCGTTTTGCGGCCCTCGCGACCAATCAGAATTCTCCTACGGAGGTGAAGCGCATATCGCCCGCCCGACGAAACCGGAGGCCCTGAGCGACGAGGACTGGGCAGACTTCGTGTTCATGCGATCAAATCCGAAAGGCGTATTCGCCGAGAGATGGCACCACACCGCAGGCTGCGGCAAGTGGTTCAACGTGCTACGCAACACTGCGACCGATGAGGTGCTTGCGTCATACAAGGTCGGGGAGCCGCCTCCGGCAGTGGCCGGCTTCCAGCTTGCGACACCGTCCGGCGAGCCAGCGATCGGGTCCGGCAACGATGGAACAAAGGTCGTTCCATGAGCATGCAGACCTTTCGCCGTAAGTACCCGGCCGGCGTCAACGGCGCGGCGCCGGTCTCGTTTCGCTTCAACGGGCGCCGGTATAGCGGCTTCGCAGGTGACACGTTGGCCTCGGCGCTTCTGGCCAACGGCGTGCACATGATCGCGCGGAGTTTCAAGTATCACCGACCCCGCGGTATTCTCGGGTCCGGCAGCGACGACCCGGCCGCGCTCGTACAGGTTGGCGCAGACCCAGCGCGGACCGTGCCAAACGTGCGTGCAACCGAACTTGAGATCTACGATGGGCTTGAGGCGTTCTCCCAAAACTGCTGGCCGTCGCTTGCGTTTGATGTTGGCAGTGTCAACGATGCGTTCGGGCGGTTTCTGCCCGCAGGGTTTTACTACAAGACATTCATGGGCCCGCCGGGCAACTGGATGATGTTTGAGGGGCTCATCCGCCGCGCGGCCGGCCTCGGCAAAAGCCCGACCGCGCCGGACCCAGACCGCTATGAACATGTCAATCGCCACTGCGATGTTCTTGTCATTGGCGCAGGGCCGGCAGGCTTGACCGCGGCGCGAACCGCAGCCGCTTCGGGCGCGCGCGTCATTCTTGCAGAGGAAACGCCAGAGCTCGGCGGTCGGCTACTGTCTATCGAACCGTCTAGCCGAAGGATGGACGGGCAGAGCATCGCCGATTGGCTACAGGGTGTTGAAACCGGTCTCACCCATTTGCCGGACGTCACAGTTCTGAAGCGCACGTGCGCCTTCGGCTACTACGGCGAAAATTGGGTTGCGTTGGTCGAGTCGCTGCAAGACCATGTGCCGGAGCACGCGCGACGCGCGGATTTGCCAAGGCATCGCGTCTGGCGCGTGCGCGCCGCACAGGTTGTTCTGGCTACCGGCGCAATTGAGCGGCCCCTCGTCTTCCACGGCAACGACCGCCCCGGCATTATGTTGGCCGGCGCCGTGCGCACCTATCTGCATCGCTATGGCGTTCTGGCCGGGCGCACGGCTGTTGTATTCACCAACAATGACCAGGCGTGGATGACAGCCTTTGATTTGCACGTGGCCGGAGCCGAGGTTGCGGCCATCGTCGATACGCGCGCTGAGCCTGGGCCGAACGTCACCGCAAAGGCCAAGTCTCTTGGTATCGAAGCGTTTACATCAGCGACGATTGTCGAAACGAAGGGGCGCAGGCGGCTGTCGCATATGAGTGTGATGTCGCTTGACGAGAACAAACAGCTGACGGGTGGCCCACGTTGGCTTTATGCCGATCTCCTTGCCGTGTCGGGCGGCTGGTCGCCGAACGTGGCCCTCTTCTCACAGTCGCGGGGACGGTTGCAGTTCGACGACGCACTTCAGGCGTTTCGTCCTGAACGCTCCTGGCAAGCGGAACGCTCTGCCGGCGCGGCGGACGGCGTGTTCGATTTTGCCGCGTGTTTCGCGAGCGGACTGCAAGCCGGAACAGAGGCTGCCCAGGCCGCTGGCTTCGCGACGGACACGCCGCAAGCGCCAGCCTGCTCTGGCGATCCAACCGATGGCGAAAGCGGTATTGAACCGGCTTGGGATCTGCCGTCAGCCAAACCGCCGGCCCGCACACGAGCCTTCGTCGACCTCCAAAACGATGTGACGTCAAAAGATCTGCAGCTTGCGGTGCGGGAGGGCTATGTCTCAGTCGAGCATGCGAAGCGCTATACGACGCTCGGCATGGGCACGGACCAGGGCAAGACATCATCCCTGAACGGTTTCGGCGTTTTGGCTGGCGCGCTTGGCAAACCGATTGCGGACGTTGGCGTGACCACCTTTCGTCCGCCGTTCAAGCCCGTCCCGTTCGGCGCCGTTGCGGGACAGCACGTCGGCGACCACTTCCATCCGCGCCGAACAACGCCAATGCACACCTGGCACAAAAACCAAGGCGCGACGTTTGAAGTTGTTGGTGACTGGTTGCGGGCGCGCACCTATCCACGAGCCGGGGAGAGCTTTGAGGATGCCGTTCAGCGTGAATGCGTCGCCGCGCGAACGCAGACGGCCGTGCTGGATGCGTCAACGCTCGGCAAGATCGATATTCGCGGCCGCGATGCCCGGACCTTTCTTAATCGGGTCTACACGAACGCCTGGATGAAGCTGGCGCCGGGCCGCTGTCGCTATGGCCTGATGCTGAATGAAGACGGCATGGTCTTCGATGATGGTGTGACGGCGTGCATCAGCGATGATCATTTCCATTTGACGACGACAACCGGTGGTGCCGCCGGCGTACTGTCCTGGATGGAGGACTATCTCCAGACCGAATGGCTGGACCTCGACGTCTTCATGACGTCCGTGACCGAGCAGTGGGCTGTCGCATCCATTTGCGGGCCGGAGTCCTGGCGGGTCGTCGGTGCCCTGCTGGACGACATCGATCCCAACCCCGACGCGTTTCCCTTTATGAGCCACCGCACGGGCCATATCGCAGGTGTACCTGTGCGCGCATTCCGGATCTCATTCACCGGCGAACTCTCCTACGAGATCAATATTCCCGCGCGCTATGGCTTGTGGCTTTGGCAACAGATTATGGACAAGGGCGCGCCTTACGGCATCACGCCATACGGTACCGAAGGTATGCATCTGCTAAGGGCAGAAACAGGGTTCATCATTGTCGGCCAGGACACCGACGGCACCGTAACCCCATACGATCTTGGTATGGATTGGATTGTAAAGTCCTCGGCAGACTTTATTGGCCGTCGATCGCTTACGCGAAGTGATACAAGTCGCGCTGATCGCCGCCATTTTGTCGGCGTCCTGACCGACGATCCAGCGATCGTGATCGCAGAAGGCTCCCATGTCATCGCAACGGCCGAGGAACAAGATCCGCGGACACCGCTGATCGGGCACATTACGTCGAGCTACTTCAGCCCAACGTTCGAACGATCGATTGCGCTTGGATTAATCGATGCGGGCCGCAATCGCGTCGGTGAGCGCGTGTATGTCGCCCAACGAGACGGCGAACCGATACCTGCGCGTGTTACGCAACCGAATTTCATGCAGCACTTTGGTAGAGCAACATGATCGATGTGCGCTGGCAATCACCCCTGGGGCATCGCGAACCGCTGACACGTGGAACCGACGTTGCCATCGCAGAGATCGCGTTCGTGACATACGTGACCCTGCGCGGGCAGGCTGCAGATCTCGCACCGGCCGTGGGCGACATCATCGGCCTTCCTCTGCCGACGGCCGTGACGCAGTCGAACCGTTCGAAGGCAACACAAACCACATGGCTGGGACCGGACGAGTGGGTGATCTCGGCTGAACCAGATGCTGACACGGGCTGGATGAGCGCGCTCGAAACGGCCCTCGATGGCACGCATCACCAGCTCGTCACGGTCTCGGACCAATACGCGACCATTGCCGTTTCTGGCGCACACGCGCGTGACCTCCTGGCCAAGCTGGTGGTGATTGATTTGCACCCGCGCGCTTTCGGCGCCGGCACCGGCGTGGCGACCGTACTCGCCAAGGCGCATGTCTGGTTGTGGCATATGGGTGATGATGCCGACGGCTCTACGTCTTTTCGGATTGCGACGCGTCGCGCACATGCAGACTACGTCTGGTGCCTGCTTGCGGAATCCGGCCGCGAGTGGGGCCTTCCACCGCAAAAGCCGATTGGCCGCGTCAAACTTCACTTGCCGCACTTCGAAACGTCCAATTGAACTGACCATTGGCGGTTGGAGAAAGAGGACGCGACGGGGCAGCGGCAGTGTCGGCTGCCAACTATCGTCCTCCCAGCATCACAGTGCGCCAGGCCGCGGGCTGAACGCCATTGTGCTCAGGTTCCCGAGCTTGTCGGGATTTCGAACGATGTAGATGTCGCTGGCTTTGCCAGCGGCGTTATAGCCGAACGAAACAGCCGCGACCGCTACGCCCTGGTGCTCCAGAACGAGGCCGCGCGCACCGTTCAGGTCAGCCGTCTGCCATCGAAAGTCAGTCCAGTACTTTCGCAGTCCCTTCGCAACAAAGGCCAAGACGCGATCCGGCCCGTGGAGCACATTCAAGGCGGCCAGCACCTTGCCGCCGCCGTCGGCGCGCAATCGGACGTCGTCGGAAAGTAGCATCGCGAGCTGCGTGGTTGCTCCCGTCGCAACAGCGTTCTGAAACGCCGCAAGAAGGCGGTTTTGATGTTCGACCGAAACCGTCTGGCGCACCGTGTCGCAGCCAATGTTTGCCCGCGCCCGTGAGACCAGCTTCCGACATGCGGCTTCATCGGCATCAAGCGTTTCAGAAATCTCCCGGTAAGAATGGTCGAAGACGTCGTGCAACAGGTACGCGGCCCGCTCTTTGGGCGTTAATCGCTCAAGCATCAGTAAGAAAGCCGTGGTCAGCGACGTCGCGAGATCCAGTTTCGCGTCGGCGTCGCTGTCGACCGGTGTATGGATCGGCTCAGGCAACCAAGCGCCGACGTAGTCGACCCGAGACCGATGGGCCGCGCGCAGAAGATCGAGACAGCGCCGCGTACATGTCGTGGACAGCCACGCGGCGCCATTCTCTATTTTGCTGCGATCAGCCAGCGACCACTTCAAGAACGTGTCCTGCACCGCATCTTCCGCGTCAGCCATGGAGCCGAGCATCCGATACGCTAAACCGAGCAGGCTGGGCCTGACGCTTTCGAAGACTTGAATGTGATCGCGATCCTGCATGTCAGTGGTTCGATATACTAATGCGGTTCCAAAGGTTGATCATGGCCACAGCTGCCGTCAGCGCCCCGATTTCCTTTTCTGAAAAATGCTCACGCAAGCGCACTCTGAGAGCGCCGAGATCGGCCTTGGGATCCAAGACCGTCAGTGCTTCCGTCCACGCCAGCGCGGCCTTCTCCCGATCACTGAAGTTGTTGACCTGATCCCAAACGATCACGCGATCCAGCCGTTCGCTGGTTTCGCCGTCGCGCCGCGCGTCTGTGGTGTGCATCTCCACACAAAAGCCGCAGCGGTTGATTTGCGAGGCACGAAGCTGCACCAGATGGTAGAGGGTTCCGTCGAGGCCGTGCCCTGCGATGGCTTCATTCACGCCGGCCATCGATTTCAGAATGCCGGGCACCTCTTGTTGGTAGTTGACCGCTCTATCGTTGCTCATCATCGTCGTCCTCTCTTGCTTCGGCGATCGCCGTCACCGTGTTGACGATTGAGCGTTCCTGATTGTGACATGACACCGTGAGGCGTTTCTGATTTTTGCGTCAAGAGCGATACCGACCGGCTGCAGACAGGCGTCACAATGGAGCTTTCGGGGATATAGCGCGCCGACGACGTCACGAGAGTTGAGCGATGCCCAAGATCGAAACCATCGTCTACCGCTGCCGCGACCCGCATGCGCAACGGGCCTTCTACCGCGACACGCTCGGCATGACGGATGTCGGGGACGGAGCTTTCGGATACGGCGGCGAGGAGGCAAAACTGCTCTTTCTGCCAGCCAATGATCGCTACGAACCACACGTGAACGATCTCTATTGGAAGATTGCGCTCGCCGTGCCCAACATCGAACTGGCGCATCAACAGTTGACCGCCCTGGGCGTTGCCATCGATACGCCGCGCCAGTTCCGAGATGTCGGCTACCTCACCCATTTCAAGGACCCGCACGGCTTCACCATCGAACTGATTGAGCACTGGTTCGAAGGGCAACGGCAGGCGGAGCCAATCAATCCGCACGCCCTTGGCGGCGGTGCGCACCTCAACCTCCTCACGCTCAGGACATCTGACATCGCGCCAATTCAACGGACCTGTGATGCCTGGGGCATGACGCCGCTGTCGATCCAGCCCGTCGAGCCTTATGGCTTCACGCTCTACTTTTTTGCTTTCACACCAGAGCGTCCACCGTCATCGGATTTGACCGCCCTCGCAAACAGGGAGTGGCTCTATCAGCGGCGCTATACGGTCCTGGAAATCCAGCATCGGCATCATGCGACCGACGTTGTTCCAACACCGGACGGACACGCGGGATATGTTCGGACAGACGTATCAGATGCACCGGCAGATTTCCGCGGCTCAGAGCTATTGGGATTTGCGACGCGTTGAAGCCGCGTCCGAGCCTGTTCGCCTGAGGCGACTGCCCAGCGCCCGCCAACGCGGGCGTGCAACCGGGAACTAATCGTTTCCATCGCTGTCCGGCTTCGCAAGGGCCTGGACGGCATCCTCGTACTTGCGAACGGCGGAATGGAGATGCTTCGCACCATTGATTTGATAGGTCATGTACCAAATGGCGAGAAACCACAGCACGCCCAGGGCAATGACAAGGGCCTCAAACTCCCGCGCCCACAGCCCATACACAGCGAACGCTGCCGGTGGAACGAGATACGGCGACAAATCAAACCAGTATCGTCTGTGCGTTTGATCGTAAGCCAGGAATTGCGCGATCGCGTGTTTTTCGTCGCGGGTGAGCATTGCGGCTGGAACCTCATTCGAGAGATGACGGCCCTCTCAGGGGCCTCGACCCGCAAGCGGAATGGACTTGTGAGCGTTTTCTCCGCGGCGTACTGGAACGATCGATTGAGGCGATGTGTTGATAACCGCCGCGCCGACTCCGATTGTCGATAACGCTGGCTCCGCGCAAACCACGGCTGACAGTGGAATGATCGAAAGGCAAGCCATGTCAGAGCCTGCCGCGCAGCATTGCCCCATCCGACCGCCCCATGTCGCCCAGAACGCTCGCTAGTCGCTGCGTCGATACATGTCCGCCTTGCAGTGCGGCCGGAAGCCGATCTTGGCATAGCAGCGACATGATGCGGGGTTGGTATCGTCCGTGAACAAGTAGGCATAGCGATATCCGCGCGTCAGAACGTGTTCGACCACGCGGGCCGTTACGGCGCCCGCGAAGCCGCGGCAGCGGTGCTCTGGCGGTGTATAGACAGGCGCAATCCCCACGCCCTGATCCAGCATGCGCCCGGCGCAACACATCGCAACCGGCCGACTTTTGAGGGACCACAGAAAGACCCGCTGCGTCTCGATTCGTTGTTCGACGTCTTCGCGCGCAGGGGGCTCGCCCTCTGGTGCGGCTTCAGCTTGGAAACGCTCAAACCAGTCAAAGACAAGCTCGGCATCCGCCGGCTCAGCGAGCCGGAACTTACCGTCGCAGTCCGGGTGCACCGGATGGTGATCGAGGACATGAATGGTCTGCGGCGTTACCGATGCGAACGCGTAATCGTGCTTGGCGAGCGCCTCCACAAGCCACCGACCGTTGTCGTCGGGGCCCATGATACTTGGAAGCGCAACACTGGGAGGCACATCACCAACGATCATACGTGCCAGTTGCTCTGCGTCCGATTCCTCGATGTCACCTAAAACGATGCCATGCCCGTCTTGTTGGACGGCACAACGTCCTGGACCGCCCAAGTCCCAGGCGCGTACGTCCAGGTCCGGATCGGTCTGCTTCCGGCGCAAGATCGCGAGCAGGATGTTATGGCGGATCTCATCAGCCGCGAGCGCCGCGTAGTGCCGATCGGCAAAGTGAGTCCAGTTCATGCCGGTTGCCTTAGTTGTGTGCCGCCAGGATCCCGCATCGGATCTGCCTGCTGCACACATACCGTGGTTGATCGCGCGCGTTTGTCCCGAGGGGCACATATGACGGCTGGGCATTTGCTGGCGTTGGCTGAGTCGGGGCTCCAAGTGCATTGCGTTTGGCGAGTGCACCGACCTATGGACCGATCCTCTCCAGATTAAGGGCGCTGTTCACGTCGCCGTAGATTTCGGCCTGATCTGCATCGAACTCGACAAGGTGCTGGAGATCGCAGAGGACGTTGAAGGCTGATGTCTGGGGGGGAGAGCAGACATCTTGTGCGCAACGTGTGCGCGTCGCTCAGGACCGCAAGAAGAAGATTCTCATGGTTGGAGCGACGTGGCTTCAACTGGGTCGCTTCCGGCAAGCCTGCCGGAAGCCCCCACGGAACGTGGCGTTAGGTGCTTGGCACAAATGGCAAGGAGGAGTGGTGCAATACGATTTTCAACTCACCATTATCCATCTTAGTGATGCCGAAGGTATATTCGACCTTCACCTCCGAACCGTCCGTCTTTTTGAAGTAATAGTTGCCCATCGCAAGTGCCGTTGAACCGTCTATCGTCGTACCTTCTGGCTCCCAGCGCACGGCCGTGTAGGGTGCAATTGCGAAGCCTTTGTCCTCGGCAAGCTTGCCGCCGACGAAGTACGATAGCGCTTCATCGAAGGTACCGCGGAACTGGTCTTTGCTGGCCAGCGTTGGTTTGAACAAGACCGTCTTCTGTCCATACGCGTAAAAGCGCTTGATGTGCTCGCGGGCAGCAGCCTTGTAGTCACCACCTTTCTTGTGGGCCTTGCCAATTTTCACGATCCCCTGGCCCCAGGCAGTCTTGAGTTCCATCACCTGTTTCTCGGTGAGCGGCGAAGACGTGCCTGTAGCTTGGGCAGCACCTGAGAAGCCGATCAATACCGTGGCAACCGTCAGTACGACGATGTTTTTCATGGGTCATCTCCTAAGTTCCGTATCGCGTGACCAAACAGAACTGGTGATCCCTCATCGATGAAACCAATTGAAATATGTTACGTCATCTATAGCATGAAGGCATGAATAGAGCGAACACAACGCGGCCCACTCTTCGCCAACTCCAGTATTTTGTCGCCGTTGCTGATCACGGCGCATTCGGTGTCGCTGCCGAAACCCTGGCGGTTTCTCAGCCCAGCCTATCGAAGCAACTGGCAACCATGGAGGCCGAACTCGGGGTTGTATTGTTCGAGCGAACCTCGCGCCGTGTGAAGCTGACGTCCGTCGGTGAAGATCTGCTACCGCGTGCGCGCACCATCCTGCAGCAAGTGCGCGATTTTCAATCCGTTGCGCGTGGCGCAAAAGGGCTGTTCGGCAATCGACTCGCCCTTGGGGTCCTTCCATCGATCGGCGCGTATTTCATGCCGCATGCCAACCGACTGCTACACAAACTCTATCCCGAGTTGCGTCTTGTGATTGAAGAAGGTTCGACCGCACAACTCTTGGAGATGCTGAGAGACGGCCGACTCGACGCCGTGATCGGAACGCCGACGAACAATCCAGATTTTACGAGTACGGATCTGTTTTCTGAAACGCTTTGGGTGTGCGCGGCTGCTGATGATTCCGTTTCGGTTGAAGCCGGGCCGGTGGATTTGACCGAACTGGCCGATAAACCGCTACTTTCCTTAAGCGCCGGGTTTCGGCTTGCTGAAATCGTTGAACGGCTCGCCGACTTGGCAGGCACTTACGTCAGCCGGGATTACCAAGGCGCGAGTCTCGACGCCGTTCGGCAAATGGCAGTCATGGGTGCTGGTGTCGCGGTCTTGCCCTCTCTGTATGCGCTTGCTGAAGCCGTGCGAGACCCAAGCTTTGTCGTCAGGCGAATCGACCACCCGGAGGCCGCGCACCCAATCGCGTTATTGTGGCGCCGATCCTCGTCGATCGAGACCGATTGCCAGCAGCTGGCAGAGCATCTTGTATCGGTAAAACAGAAAATCCGCGCCGCGCGCTCTCACCGCTTTCAATGACGAACATTCCGCATCACTCAAGAGTGGCTTCATGCCACACGGCAGTTGGAGTCGTCCGAAGCAGACGGTCGCGGCCTGGGATATCCTCGCAGGATAGCCCGCGCTGGTGTTTATCGCTCACGGGCTGTTCCGGCCTGCGGCCGGGCCCTCCGCGAGGGCGGCGCAACGCGCCGGGCCGCGGTCGCGGCCTGGGAACCGTGCTCTCAGGATAGCCCGCGCTCGAGCCGCGAGCCTGCGTGCGCGCGAACAGCGCAAACTAAAACGCGCTCAAGTAGCGAGCGCTTGTCGCGAGCGGTAGCGCACGTCAGGAATACAATGCGCAAATTGCAATGGAACTAGATTAGAACGTAGCGAGATTGGAAAACAGATTGGAAAACTGGGGGTGTGGCCCTAGCGTCGAAGTCACCTAAACCATTGAAATCATTGGCGACCCCGCGAGGATTCGAACCTCGGACCTGGTGATTAGAAGTCACCTGCTCTATCCAGCTGAGCTACGGGGCCGATCGCGTCGGCCATGCTGACATCGCATGGCCCGTAAGCATGAAGCGCTGACTTATCATAGTGGTGCGCGGGATCAAAGTCGTGCCTAGGACGTGGCACGCGCCTTACAGCCACCCAACTTCGAGATGGAAACGCGCCAGACGCGTTAGTGGGTCCAGCTGCCGATTCGGCCGTACTTGAAGTTATCCGCGTACGACTTTGGTGCAGACTTGCGCGGGGATTTCTCGATCAGCTGGTAGGGTATACCGTCACGTTCCGCGTAGGCGATGGCTTCGTCCTTGGTGTCAAACTCAAGCCGCACCTGAGCCTGCATGTCGGACGAACTCGTCCAGCCCATCAATGGGTCGACCGATCGCGGTTGCTCTGGCTCAAAAGCAAGAACCCAGGCTTTTGTCCGTGCGCGGCCCGACTGCATCGCCGTCCGCGATGGCTGATAAATCCGGGCGATCATGACCTTTGAAGCCTTCCTTGTGCATGCGGGCCTCGTAAATGCTGGCCTTACGCATGTGGGCTTGTGCATGCCGACAAAAATGGTCGGGGCAGGGGGATTCGAACTCCCGACTTCCTGGTCCCAAACCAGGCGCTCTACCAGGCTGAGCTATGCCCCGACAGGCTTCGCTTCCTGCCTGATCCCCCGCGGAAGGTCAAGAAGAACGGACGGAACATAAGATTTCGCGGCTGATTCGGTGCGATGGACCGGATTCACTGCGTTTTTCCGGGAGGTTTCAGCGGTGGAAACATGCGAAACCCGACACGATCGCCCGGCTTGAGACCATAGTACGCCGCCTCGCCTGCCGCGAGTTCAAGCACGGCCACCACTTTCCCTTGCGATGCGACAACAGCGTCCGACATCGGCTCGGTCGCAAACGCGATCCGATGCACGACGCCGTCGGCCCGAATGAACACCATGTCCAAGGACACATACGTGTTGCGCATCCACATCGTGATTTCGCGTGGTGTCGCATAGGGGAATATCATGCCGGTCCCGCGCGGAACGGCATTGCGAAACATCAGCCCAAGGCTTTTCTGGGCTTCCGTCTCAGCGACTTCAACCGTCAACTTGAAGCGGCCCTTGGCCGTCAGCAACGTGAGTGATTCCGTAGGCATGTTTGCAAGGGCTTGATGAGAATACAGGCCAGCAGTCAAGACCACTGCAAACATTAGCAGCAGGGCGAAACGTCGCCCTACTGGAAAGTACCGGGATCGCGTCCCGAAGCGCCGGTCGCTGTTAATGTTGCGACGGCAATCCTGATGCGCCATCAGGGCGTAACTCAGCTGCCATGCAACCCTTACTGCCAAATCCCCAGCGGACCTGGACAATCTGGCCCGGACGCAATTCGGTGAAGCCGAAGCGGCGCAGTGTTTCCATGTGAACAAAGATGTCCTCCGTCCCTTGACCACGGGTCAGGAAGCCAAATCCTCGCACACGATTGAACCACTTTACCATGGCTCGTTCCCAATCACTTTCCGGTTCGACGACAACATGTGTCCGCTGCGGCAACTGGGACGGATGAACCCCCGTGCTCTCGTCGATGCTTAGAATGCGAAACGCCTGCATGCCCTTAGGCCGCCGCAAGACCTGACAATGAATGCGGGCGCCCTCATAGGCCGTCTGGTAACCGCCCGCCCGCAGACATGTGACATGTAGCAAAACGTCGCCGAGGCCGTTGTCCGGCACAATGAAGCCGTAGCCCTTCGATGCATCAAACCACTTGATGGTGCCAGCAATCTCGAACACCTCCAATCCAGCAGCATCAAGCAACTGTTCATGCTGCTCAGGTGTGAGATCGCCGGGGTCACCCGACGGAGCTGCGCCTGGAACTTCCGCCGCTGGCGTTGCCATCCGGAACTCTTCTCCGGTCTCTGGCGTCTTGGAGTCCCCCATACTTCACCCCGCTTCTTACATTGCAAACTACTGCACCCCCAACATTGGGAGCACATGCGGTGCAGTCCCCGAGAACGCCCTCACATCCGCCGGACTGCGACTCAGCTGTTGTCACAAAATAACAGAATGGTTGCTTCGCCCAGTGCAGGAAAACAACAATGCACAATAACGAAAGTCCACTCCCGGAATTTCATGATCGAATTATCGAAGCCCGAGAGTTGAGCATTCAACCAACTGATTCGTTTGCCTAAAAAGTAATTGTGGCAAGGCTGCGATTGGTTTTCCACATTCCTTTCAAGTCTTTTCACAGACCTTGTCTATTTTCACAGCCGAAACAACAACCTTACGAATCAAAAAATGTAGAAACCACTCCAGGTTGTGCCTTCAACATTTTTATAGTTTTGAGCAAGAGTTGCCATCGATTCGATACTGACACCCAGCCCTGCCGCCGCTCCGCCCCGTGTTTCCGGCAACGTTGGACACCGCCGCTGACCGCTCTGCGGTACGTGAGATGACTTGTCCAATCCGCAGGGACGCTCTAACTCCGACGTGGGCCATGGTTCGGTTTGACTAATTTGGGAGGACTTTCATGCGTTACCTGCACACGATGGTTCGGATCCGCGACGTTGACGAGAGCCTTGCTTTCTATCGGGACAAGCTTGGCATGGTTGAGGTGCGCCGCGTCGACAACGAGGCCGGCCGCTTTACACTGATTTTCCTGGCAGCCACTGAGGATAAAGACTCGGGCCTGGCGACCCGTGCGCCTCTGCTTGAGCTGACCCATAACTGGGATCCGGAGGAGTACGCCGGTGGCCGGAACTTCGGGCATCTCGCCTTCGAGGTCGACGACATTTACGCGACGTGTCAAAGCCTTATGGATGCCGGCGTCACCATCAACCGCCCGCCACGCGATGGCCGCATGGCATTTATACGATCTCCGGACGGCATCTCGATCGAGCTGCTCCAGAAAGGCGAAAGCCAAGCAAAGCAGGAGCCGTGGGCGTCCATGGACAATACCGGCAGCTGGTAGAATGACGGGACAATCGGCCTGATTGCCGTTCGGCTCAGGCCGGCTCTCACGTCCGCCGGCTATCGCCAGCTATCCGCTGCGTGCCCGGCGGCTCTGTGTAGATTGGAGTCACTGTTATGCCTGACCTGGATCCCGGTTCTGACGACCCCAATCGGGCAACACGCGACACATTGGCGGGTTTTTCCGCCGCGCAGCGCGGACGCCCTTTCAACGACGATGATCATGACGACGACCCGCCGGATCGGACGTCCGGCCGCGCCTTGTTCGTAACCGTTATCGTCGTGATTGGCGTCCTCGTCATGACGCTTGCTCTGGTCATCCGTGCATCGTCCTCGTGATCCGGATCCGAGCAAAGCGACAGTTGTCGTTGTCGGGGCTGGTCCGGCCGGCCTGATCGCGGCGGAAACAATCGCGGCGGCAGGCTATCGCGTTGTCATCTTCGACCAAATGCCCAGCCCGGCCCGCAAGTTCCTGATGGCCGGCCGTGGCGGCCTCAATCTGACGCACAGCTTTCCGCTCGAGACGTTTCTTGAGGCCTATGACGGCCGCCTCGAGACTGTCTTATCGGCGGTCAAGGCCTTCCCACCCGATGCGCTCAGGGCGTGGTCTCATGGATTGGGCATTGAGACCTTTGTTGGATCCAGCGGCCGCGTTTTTCCCAAAAGCCTCAAGGCATCGCCACTCCTGCGCGCTTGGCTTGTGCGATTGCAAGAGGCCGGCGTGAACCTGCGGACAAGGCATCGCTGGACGGGCATGACACACGATCAGGTTCATACGTTTGAGACGCCCGATGGGCCGGTATCCGTCGCGGCCTCCGCAAGTGTCTTGACCATGGGCGGAGCCAGCTGGCCGCGCCTGGGTTCGGATGGTCAATGGCGACCGCCTTTGGCCGAGCTCGGTGTGCCGACGATGGACTTCACCGCCTCTAACTGCGGAGTACGCGTAGGCTGGTCCGACATCTTACGCAAGCGCTTCGCCGGCGCACCGCTGAAACGCATCGCGGCAACTGCCGACGGCCGCACGGTCCGTGGTGAACTGGTGATCACAGACAGCGGTCTTGAAGGTGGAGCCATTTACGCCCTGTCCCCGGAACTCCGGCGACTGTTGAACGATCAATCCGGCGTTAGCGTTGAGATCCTATTGGACTTGCGGCCCGATCTCACCGAACGCCAAGTGGCGGACCGGCTGGCGCGCCCATCCGGCCGTGCATCGACGTCGACGCATCTCAGAAAGACAGTTGGCCTGCACCCGCCGCACATCGCACTGCTGCGAGAAGTCGGCGGTTCCGTCGGCATTGGCACTCCGGAGCAGACGGCAAGGGCGATCAAGGCCCTGCCCGTTCGTGTTTCAGACCTGGCCGGTCTGGACCGCGCGATCTCAAGCGTTGGCGGCCTATCGCTGGAGGCCGTCGATCACGACTTCATGCTGAAGACCTTGCCGGGGGTTTTCGCCGCAGGAGAGATGCTGGATTGGGATGCGCCAACCGGCGGCTTTCTCCTTCAAGCCTGTTTTGCAACCGGCCGCGCCGCCGGCTACGGCGCAACCCAATGGTTGCGTCAGCAGAGCGTCGCTGGGACAGGCAAGCGGCCTCAGCGCTGAGGCCACTTCTCTATCTATCCGCGACGGATTTTCGGCGCCGCCTGACCGTCCAACATGACGTTGATGCACGTCGGTTGACCGCTCTTTAGTGCGACGGCCAAAGCGTCATCCATTTCTGCCGGATTGGTGACCAACAGGCCCTTCCCACCCATCGCCTCACACACAAGGTCGTATCTGGTTGGCAAGAGATCGCAGCCGATCGCACGGTCCGCGCCGTAGTCACTGATCTGAATCTGCCGCTCTGCATTCCAGCAGGCATCGTTCCCGACGATCACAATAAGCGGTAATCCGTAGCGAACAGCCGTATCGAACTCTGCGAGGTAAAACCCAACAGTGCCATCTCCCATAACGGCGATGACGGGCTGGTCCGGTTCAGCAACTCGCGATGCGATCGCGAACGGTAGCGATGCCCCGATCGCGCCAGAGACACTATTGGTCATGCGCCGTGCGTGCAGCACGGTCTGGATCCATTGACCCACTTCACCGCCATCACAGATGAGAACGGTTTCCGGGTGCGCGCGGAGTACTTTCTCCACAGACCGACAGATCGCCAGCGGATGAACCGAACCTTGCGGCGCGGGTGGCAGCTCTGCCCATGAGGGTGGACGGTACGCAACAGCTGCGTCCACTTCGCTCCGCCACCCAGCCGCGTGTCCGCCGCCCTGCTCCAAAGTTCCCAGCACGTCGAGCGCCGCATCCGGATCTGCGGCAACCGCGATACCGTGCGTACCACGGTCGGCAACACGCGAACGTTGTACATCATCAGGTTCCAACGTGACGATTATGCACGCGGGATCAACAAATGGCGGGTGCCCAAACCGCAACGTGAAGTCCAGCGGTTTTGCAACCAGAAGGATCAAGTCAGCCTGGCTCAACACCTCCACAAAGGCACCGAGGCTGGGATCGTTCAGGCCACGCGGACTTTCCATCGTCACGCACGGGATGCCAAGGCGATCAGCCGCGGCCTGCAGGGACTTCAAGCGCGGTCCGCGGCTGAGCGATGGGCCACCAACCAGAAGTGGCCGCTGAGCGGCTGCCAGCGCAGCTTCAACGCGGGATTTAGCCGACGCATCAGGGATCTGCGGCGCCGCAGCCGTCGGGCCGTCTGCGCTCGGCGCTGATCCGGCTTTCTCGGAGTCTACGGCGTGATCAATCAAATTCGACGGCAAACTCACATGTACCGGACCGGGCCTGCCGCTAACCGCCAGCTCAAGTGCCGTGGCGATGTCCGGGCCCAGGCGATCAACGGTCGGCACCATCCACGAGGCTTTTGTCACCGGTCGCGCCAAACCGGCCTGATCGAGTTCTTGGAACGCACCCAGATTCAGTTCGTCAGTTGGCGCATGCCCGGACAGCAGCACCATCGGACTGTCGGCTGCAATGGCCGAGTACAACCCGGCCACAGCGTTCGCGTGCCCCGGCCCGCCGGTCGCCATCGCGATGCCCGGTCGCCCTGTAAGCCGGCCATAGGCGTCCGCCATGTGAACGGCGGCTGCCTCATGGCGTGTATGAATGAGACGGGGACCACCGACGGCCGCATCAAATAGCGACATGATGTGATTGCCGGACAAGGTAAAGATCGTGTCCACGCCCCCGTCTTGCAGGGCTTTGATCACACTTTCGGCACCACGTTTGCCACTGGTCATGGAAACTCCGTTTCAGGTTAGCGCTTGCACCGGAGACCGGGTCCGGCTGATCTGGCAGGCAGGCGACGCTCGTTTCGGGATGGGTATCGCCATAATCTGGGAGAAACGGCGCGAAGAGTCGAGCCACAGCGCTGCCTTCAGCGCCTTATACGGAAAGCCCTCCGCTCGCGCGAAACCGCGCGTAGGACACGGAGAGGGACGTGATGACACAGCAGTCGATTACGGTCGTTGTTCCAGTGTTCAACGAGTACGGCGGCCTTGACGAGCTTCTTGCGCGGCTGCAGCCGTCGCTCGACGCAACTGGGCTGACGTGGGACATTCTGTTTGTCGATGACGGCTCACGGGACGGCACGTTTGAACGGCTTGCCGTTCTGCATGGGGAAGACCAGCGGATCCAGGTGCTGTCGCTGAGCCGGAACTTCGGCAAGGAAATCGCGATTGCTGCCGGCCTGCAGCACGCCCGCGGTGATGCCGTCATCATTATGGACAGCGACCTTCAACATCCCCCTGAATTGATTGGGGAGTTTGTCCAACGTTGGCAACAAGGCTATCGCATCGTGTTCGGCCAGCGCATGGATCGCGATACGGACAGCCCGGTGCGATCGTTTTTCTCGCGGTCATTCTATCAGCTCTACAATGCACTGGTCGAAAGTGACATTCCGCCAGGTGCCGGCGATTTCCGGCTGCTCGATCGTAAAGCCGTCGACGCCATGAATCAGCTTGGCGAGAGTTCGCGCTTCAACAAGGGTCTGTTTGCATGGATCGGCTTCAAGTCGGTCGGCGTGCCGTTCACCGTTTCGGAGCGCGCGCATGGCGTGTCGAAATGGAGTTTCCGGAAACTGGCGCGCTTCGCCATCGATGGCCTGACGTCGTTTACAACCTTACCGTTGCGTGTTTGGTCATTGCTCGGTGCTTTGATTTCGCTTGTCGCCTTCGTCTATGCCATGGTTGTTCTGGTCCAGACACTTGTGTTTGGCACCAATCTTCCGGGCTTTCCGACACTGGCCATTTCCATCATGTTCTTTTCAGGCGTTCAGCTGATCTCTCTTGGCGTCCTGGGGGAATACCTCGGCCGTGTCTATGAGGAAGTGAAGGCGCGTCCGTTGTACATTGTGGCTGACGCCGTTGGGCTTGATGACGCAGGACCGCGCAAGCCGCACGTGCTCCAATCCGTGCGGCCGCAGGCGGCGGAATAAACCGTGACCCAGTCGGACATGGCCGAGGCGCACTCACGCCCACTGTTGATTGCCGATGACTTCGGCCTCACGCCCGAGATTGATGACGGCATCTGCCAATTGGCAGACCAAGGTCGTTTGTCCGGCGCGAGTGCAATCGCCACAGGGCCGGACTGGGGGGCGTCGGCGGCGCGACTGGTGACACTGGCGCCCAAAATCGCTGTGGGTCTGCATTTGAACCTCACGGAAGGTCAACCGTTGGGGGATATGGCAACGGCCGCACCGAACGGGCATTTCCCCACCCTCGCCGCATTGCTCGCGCGCGTGATGACCGGCCGCATTCCCGGCCGCGAGCTGGTCGCCGAATTCGACCGGCAAATCGTGCGCTTTCATGAGGCAACCGGACGCTGGCCGGACTTTATCGACGGCCATCAACATGTTCACGCCATGCCGGGCATCCGCCATGCCACATTGCGCGCACTAGAGAAGCAGCAGTGGGCGCGTAAACCGCTGGTCCGCATCCCCTCAGATACGCGGGCGCGCATCACCGCGCGCAAGACTGCGGTCGCGAAGGCGACGTGCATCGCCGGACTGACAGCCGGCTTCCGACGCGCCGTTGCGCGGCAGGGCTTTCCGGTGCACGACGGCTTTGCCGGCGTTGCCAACCTTAGGCGGGTTGTCGATCTTGAGACGGAATTCGCACGCGCGCTTACGCCACAGGGCGCGGACCGACTTCTTGTGATGTGCCATCCGGCACGTGGAGGCTCAGATCGTCTGGCTAAGCGTCGGCGCGCGGAGTTCGATGCACTGATGACACGTCCGGACTTGCCTGACCTGCTGTTTCATCCAACCCGAACAGGCGACGGCGACATGATTGATTGGACCACCTGGTGACCCAACGACTTGCGCAACGGTTTCGACATTTCGGTGGGTTCGTCCTGGCCGGTGCGATGGCGCTCATAGTCGACATCATCGTGTTGCAACTCCTGATGAGCCTTGCCGGTCTGGCGGCGGCCATGGCACGCCTCGTTGCCATCGCCATGGCGATGGTTGTCTCGTGGCTGATCAATCGCACCGTCACGTTTGCAGTTGCCGCACCTCCATCGTGGCCCGAGTTTTCAAAGTTTGCTGCGGCTTCTTGGCTGGCTCAGGCTGTGAACTACGGCGTGTTTCTCGTGCTGCTTGCGGCTGTGCCCAATCTGCCAGCCCCACTGGCTGTGGTAGGGGCCTCGCTGGTCGCGATGGTCGTTTCTTACGTCGGATTTCGCTACGGCGTGTTTCGCCAATCCCAAGCTGATACCTCATCCGGAGCCCAACGCTTGTGACCGATCTCGCACGAAACGTACCGATCCTTATGCGCGCGGCTGACTTGCTCGCGCGCTATGATGTTGTGTTCTGCGACGTCTGGGGCGTCGTCCATAACGGCAGGACGGCCTATGTCGACGGCTGCGCCGCGCTGGAACGCTTTCGGGCGGCCGGTGGCACAGTCGTTCTGGTATCGAACGCGCCGCGATCCGGGCCCACCGTCGCGGAGATCCTGGCGGACAAGGACGTCCCGACAACGTCCTGGGACGACATTGTCTCATCCGGTGAAATCGCCCGCGCGCATACGTTGGCACAAGGTTACACGGCGGTTCATCACATCGGCCCGGACCGCGATCTCGACGTGTTTGACAACCTCACCGTAGCGCGCGTGCCCCTGTCCGCGGCGCAAGCGATCTTCGCTACGGGACTGATCGATGATCAAAACGAGACGGGCGAAGACTATCGCGCCATGCTGAAGCCGGCACGCGAACGCGGACTATCGTTCATCTGCGCCAATCCGGATCTTGTCGTGGATGTGGGCGGCACGCTCCTGCCTTGTGCCGGGTCGATCGCGACCGTCTACGAAAGCATGGGCGGGCCCGTGTTCTGGGCCGGCAAGCCACATGCGAGCGCCTATCATATGGCGCATCGTGCGGCGCAGCGCCTGCGCGGTACGTCGGTCAGCAAAGATCGCATCCTCGCAATCGGTGATGCGGTTCGCACCGACATCGCCGGCGCGTCTCAGTACGGCATTGAGTCCTTGTTCATCGGCCAGGGCATTCACCGCGAGGCCGTCATGCCGACGGGCGAACTTGAGTGCGATGCGCTCGACACGTTGCTGGCCGACAGTCCGCATCAACCGATCGCTGCGATGGCTACGCTGGCCTGGTAGGCGAATGCACCTACGGTCCCGCTGCCTCAAAGTTGTTGAGCACGGTATCCGGCGCAGAGGTGTTATGTCGCGACGGTGTTGTGCGCCCAATCCACACCGATTTTGCACGTGCCGATTTGAACGACAGTATGCCGTGCTCCTGCCAGCCTTGTCCGTTCTCCGGCCGCACCGCAACGCGCGCGGCATCATTGTTGAATGCGGTGACGTACATGGAGCGGACCATGGCAAACGGCCGTCCCGTCACGGGTTGGTCGAATGTCACGTCCAGACGGTGGTGCGCCGTGTTCACGTCACTCATCTTGACAGTGGCGCTACCGCCGGCCTGAAATATCAGCTTGAACTGCTTGGCATTTGGCTCAAACGTAATCGTATCCAGGGCGACGATCGGGCGGCCGGCGTCCTCAACCGGGCCAATCAACACGGACGATCCAAACGCCGTGAGATCCCGCCCTGTCGGTGCCTTCGGCCGGATCCGCCAGTATCCATCCTGCGGGTAAAGCACGAGAACTTCCTCGCCGCCCATCGGGCGGATCATCCACACCTGGATAAGATGAAGGCCCTCGAAGGTCTGCGTGCCAATGCGTACTTTCGCGGTCGACGGCCGCCAGAACGTCGGAAACGTCCATCCCACGACCCACAGGGCCGGCTCTTCGTAGAGCGTGCGTCGTGTCGGAACCTCCACCTTTGACTTGAATGACGGGTCCGCTGAGAAATCGCAGTTGGTCCAGTCGGCAGCGATGCTGTCACGCGACAGGCCGGGAAGGTAAGCCGGATGCGCGGCTTCGATACGGAACTTTCGCACGCGGTCCGATGCAAACGCGACAGCGACGTTATCTTTCTCGGCGCAGAGTACAGGTTCTGACAGGTTCTTGACGTCAACGGCGATGGTGGACTTCGGCTCGGCGCGCGCCGTGTCGACCGCAGTTACGGAAGCGACCATGGCCAAGGCGATCAACACCCTGCCGTAGTCTGCGATCAATCGCATGCTGCTCATCGCGACATCTCCCGTACCGCGTAAAAGTCCCCGGAATTTGCCTCATGCGGGATATCAGTGACGTAAGCAATCGCTTCGTCTGCGCTGACCCAGGTGGGAAAGACCAACTCATGCG
>JBCCOV010000005.1:0-70864 GCA_039039985.1 Pseudomonadota bacterium | reverse complement strand
GAAATAGTAGAAAAACTTTGTCGAGCGACACAATGCGCGGCTGATTGCCTGTTTTTTAGCCACACCTATCGGCGTGCGGCATCACATCGTGTCCGCTGTAAGAGGACTCGCTTCGCCGGCCCACACCCCACGTTCTATGCAACTTGGCCGACCACCCCCAACCACCCATGACATCGTCTCGTTGGATGGACTTACGACATCAGATGTTTCCGATGTTGCAGACTCTGAAGCACCAAATTCGGAAACATCCGAGTTCCGGCGGGGGTGTGGGAACATTCCAGCCAAATCTAACAAGCTCTAAGTCGTGACGGCACCTCGACTGGGCGCGTCGACTGATCACCTGGAGTATGGATTGGCCTCCGCAAGCTCACGCTCAGTTTGCTGCGCTTCCGCGCTTCGCTTGGCGGAAACCCATGCAATCAATGTGTAAAGGACGGGTGTCAAAAACAGCGTGAAGACAGCTGCAAGCCCCAAACCGCCAAACACAACCCAGCCGATGGCTGACCGCGCCTCAGAGCCAGCGCCGGTGCCGAGTATCAGTGGTAGCCCTGCCAAAACCGTTGACAGCATGGTCATCGCAATCGGCCGCAAGCGAATGATTGAGGCCTGTCTTGCGGCATCCATCACAGAGGCTCCACGATCCCGGAGCTGATCGGCGAACTCGACCATTAAAATCGCGTTCTTCGCCATAATGCCAACCAGCATCAGTACGCCGATCTGACTGTAGATGTTGAGACTAGTTCCCGTGACCAGCAACGCGAAGATTGCAGCGCAGATCCCCAGCGGCACCGTAAGCAGAACCACCAAGGCACTTGTCAGACTCTCGAACTGCGCGACCAGCACGAGGAATATGACGATCAGCGCAACCGAGAATGTCACCGCGACGCCGTAGGATGTCTCATCCAATGTTGCGGCCTCGCCAAGTAGTAGCACCCCCATGCCGTCGGGCAATGTGCGGGCGGCGAGCGCTTCGATCTTGCGGGCAACAACTCGCAGAGATGCACCTTCGGCAAGGCGTCCCGAGACCGGTACGGCGCGACGCTGCCCGAGCCGGCCCAGTTCGTCGGGAACGGCAACCTCGGTAAAACTGACGAACTGAGACAGCGGAACCATCCGGCCATCGGTTGCCGCAACGGACACGTTCTGGAGGTCATCCGGCTGGCGAACCCCACCCCGCGCGGACTGGATCAAGATCGGAACACGGCGATCATCAATGGTCAGCTCGCCAACCTCGACCTTATCCGTCAACGCGCGGATCGTGGTGCCGAGGTTATCAATCTCCACGCCCAGCGCAGCAGCACGGCTCCGGTCGATATGCATCGAGACCTGGGGCTGGGAGGCCCGATGGTCGACGTTGGGATACAGGAATTCAGGAACATCCGTTTTGAGCAACTGGACCAGGTCGGCAGCTGCGCTTGCGATCTTTTGATAGTCGCCGCCCGTGATCGCAAAACGGATTCCAGTGCCACCGCGAGAGCCGCGTAGGTTCAAGCTGTTGCCGCTCCACATGTAGGCACTGGCACCAGGAATCTCGCCGAGTGCACGATTGACGACTTTTGAAATGTCGGCTTCCGAAAGTTGTCGTTTGGACCAATCGACAAGTGGCGCGCGCACCTCCGCGTAGTTCGGGTCGTAACGACCGGTTATGGACAGAACACTCATTGCGACGCCACGCTCGACGTATGGCCGCACGATCGCCTCAACCTTCTCGACCTGCATATCCGTAAAATCGAGACCCACGCCGGGTGGCGCACGCAAGCCTATGGTGATCTGACCGCGATCCTCTCTCGGGACCAGTTCCTCGCCGAGATGGGTCCACGCGACAGCGGCTCCCGATACTATGACGGCGCATATGCCCACGACCACAAGCGGAAACGCGAGGACCCCGCCAATCATCGCTGCATAAATGCGCATAACGCGGCCGCCAGTCTCGGTCTCGCTGTGCCGTTGCGGTCGGTCGATGTGCGCTCCGTGGTCCGCGCTTCGCGACGCCAGCATTGCCACCACCGTGAGCGCGACGAATGATGAGATGCAGACAGCAACCGAGAGGACAATTCCGAACTCAGCGAACAGGCGTCCCGCAGTCGACGGCAGAAAGGAAATCGGCAAGAACACCGAGACCAGTGTCGCCGTTGTCGCAACCACCGCAAAGAACACTTGCCGTGTGCCAATCACAGCCGCAGCGCGTGGCGGAGTGCCCTCGGCCTTAAGCCGCTCGACGTTCTCCAAAACGACAATGGCATCGTCCACGACTAGCCCTGTCGCCAGCACGAGTGCCAGCAGCGTGACGAGGTTGATTGAAAACCCCAGCAGCCAAATCGCTGCAATCGTTCCGATCAAAGCAACGGGAATGGTAACGGCGGGGATCAGGGCCGCACGCAATCTGCGAAGAAACAGCGCGATGACGGAAATGACGATGATGATCGCCATGCCGAGGCTCATAAGCACATCGCGGACCGCACTGCGGATAAAGATGGCGTCATCAGCCGTTGTCGTGATCTTCAGCTCCGGCATCCGGCGTTGCAGGCCGGCGACGACGTTTTGAACGCCGGACGCGATTTCAACGGTATTCGAACGCGCACGCCGGACGATCCCAAGCGTGATGACGCGCATGCCGTTTAACCGCGCGATGCTCTGGGCATCGGCCGGTCCGAAGTGGGCAGATGCGACGTCACCCAACCGCACGGGATCGCGGATCATAATCGCTTCTATGGCGCGTGGATCCTCAATCGACGCGTCGGCGCGCACCAAGACGGTTTGTGTACCGCCTTTGAAGCGACCGGCCGGTTGATCAAAGCGCGCGGTGCCAAGCACGCGCACAACGTCTGCAACCGACAGTCCATGGGATGCCAGCTTCAATGGGTCGACCACGACGCGGAGCACACGTTGTCCGTCACCGGACACCCTGACGTCAGCAACACCGGACACCGACGTCAGCGCCGGCACAATCTCGGATTGGATCCGGCGGCTCAGGGCGTCGATCGAGAGGGTGGCGCTGGATATTGCCAGCTGCACGACCGCGCGCGAGTCCGCATCCGCCTTTATGACGGTGAGATTCTCGACACCCTCCGGCAAACGGCGCTGGACCCGACTGACAACTTCGCGGACATCGTTGGCAGCCGCAATGAGATCCGTCGACGGCTGGAATTCTGCGCGAATGCGGAAATTGCCTTCCTCGCTTGCCGATCGGACTTCAACGACACCAGCCACGCGTGCAACTGCGCCTTCGATCTTGCTCGTGATCTCAGCATCGATTGTCTCGGGTGAGCCGCCTGGATAGTTTGCGCGCACCGAGACGATGGGACGATCGACATCGGGAAGCTCGCGAACTTCCACGCCGAAGACCGCGCCAATGCCGGCAATAATGATCAGCAGGTTCAGGACGGTGGCAAGATAGGGCCGCCGCACGCTTAAACTTGGAAGATCGGCACGGTCCTGCGCCATTGGGTTCACCCCCCGGCCTTAGCGGCCGGTTCAGGCGCGCGGCCGTTGTTGCGATTAGCACGATCGCCATAAGTGCCGGGCACGAGATGGCCGGTTCGCGCCGTTCCGTCCGCGTCATTTGGCACGGCAACATCCCGGCCGGGCCGCAATCTCTGAACGCCTTCCACGACAACGAGCATCCCGGGCGTAACAGCCCCATCGATCAGCACCCGCTCATCGACGCGTTTGACGATGTCGACGTCGACTCGGTGCGCCTTTTTGTCCTTCACAACCCAGATAAAGCTCTTGCCCTGGCGCCACTGCAAAGCCAACTCCGGCACCGCTGAGAACGTCTGTCCGGCGAGGACCATGCGGACCCGGAAGGACATTCCCGGCAACAGCAGGTCCTCTGGATTTGGCACGGCAGCACGGACCATGATGAAGCGCGATGTCGGATCCACGCGACTGTCTCTTGCATCCACCGTTCCCGAGAAGCGCCGGCCGCGGTAACCGGGGGTCTCGACCGTGAGTTCAGAGCCAATCTTGATACGCGACAAAAAGCGCTCAGGGACTTGAAACTCGATCATCAGCCGGGCCCGATCATCGAGGGATATGACCGGTGTTGTGGTGGTCACGCGGTCGCCGATCCCGACCTTTGGAATGCCGACGACACCGCCAAACGGAGCGCGCACGGTGAGATTGCGCAACGTGTTCTCAGCTTGGGACAGCGCGAGTTCCGCCTGGACAACAGCGCTTTCCGCATCTTCAAGCAACGCGGTTGAGCGGATCTGCCGACTGGTCAAGTAGACCAACCGTTTCAGTCTGCGCTGCGCATCCTGGAGCTGTTTTTGCGCAATCTGCACGGCCAGATTGGCCTGCGTATCATCAATCATGAACACCGGCTGTCCGGCGCCAACCCGCGCGCCCGGCGCCACGAATACACGTCTGATCTGGCCTTCCGCCTCTGCCATCAGCAGCACGGCCTGCTCTGCGCGCGCCGTACCAACGGCCTCGATAACATCGGTGTTCGCCTTCGCGGCAACGCGCGTGACGATAACAGGCGCCGGCCGCTCGGCACGCCGGCTGTGGGCCTTCGCATCCGCGTCAATCGGCTCGACCACAGACTGGATACGCGCCGATACGGCATCGCGACTGTGCCACAGCCAGACGCTCAGACCGATCAATGCAAGAAAACCGGCAACATCCACGCCACGTCGCCAAGATTGTCGCACGCGCACATCCCTTGCTCTCTGGCTCTCCGGGGAGCGGCAGACGACCCGCCCGCCGGGTTCAACATCATCCCGGACACGTTGCAATCTGCGGCCCAGTACTGGTCTACCACGTCTGTGTTGGGCTGGTCATGCGTTCGCTACCGTGCCCGTTCGTTCTAACTGAGATGTGAATGCCGCTCTGCCATGCCGTGAAACAGTTTAACTCCGGATACAGGGCGCCCTCCTGCATCTAAAACCGGAAAACCGTTGCCGCGCCCGTCGCCAATTGGCGCCCGCGCACCCACCTGTACGATACGCTTTGATGCAGAAAACAGACGACCGAGCCGGCATTCCTCTCATCAGGACATCTTATCAAAGCGATCACTTAATCAAATTTTACCTGATGATGCATGTTTGCTAGCCCTATGGTGGGACGATCAAGAACCCGACGAGACCTGAAACTCGCTCTGGCTGTCGAGATGAGGGTTCGTTGACCATGTGTCCCTTGGCAGACAACACAGTTAAGGAGCGGAAGTACGATGGACGATGAAATCAGATGTCCCGTCTCGTGTAAGCAAGTCGTATCGAACCGCGACTGGTGGCCCAATCAGCTGAACCTGGACATTCTCCATCAGCAATCGCCCTTGTCCAATCCGATGGCCAAGACCTTCAACTATGCTGAAGAATTCAAAACGCTCGACTTGGCTGCGGTGAAGCAAGATCTCTACGCGTTGATGACGGACTCGCAGGACTGGTGGCCGGCCGACTACGGTCACTACGGCGGTTTGTTTATCCGTATGGCCTGGCACAGCGCCGGCACCTATCGCACCGCTGATGGACGCGGCGGCGGTGCATCGGGCACGCAGCGGTTCGCGCCACTGAACAGCTGGCCGGACAACGCCAACCTGGATAAGGCCCGCATGCTGCTCTGGCCGATCAAGCAGAAGTATGGTCGGAAGCTGTCCTGGGCCGATCTGATGATCCTTGCCGGCAACTGCGCTATCGAGTCGATGGGCCTCAAGACGTTTGGCTTCGCCGGAGGCCGGGACGACATTTGGGAGCCTGAGAAAGACATATACTGGGGCTCCGAGTCCGAATGGCTGGGCGACAAGCGTTACAGTGGCGACCGCGAACTCGAAGCCCCACTCGCGGCCGTGCAAATGGGCCTGATCTACGTCAACCCGGAAGGGCCGAATGGCAGCCCGGACCCCGTCGCCTCCGGTCGCGATATTCGCGAGACGTTTGCCCGCATGGCCATGAATGACGAGGAAACCGTTGCACTCGTCGCCGGTGGCCACACCTTCGGCAAGTGTCACGGTGCGGCCCCGGACTCGCACCTTGAGCGCGAACCTGAGGGTGCCGATCTCGACATGCAAAGCCTCGGTTGGCGGAATAGTTACGAAAGCGGCAAAGGCGTCCACACGATTACGAGCGGCATCGAAGGTGCCTGGACTCCGAACCCGACCCAGTGGGACATGGGCTACTTCGACATGCTGTTCGGTTACGACTGGGAGCTGGTCAAAAGCCCGGCCGGCGCTTGGCAATGGGCACCGAAAGACGTAGCCGACGAGCACCTAGCACCCGAGGTCGACAACTCGGGCAAGCGGGTTCCAACGATCATGACGACGGCCGACATGGCCATGCGGATGGACCCGATCTACGAGCCGATCTCACGACACTACCACAAGAATCCGGACGCGTTCGCGGATGCCTTCGCCCGGGCCTGGTTCAAGTTGACCCACCGCGACATGGGTCCGCGGTCACGCTATCTCGGTGCGGAGGTGCCCGAAGAAGTCCTGATCTGGCAAGACCCGATCCCTGATGTGACGCACCACCTCATCGACGACCAGGATATCGCGGATCTTAAAGCCAAGATCCTGGCAACGGGGCTTTCGGTTTCGCAGTTGGTCTCGACCGCCTGGGCCTCCGCGTCAAGCTTCCGCGGCTCAGATAAGCGCGGTGGAGCGAACGGTGCGCGCATCCGCCTTGCGCCGCAAAAGGACTGGGACGTCAACCAGCCTGAGCAGCTGTCGCAGGTCCTGGCCAAACTTGAGACGGTCCAGTCGGACTTCAACGCAGCGCAAGCCAACGGCAAGATGGTTTCACTGGCGGACATCATTGTCCTTGGCGGAGGTGCTGCCATTGAGAGAGCGGCCAAGGCAGCCGGACATGACGTAACGGTGCCATTTACGCCGGGACGTGGGGATGCCACTCAGGATCAAACGGACGTCGAGTCCTTCGACGTCATGGAACCGGTGGCGGACGGCTTCCGCAACTATCTCAAGGCCCAGTTCACGGTGTCGGCAGAGGAGTTGCTGGTGGACAAGGCACAGTTGCTCACGCTGACGGGCCCGGAAATGACGGTTCTGGTTGGCGGGTTGCGTGTGCTGGGTGCCAATGTCAGCGGGTCCAGTCACGGTGTATTCACGGACCGCCCCGAAACGTTGACGAACGACTTCTTTGTCAACCTGCTCGACATGCGCACAACATGGAAGGCCGCTTCGGACGCCGAAGAGGTGTTTGAAGGTCGAGATCGCGCAACGGGCGAGCTGAAGTGGACAGGTACGCGCGTTGACTTGATCTTCGGCTCGAACTCTCAGCTGCGTGCGCTGGCTGAGGTTTATGGCTGCGTCGACTCCAAGGACGCGTTTGTCACGGACTTCGTCGCGGCCTGGACGAAGGTCATGAACACCGACCGGTTCGACCTCGCCTGATTGTCACGAAAAGCGCTTCGATCGTTGCAAGAGGCTACAGCCGCGATCCGGTTATCCGAACCGGGTCGCGGCTTATCTGTACCGACGCGATCTTGCAGTCGACACTTGCTCGCCTCTTTTGCTCACCCCTTTTGCAGGTCGCGCGTTCCCAGATTGCCCTCCCGATCAACTGGACGCGCAATGTTGGTTGGCAATTGATGTACATCATTGTCGCACACCCGCTGCTGCCCAGACCTTAGACAAAAACAAGCGCAGTGCGGTGCAAGGTGGGACGGTTCTTGCCTTTGCTGACGCGATGCGGCGGACGTGGAGGTGATGCACAATGGCAGAGAGAGACCTGGTCACGGTCAACAAGTGGCCGGATATAGCCCCCGTTGGTGTTCAAGACCTCGTCGAGGTCTTTATGGCCGGCATCCGTGACTTTCGGGCGGCCCCGCAGTATGGCCTGTTTTTCGGCGGCATCTACGCGGTTTTGGGTTGGGTGCTTACGATCATGTTGTTGATTTTCGAGTTGTATTATCTCGTTTATCCGGTCGCGATGGGCTTTGCACTGGTTGCGCCCTTCGCGAGCGTTGGCTTCTATTCGGTCAGTGACTTTCTGGAACAGGGTAAGCCCTTATCGTGGCAAGCTGTGTTTCATGCCATCAGTGAAGCGTCGACCCGCGATCTGCGATGGATGGCGTTGATTACCGGCTTCACCTTCTTCATGTGGGTCGACTACGCCGCACTCATCTTTTTGTCGATCATGGGGTTCGAGGCTCTTGGTCTCCAGGCTTTCACCTTGATTTTCACCACCACGCAAGGTTGGATCTTCCTCGTGGTCGGCAATGTGTCCGGCGCCGTGATCGCGATCATTGTGTTCTCAATATCCGTTGTGACCTACCCAATGCTCTATCATCGGGACGTGGACTTCGTGACCGCGATGGTGACGAGCGTGCGATTGGTGTTCGCAAATCCTGTGACCATGTTGATCTGGTGTGTTTGCATCGCAGCTTTGACCGGATTGTCGCTCCTGACGTTCTTTGTCGGCTTGTTCGTCATGCTGCCCGTGCTTGGACACGCGAGCTGGCACCTGTATCGACGCGCGGTCGGACCGACAGTTGAGGCAGACGTAACCTGACCAAAGGTGTGATGCACCGGACCATCGGGGCTTCAAGCAAGGCGCGCGCTTGCGAGCACAGGATCTCGGCCGTAGTCTGGTGGGACAGAGTGGGCGTTCGGACCATTGGTGGTTTTGAACGGGCAACCCCAAGGCCCGCCGAGTGCAAGGCGAGATACCGCCATGAATAACTGGGACGAGTATAGCCGCAAGCTCATGATTGCCGCGCTGCTGCTCGGCTGGCTGGTCGCGTACAAATACTTCGAGCTGATTTAGCTTCGGATGCACAGCCGTTTGCCGACCCGAAGATCTCGATGGCGACTGCTGCGCCGGCCGCTCGATTGGCCGGCGCACAAGATTAGCGATGCGCTATGCGTTGAGAACGGCGTCTATGTCCTTTGCCGAATGGCGCTCGCGCAGGTGCTCGCTCGGGTCGCCTGATGTACGGTTGACCAAACGGCCGCGCTTCACCGCCGGACGTTCCGCAATCTCATTGGCCCAGCGCGTCACGTTCTTATACTCGTGAACGGCCAGAAACTCAGCGGCACCATAGAGTGTGCCGCGGACCAGATTTCCGTACCACGGCCAGATCGCCATATCCGCGATCGTGTAGGCATCGCCGGCAATGTATGGCCGCTCGGATAACTGGCGATCAAGGACATCGAGCTGCCGTTTCGTTTCCATTGTGAAGCGATTGATCGGATACTCGAATTTGGCTGGTGCGTAGGCGTAGAAGTGTCCAAATCCGCCGCCGAGGTAAGGCGCGCTTCCCATCTGCCAAAACAGCCAGTTCAACGTTTCTGTTCGTTCCGGGCCTTTCTCCGGTAGGAATGCGCCGAACTTTTCCGCAAGGTGCATCAGGATTGATGCGGACTCAAACACTCGGATCGGTGTTTCGCCGCTTCTGTCGACAAGTGCCGGGATCTTCGAGTTCGGATTGATTGCGACGAACCCACTGCCGAATTGATCCCCCTCACCGATTGGGATCAGCCATGCGTCGTACTCCGCGCCGCTGTGCCCGAGCGCCAGCAGCTCTTCGAACATCACCGTGACTTTGACGCCGTTGGGTGTTCCTTGAGAATAGAGCTGGAACGGATGCTCACCAACCGGCAGCTCCTTTTCGTGCGTGGCGCCGGCAATCGGCCGATTGATATTGGCGAAGCGGCCACCGCTTTCCTTGTCCCACGTCCAGACTTGTGGCGGGACGTAAACGTCGTTTTCGCTCATGACACTACCCTTCTTTTGTGTTGCCTCTTACGGTGATGGTTCTCTGGACGTTGCACAGCAACGTGTGACGCGGCCTGTGCAACATACGCTGGCTTACCCGCTTGCAGATTGGCCCAATTGTGGGCTGTCCTAGTCGCTCCATCACAGCTCCTTGCCCTCAGCGCCGCCCTGCCGATGCCGCACTGTCTGATAACCCACGGAGCGACGCGAGAAATCCATCGACGGCCGCCGTCAACAGGTGCGCATCTGGATGTCCGCGATTGAGTACCGCAATGCCGCGCGTCAAGGCCAGCATGGTCGTCGATAGCGCAAAACAGTCTGTATCCCTTGGAAGCTGGCCATCGCGCACAGCGCGCGCGCATCGGCTCTCGAACACGGCGCGCATGGAATCCAATCCCTTCCGGACGTGCTTTGCGGCCAAGCCCTGCCGGCGCCCCACCTCCAGCGCCGCCATGGTCGCAAGGCACCCATTGGGAAGCCGGCGATTGGCAAAGCGCGCAATCAAACGGTCGAAGAATGCCCGGATAGCGGAATGGAAATCGTCTTGATCGAGCTCGGTGACAAGATCATGCCCGTAAAGCTCAGAGAAACGTTCAAGGCAGCGCAGAAACACGTCGTCCTTGTTGCCGAAGGCGTTGTAGAGACTGGATTTGGACAAGCCCGTTGCGGCCTCAAGATCAGCCACGGACGTTGCTTCATAACCCGATCGCCAGAACGCCAACATGGCGGCGTCGAGCACCTGATCCTCATCGAATTGTTTGCGGCCACTCACCGGGCATACCTATCGCCAATGTGATCGATCGTTATGTTGTGATCTTGTACCGCACGGTCCAAATTGCAAGACCTGAACCGAGCGGTTCAACATGCCACGGGCCAACCGTGGATGCGAAACCAGAGATGAGGTTATCATGGCAGACTTCACAATCCACACCGCTGAGAACCATCCGGACGCGGCGGCGGACATCATTGCCAAGGTCAAAGGCAAATACGGTTTTGTCCCGAACCTGATTGGTGCCTTGGCCGAAGCGCCGGAGGCTGCCGAAGCCTATCTCGCGCTTGGTGACGCGCTACAGCGCTCGGCATTCACGCCGACGGAACGGCACGTCGTCTGGTTCACAATCAACACCTTTCACGCGTGCCACTACTGCATGGCGGCACATACCGCCATCGCCAAGAAGGATGGCGTCGCGGACGACGTGATCGAAACGGCGCGCACGTCCGGTGACTATGCAGACCCGAAGCTCCAGGCCCTGAAGGTTTTCACGCTTGAGGTTGTTCGCGAGCGCGGCTGGGTGAAACCGGAACGTGTTGATGCATTTCTCAACGCTGGGTTCTCGCGTCGGCACGTCTTCGATGTGTTGTTGGCCGTCTCACACAAGGTTCTTTCAAACTACACTAACCACTTGGTCGAGACGCCGGTCGACACACCTTTCCAGCCCTTCACATGGACGCCAGCGGCTCAAGCTGCTGAGTAGGCGGGTTACGGCCCGATGGCGTTACGCTCGATTGGGCGCGACGCCGTCGGCGCAACACGACACATGATGCCAATCCGCAACCGCTTCCACGTTGCGCCGGATCCAACACGAATTTGTTCGGTTTCATGCGCTCTTTGAGTCTATCGATCGCAACGCACTCTCGATAACCCAAACAGGAATGGCCAATGACGGTGACAGATCAAAACTTGGGCGACGGCGCAACTGGCAAAGCCCTAAGTTTGCTTGCGCTTCGGGTTACAACCGCCGGGCTGTTGTTCTGGTGGGGCCTCGTCAAGGCCTTGAACACGGGCGTCGGCACCTCGGTGTCGAACAGATTCTACGGCGGCTATTTTTCGATCGACTGGCTCTTGATCTCGTTTGGTTGGTTGCAGGTCGTCGCCGCCGTTCTCATCGCGATCGGCGCGCTGAGAGTGCCAATGCTGTGGTTTCAGCTTGCCGTGAATGTGTTCGTGGCACTCTCGGTATGGCAAAGCCTGATTGATCCGTTCTGGCTCTGGATGCCGGGGGACAAACCCGGGACTGTCAATGCCCTGTTCTACCCGTCGCTGATTGTGGTCGCTGCATCTTGGTTATCGCTGGTCTTTCGCGATCAAGACCGGTTCGCCGTGGACGCGATGCTCGGCGGGCGTGGCGCGAGATAGGCGCCGTCTGCGTCATGCTGTGCCTGATCAATGCAATCGTCTATGGAGTTGATCTAAATCGTCAAAAATGCAAATGGGGCGTGCAGTTTTCGATCATCGCGCTCTCGAGATTGCCGGCTTGGCTCAGCCTGGTCGTATGGCCGTGGTCGGCTTTGGCAAAAGAACGACCGCGGTCAGAAGCGAGCCATCGTCACTGTTAATGGCAGACACAATCTCGCGCGCCAGAGCATCATAACGTCCCTAAGCGCCCACAGACTTCTCGCCAGCGCACTTGGCCAGGTCATCTCTGAATTTCGCAGTACAGGCTCTCAAACGGCCGCCACCAGTCCTCGCCGTCAATCTGATACTCCGCGGGTCCCTCCTTCCAACTCGAACGCTGCATTCCTGAGAAACCAACTCGGCAGCAATAGAGCTCCAGCGTTTCAAAATCCCATGCGGAGTGGTACTCGCCCCCCAACCTGAATGACTGGTTTACAACCTCGTTTCTCGTTTCAAGTGGATTTACGGCACCACCAAGATGCTGAAGTTTCTTGAAGTACTCGGCATCGTTGTCAACGTAGGCACGAAAATATTTCTCGGCGTCCGGCACAATTATTCGCAACGAGCCAGCTGGCTCCAAGACTCTATAGCACTCACTGAGAAAGCCTAACGCTTCATCAAAGCCGAGATGTCCCAGAAAGTGCTCACAATTAATCCTTCGAACAGAACCGGTAGCCAATGGAAGCGGATTTCGTGCGTCAAAGTAGTATACTTCATTCGATACTGGGTTGATATCCAGATTGACCCAACCACTCTTCACCCTCTTGCCGCATCCAATGTTCAGCGCCAACCCCGTCTTGCCTTTCATAAAGCCTTGCAAACGGCGACCATGGCGGAGGTTTGCCCTAACTTCGGCAAGCAAACTCAAAACGCTCCGCTTTACCGTGCCGACTTCGCTTCTTAAGCTTCGTCGCATTTCGGCAACTCCACAATGACAAACTCATGCATGTGCGCCGCAAACCTCGTTGAAACGAGCTCGAACACGAGACGGAAACACAGTCCACCTAACATTCACTTTCGAGCTTCCCAGAAACGTCGTCGCTTGACCTTTGCCGACAAGCAATCATCAATCGCCGACTCCGACCAGCAATTGCAGCAGCTCTCTGAAAAAGATCCGCAACGTGCCCTGCCAAGTTGCTCTCATCGCCGCTCCCAAATCATTAATATGTCGCAATGCGGACATTAAGCAGGAAACGACAACATCTCAATTGTTTCGCCATTAACGAACCGGCGGCGATCACAGCAAACTGGCCTTGCCACCGACACAAACCATACTCTAACTGAGAAACTCCTTTAGCTCGATCAAGCAATGCGCTAATGGAACCGTGCCTGACGCTTGCGCCATCAGCCAGAAACCGTAGTTCAGAGGTGGATTTCGCTCATGATTGACGTCGTGCCACGTCAGCAAATCGTTATTGTGACGCCGGTATACGAAGATCTCGACTCACTTCAGCAACTCATTGACGAAGTTCACCGCATCCCGTCGCTCAGCGCACATGTTGTGGTAGTTGACGATGGATCCGTGCGTCAACCTGTCGAACTTGAATCACTTAACACTTCTCACGCGAACAGTCTGACCGTGATTCAACTATCGCGAAACATGGGGCATCAAAGAGCTATCGCGGTCGGCCTCTGTTATGTTGTCGAGAAAATTCCGGAAACAGCCGTCGTGGTCATGGATGCGGACGGAGAGGATCCACCCGCAGCAATCCCGCTTCTCGCAGACGCACTTTCCGCCAAAGACGCAGACATTGTCGTGGCGCGAAGACGCAAGCGCCAGGAAGGGCTCGTGTTCCAAGTGTTCTATGGAATTTACAAGCTTTGCTTCCTGTTGCTTACCGGCAAGTCGATAACACACGGAAACTTCATGGCCATCAGTCCGAGCGCGGCGCGGCGCCTCGCATCGATGTCTGAACTGTGGGTTCATTTGGCCGCGACGGTGCTCGCATCAAGATTACGCCGACATGAAGTCACTGTTGATCGCGGCAAGCGTTACTGCGGGATGAGTAAGATGAACTTCATTTCGCTTGCCTTACATGGGCTTCGTGCCGTTACAATATTTGTTGATGACGTATTGGTTCGGGTCGGAACATTCTGTTCCGTCGGCGCGGTCAGCTGCTTTCTCGCAGCAGTGACGGCCATCTTCCTGAAGATTGTCGGATTTGCGACACCAGGATGGTTTTCAATTGCTCTTGGGATTCTCGTAATTCTTATGCTGCAAATGGGCTTCTTGGCATTGTCGACACTTCTCCTCTCCGGTGTACTCCGAGGAGCCCTAGTCGAGCCACCACGATACGGAAAATTTGTTTCTTCTATTGAAACATGACCTTTAGACCGGCGCAATGAACACAGAGCCATGCCATTGCCTTCATACAATGAGATGCACCGCCTGCTCTCTCAATCACACATCGTTTCGCAAGCCAGCCGCTATGTAATCAACGGTTTACTAGCGACACTGGCGCATTATGGCGCTTTTGCGACGCTGGTGTTCGTCATCGGATTCACGAGCGCCGCGCTTGCAAATTCAGTTGGGGCACTTTTTGGCATAGCTGTTTCATTCCTCGGCAATAGATACTTTGTATTTCGGTCGACTGGCTATAGCTGGCACCAGCAGTGCGCGCGCTTTTCATTCGTTTACCTTGCACTCGGCGCACTTCATGTCATAATTGTATGGCTTTTGGCCGACAGATATGGACTCGACAAAACTTTGGCATTCGCCACTGCAACAGCCGTTCAAGCCATCTCAAGCTTTTCAATCAATAAGTTTTGGGTGTTCAAGCATGAAAAATAAGATACTAAGCTGCTTATCGGCATTGGTGTTGTTCTTACTTATATTCTCTTTCATTCACATACTTCACTTTCGAATCTTTCAGGTTGAAGTAGTACTTTACAGCACGGTCGTCGACCTGGCGCTCGCTCTGACTGTGCTGGCGTGTTTGACAACCTTTACTGCAATTGGAAAGTCACTCAGCGTCCTTGAAATCACTTTGCTTTACTTTAATCTTGCTCTGATCGGCTCACTGTTTGCGGTAATGGGGCCGACTGTGATCGACAGATCTTTGTCTATTTACATATTGGAGAAAATTGATCAAAGAGGTGGCGGAATCAAGCAGTCTGCCTTTGCTGAAATCTTCCGAATTGAGTATATGAAGGAGCACCGCCTGGTCGACGTGCGTTTGACCGAGCAGTTCCGTACGGGATCAGCACGATTAGACGGTCAGTGCGTCCGCATCACGCCGCTCGGGCGACTCATCGTTTCCTTCACGCAATTTTACCGACGAAACCTTCTACCGAAGCGGAGAGTTCTGTTGGGCTCGGAGACTGACGCACTAACGGACCCGTTTCGGCATTCATCGGTCGAGAGTAACTACAGGTGCTAAACAACTTTGCTGCGCGCTACTTCTTCTGTCGGCACAGGACGCGCACCATCTCGTTTTCCGCGTGCGTGCTCCAAGTTTTTGGCGGCGTCGGCAGAGGCCAGACGTGTACGCCCACCGCGTCCTGATTGGGCGCCAGGAGTTCCACGACACAACCTGCCCCTCCCTCGTCAACGTCCGACCAACTGCGAATTGGACGAGCATGGCGCTTGACATGGATGTCGACGACCCGCAGCGAGTTGGAATACAGCTCCTCGCGTTTGGGGATCTTCTCCTGAATGTCCCGCAGCGGTTTCGCATAGAGTATGGAATTCGCCGCATCCATCGGCACCAGCGAGACGCATGCAATTGTCGAAGCAAGTGAGGCGCATGCGTATAAAACCCACCGCCGAGCAAAGTGCTGTGATACGCCACAGCCTAAAACCAGGAGACAGAGCCCATACCCCATTAGACGCGGACTTGCATGATATATGCGTACGAACTCCAGGACCCAAGAAAGCAGCAAGATTGCGATTCCTGATTCAAACAGCAATCGACCTTGGGCCGTTGGTCTTAAGCTCAGAAACGCAAACAGACCAACAATAACGACAAGCATAAGCGTTACAAGGTAGATCGGGCTTCGAATAGAGCCATACCAGTTCGCCAGAAACTGCCTGAAAAACCCCTGCACGAACCGAACCACCTCTGACGCAAAGAGTTCGACTGTCGGCGCGCTGTGGGAGGATGGCAGAATTTCACCTATGGCGTGATAATTGAACGCAAATGTCCATACAATTACGGCAAGCAATGCACTGCCTGCCAGGGAGTAATCAATGAACCTCTGCCAGAAATTCGCAAAGCCCAATCTCCAGAGCTCTGCAAGAAAGATTGCCGGGACAAATACGACCGCAATGGACTTCAACAAGGTCAATAACGCGAGACCAACCAATGCGAATCGGCGTGCGAGCAGTCCTCCGTGCAGGACGAAATAGATACACACAAAGAACACCGCATATGCCAGAATATCTGGCATAGCGATGCGCGCAATAAAGTAAAAGAAGCCCGCTCCGAGTGCTACGGTCAATCCGATCAGCGGAGTCACGCTCCAACCGGCTTGGTGACCAAGTCTCATCAGCATGAGCAGCACTATTGAATAAGACGCCGCATTGATCCAATACGTTGCGGTCAGCGGGTCAGGAAAGAACGATAGCAGCCAGGCGAATGCAACCGGCCAGTGATTTAGCGGTACACCTGAAACAGAGACATACCCTTTGCCGTCCTGTAATGAGATTGCGCCTTCAATGTAAGCGAACGCATCGGTATTGTTTACCGAGGCCCGCGCGTGTAGCGCAGTGTAGAGGCACACGCCAACCAGGAGGACTAGGCTCACTCCAATCGGCGACAGGGAACCGTCGCGCCTGAAAA
The DNA here is from genome assembly GCA_039039985.1 of Pseudomonadota bacterium. Lineage (GTDB taxonomy): Bacteria > Pseudomonadota > Alphaproteobacteria > Rhizobiales > Hyphomicrobiaceae > JBCBWG01. The sequence continues at coordinate 54,233 of JBCCOV010000005.1, read as the reverse complement.
TCAAATCCAACATTCAGTAACTTCTTACTTTGAGATCACCGGCTTCACGAGTGGGGCGGTGTTCGATTGGAGGGTCGCGGCATGATATTCTGCATGCCCGTCACTCGTGTCAGCGCGTCAGCGCACCGAGCGCACGTCGGATGGCGTACAGTGTGGTTTGATCGACGAAAAGGGATTGTGCATGCATCACCGCTAGATCGTCGACGTCCAATCCGGGTCTGCTCGCAGCGCAAAGTAGGCGTAGCGCTGTTCATTCAATGATGGTTGCTCAGGCAGCAAATGAACGAACTGCGGAATCCAACCTCGCTCCAGGCAGGCAACCCAGAATTCGTCGATTCGATACGTGCAAGTGTGAGCAACACCGAACCGCGCGAACTTAATCGGCTTTGCCTGATCTAGCCACCCCGTATGATATCGGATCTGAATAAGAGCAACACCATTATCCCGAACGAGCTTTCTCGCTATTTCGACAAGCGCCAACCCATACTCGGCACTTGGTATGGGCTCGAAAACATACGTGCATATTAGAGCGTCGCACTTTTCGGAGATTTCCTCGAACACCTGATGAGGATTCTGTGACTCAATCAGTACGCCGCGAAAGGAATGGTGCCCCGCTTTCTCCACCTGACGCTCGCACTCTGCAAGTGTAGCGGCGCTAACCTCGACACCATAAAACCTCTCAACCTGGCCAGCCCACCGGACCGCGTTCAGGCCTCCACCGCAACCCCATTCCACAATTGTCTTGAGCGCCTGAGCACCTTCGAAATCGACCGCCTTCTGGAGCAGCTCATGGTGATAGTTGCCAAGGTCGTCCCAAAGCGACCCGGATTGAAAGGGACCACTTTCACGCCAGTGCGACTCTGAATGAAATTCCGGCCGGTCCGAATTGTTCCAGAACGCCTGACTGTCGCGAGCCAGCCTATCCTCAGGATCACGTGCGCCGATCTTGAGGCGAGCGACAGCTATCGCCTGCTGGACGTAGTAGCGCGCCTTGAATACTCTCAATCGGAACGACTCAATAAGATTTCTTTTTGGACTGATTTTATTACTCATAATCGCACCCCTCGACGGCGACAAATGCGCGTCTCCTGATGTGGCAGGCCGTGACCAGGAGTGCCTCGAGTAGAAGGCTTGGATTGGAAATGAACTCAACGACCGGCATATGGCTTTTCTAATACGCCAGCTGCTGACGTTACTGTGGAGATTCGGCGAGCACCATTTGCTCTTTGAGTTCGGATTTCGCCGCCTTGGCTCAAACCTTCTCCGGTGTGTTTCTGCCGTGTGAGCTCGTGTTGAATGGACGATACACAGGTTGCGATGGCCGCCCGACGAGATATCGCTCGACACCATCGCTAAGTGCACGAGCGTAGATCTCAAGCGCTCCGTCAAAAGCCTCAATTGTCCGGGACACATCCTGCTCCGTGTGGGAGTAACTGACAACGAGTGAAGGCGCGAGGACACTACGTTTTATGAGCTCCTGGAGAAGGAGAGTTCGAAAAGCCTGGGACGCCCGTTCGTTACCGTCGAGCGCCACATAGAAGAGACAGCAAGACTTGCCAACAACTTTGACAAATCGCTGCAGCCCGTGCTTGTGAGCGACGTCTGTTATGCCGTCGCGCAGCAATTGCCCCATGCGATCGAGATGCTCAACGACTGGCTCATCTTTGTAGACACGCATTGTCGCGATCGCTGCAGCCAGTCCGTGCGTTTCAGCTCCGTGGGTCGTGGAAAGAAGGAATACCCTCTCCCTGTCGGTATGATCGAGACCACCTAGCCGCATGATCTCTCTTCTGCCTGTAAGTGCCGAAACCGAGAAGCCGTTTGCCATAGCCTTGCCGAAGCACGCCAGGTCCGGTGAGACGTTGTAATAGGCCTGCCCACCACCCGCGTGCCAGCGGAAGCCGCAAATCATCTCGTCGAAGATGATGAGTGCGCCGTTCTCGTGACAGATGCGCTTCGTCTCATCCAAAAAGCCGTCGACGGGATCATCGGTCCTGGCCGGCTCCAATATGAGCGCTGAAATCTGGCCTGGGTGCTCGGCGAATAACTTCTTTACTGAATTTATGTCGTTATACTGGAACTTCAGAGTAAGACGCCGAACCGCCTCGGGTATACCAGCATGAATAGCGGTCGTGCCAATGAACCAATCATCCACCGAGAAAAATGGATGGTCGCCACAAATTGCGATGTAATCGCGTCGGGTATATGCACGTGCCAGCTTAAGCGCGCCGGACGTCGCATCTGATCCGTCCTTGCAGAACTTCACCATATCCGCATCTTTGACGAGACCCAACAGAGAGTCCGCGCACTCGATCTCGATCGGAGCAGGCCGCGTAAAGTTGCTGCCATTTGAAAGTTCGCGCCGCACCGCTTCAAGGACGCTGGGATAAGCGTGACCCAGCGTAACCGCCCTCAAGCCCATGCCGTACTCGATGAATTCGTTTCCGTCGACGTCCCAGACTCGACAGCCCTCGCCGCGCACGATGAAGCCCGGCGACAATGCGGGATACTGATCATCGCCCTTGGCGTATGTATGAGCTCCGCCCGGAATAAGTTGATGTGCACGTTGGCGCAATACTTCCGATTGTTTGAATTCACCAAGCATTTTTCACTCGTACCCAGGACTAGGTGTGGCTGTTTCAGCCACCAACTATTGACACGCTTTGCAATAAAGTTGATGCACAGTTAGGCTGATAAACTGGTTCATTAGCAAACTCAACGATGGCCATGTCATGCTGCACTGTCGACAATCTGCTTCCCAGCGGTTCCGTGATCTAAGCACATCAACAACCTGAGCGAGAGCCAATCGTGCGATTTTCGCGTACTCAGATTAACGGCGTTTTTCTTGTCGAGATGAAGCAACACTGCGATCAACGGGGATTTTTTGCTCGCGTCTTTTGCGAGCAGGAGTTTGCTGATCATGGACTCCTTACGCGTTTTCCTCAGCATAGCGTATCCTACAATATAACGCGCGGGACGTTGAGAGGGATGCACGTCCAACATCCCCCCTATGGAGAAACCAAACTTGTTCGCTGCACGTCCGGTGCGATTTATGACGTGGTTGTGGACATGCGCAAAGATTCGAAAACGCGGGGACGTTGGCTGGCCTTTAACTTAACCGCTGGCAATCGCCGTCAGCTCTACATTCCCGAAGGTGTGGCACATGGCTTTCAGACGCTGGCTGACGACACCGAGGTGCATTATTTGATTTCGGCGTTTCATGTACCCGCAGCAGGCCACGGTTTCGTATTCAGTGATCCGGACATTGGCATCGAATGGCCATTGCCGGTTTCCGTCATCTCGGACAAGGATCGTAACCTTGGGCCGTTTCGCTGATTCTCCGAAGCCGTTAACGTCGGGACTGTTATTATGGAGACGTCCTATCTCCTCGCATCGCAGACGACTTCCGCGGCTTCAAGTCGCGTGGCAGCATCTTGAATGACGCGAAACGGGAGTTCGGCGCGATCCGCGATGTCCAGAAGCGTGTGTTCGCCATCTGAAAGATTGAGCACCCACAGCATCGCCATTCGGTGCATCGGGGTCATTTGTTCGCCGCCTATACTTGCATAGAGCCCTCGCCGGCCAAGTTGCGGTTCGCCCTTAGGATAGAGATTTATCATGACGCGATCACACTCGAGTATGTTCATCCATTCCTGAACGAGGCCATAGGACGTGGCCAGGTGCGCAGGATCAATGAAGTCCATATTGTCCGCAGACGTGTGATACTCAGGAAATGACCCAAACGCGCTTCTCTGAAACAGTCCAACAGGCAAATTGAAGCCTGGCGAACAATACTGTCTTTCATCATAGCCGTACGGAGAGAATGGCACGACCGTGCCCGCCAATCCGGCGTGCATGATGATATGCCTCATTGCTCGATCGACCATGGCATCGCCTCGGCGGCTCTGCTTATAGGTCGGGCCGCCGCCGTCGCCGACGCACGAGAGGACCAGGCCATTACAGATCCGGTCCGTCCGCTCTTCATTCATTGCAAGCCATGTTATGGCACCGATCGTACCCGGCGCGAAAAGGAACCGATAGCTATACCGTGTTCTTCGCCCGGCAAGGTTGGCGGCAAGGCGAGTCAGCAAGGCCAGGCCCGAACAATTGTCATTGGCAAGCGATGGATGGCAGATGTGGGCAGAGAGGAGTACTTCGTCCGATGATTCGCCTTTGTGAAGGTATTCGCCCCAAGCCAGACTTCCGGAAATAAAATCACTGTCGATGACGACATCGTATGTGTCATCGGGAAGCGCTTCGAGTTGATTATGACTGAGGCAGAAACCCCAATTTTTCTCGTAATAAGACGTGCGATACGGAATAACGTCAGGCTGCTCGGGAAGGCTAAAGAGATGCGGCTTCAGATCTGCAAGGCCCATTCGCTGGCGAACAGGTGCGGAATAGTTCAATACGTGAAGGCTATGATCTCGAAAATCAACAACGCGCTTACCGTCACTTTGCGCGATGTAGGCTTGGCGAATGACCCACTCATGCGGAACGGTCCAATCAAAGACCGACGTGCCAGTCGCGACTTCCTTTATCTCGAGAGGTATGTAGTTTCCCAGAATCGATAACGTCTCTCGAACGCCCGCACCAGTGATGCTTCTGCAGATCGGGTAGATCTCTTCGGCGAGTCGATAGATTTCCGACCCCTCTACGTCCAGTTTCATTGCCGACTCATCCTGCTGTTCAAGCCTCTGTATCAGTCGGCAGAACTAACGTAGCGATCAACTGCGTTTCGACAAAGAACTGCTGCATCTTCCCCGTCCAAGAACGCTTCGTACCATTTAAAAGTTTCACTCAGCGCCTCGCGAACCGCGAAGCACGGGCGCCACGACAACTCCTGCATGGCGCGCGCCGGGTCGAGCAACAACAACTTGCTTTCCTTGACCCCGGACGAATCCACCGCGTGCCTCCAGCGAAACTTGGTCGGCCAGAACTGCTGTGCAATCTCACAGATTTCGCCAACCGTCGGCATCTGTTCCGTCACGTCAGGGCCGAAGTTCCACGCGGCAAGCTCGGGCTCGTTCTGTGCCTTCACCGATGCTTCTCGGCGAAGCTGAACGAGCAGAAGATAACCGGCCAGCGCATCCAGCACATGCTGCCAGGGCCGCACGGCTGCAGGACTGCGTATCTCCAGCGTTTCGTCGGCCGCCACCGACCTGATGATATCAGGCACAATGCGATCAGCGCACCAATCCCCGCCGCCGATCACGTTGCCTGCACGCGCAACATTCACAGCAACTCCGTTTCTGCCGAGGTAACTTGAACGATAGGCGGAAACTACGAACTCGGTTGCCGCTTTGCTTGCCGCGTAAGGCTCATAACCACCCAGGCGATCAAACTCGCGAAACGGCCGGCCGTGCTCCTGATTAAAATATACCTTGTCGGTCGTTGTAATCAGAACTGATTTCAACGTCAGGCAGTCTCGCAATGCCTCCAATAGATGCACTGTGCCAAGAACATTCGAACGAAACGTAAGCACAGGCTCCATATGGGCACGCCTGACGAGCGACTGCGCCGCAAAGTGGAAGACAATCTCTGGGTTCACGTCATTCACGACGTCACGGACCGCATCCAGGTCGGCCAAATCTATGATGTTCTCGCTCGCGAGAAAGCGCCCTACAGATGCGTCCGCATAGAGACTCCTGGGACCTTCAGGAGCAAGCGCCACTCCGTGAACGCGAGCGCCGAGTCTGTGCAACATCATACACAACCAGGCACCTTTGAACCCCGTGTGTCCGGCAACCAAGACCTGCCTATCTTGCCACCAATTGGGATCTATCATTCAGTTCTCTTGCTTCGAAAGTTGTGAGACTTGAGATCAGTGCGAACTTTGACAGCTAATGACGTCCGACAGGACTGAGGTACCGATTTGCTTGCCGAGGAAACTGAGACCGCCCATGTTGACCGCACTTCAGAGCCAGCCATTCGACGACGCCCCTTATGGTGCGCCGACCCAGCGCGAGAGCTGACAGTTCAAACCACAATGGATATTGCGAGACCTTCAGGCCAACACCATTTTTTTTATGTGAAATGCTTCAGCGTAACGGCTTGGAGACCGGCATTCCATCCCTCGCAGACGCGCAAGTCCGCGAAAGACATCCGCATCGAACCAATCCTTACTCCGTTGTGTTGCGAAATGCTCCAGCAAAAGAGCGATCTTGCGTTCAAGGTGCTTGGCGTGCAGCGACACGTAGGCATTTGGCCTGGAAAGATCACCGTCCCATTTCGGAATTTCGTACCCAAGAATGAGATGATCCCGATAGGTCGTTCCAACAAGCTCCGCAACTGTGCGGTGATCTTGGTGCGCGTCGTCGCCATGATGGCAGAAGATAACGTCCGGCGAGGCCTTCGCCCTTGTGTCTTCAAGCCACGCCTTGATTGCATCACGGTCACTGGGGAAATACCTGTCGCGAAACTTCTCTACCGTGATCGAGAAATTCCTGGCACCCGCAAGAAATGCCTCGGCGGAACGCTGTGCCTCATCGCTGCGCCCACGCTCGCCACCTAAAACACACCAGTGGACATCCAGCGACACTCCATTCGCAATCCATCCCAATAGTGTGCCACCAACGCCAATTTCAATATCGTCTGCGTGCGCGCCGATCGCGAGTACCGAAAGATGTCCACCAGTTTCAAGAAGCGTCAACGGCTTCATCGGTCAACTCCAACAACTCCGGATGGATCGGGCTTGCCGGTCGTGGTGCGCAGGACACCATCCTGTGTCTCCCGTAAGGCCGGCGCCCCCGTGGGCAGCCGCCATGGCATGTTTCCACTCTCTACCAGATCTTCAAGGACTTGCTTGTCCTTGAGTGTGTCCATGGCACGCCAGAAACCTTCATACCGGAAAGCCAGCAGTTCATCTGCTGCGATCAACCGCTGAAACGGTTCGACAACCAGCTCCTCGCCTTCGCCAACGTAGTCGAAAATCTCTGGGCGAAATATAAAATACCCCCCATTCATCCAGATATCGGCCTGATGACTGGTTCGAAAGCCTCTTACTATCCCATCCTGTTCTATATCTGCAAGGTGAAAACTAAGAGGCAAATGGACAGCAATGAAACATGCGACTTTTCCGCTATCTCGAAAATAATCGATCATCTCCGGAAGTGGAGCGTCGGTCAGGCCGTCGCTATAGTTCGCTAAGAACATTTCCTCATTTTCGACTTGATCCCGCACAGCGAGCAGCCGCTCACCGATGTTGCGCCATACACCGGTGTCGATCAATGCGACACGCCAATCGTCCTGCGGCTCACTCAGAAGCTCAACTTCGTCTCCGCCCTTAGAAATAATGCAGTCCGCATAGGAATGCGGCCGCCTGCTCAGGAAAAACTCCTTAATCGTGTGAGCTTTATGCCCCAGGCACAAAATAAAGTCTCTGTGCCCATACTGCGCATAATACTTCATAATATGCCAAAGCATCGGCTCGTTTCCAATCGGAATCATAGGCTTGGGGATCGATTCCGAATACTCGCGTATGCGCGTACCTAAGCCTCCGCAGAAAAGAACAACTTTCATAACGCCGGCCCCTTGAAGTCAAAACACTCTGAGATTGGGAATTGCAACCGCGAATTTTCCGCCCCAGTCCTTGATGTATCGCATTTGATGCGCGATCTCGTCGCGGAGGTTCCACGGCATAATCAATACGATATCAGGACGGTGCTCCGCGATTGCCTCCACCGGGTAAATCGGGATGTGCCGACCCGGTGTAAAGCGGCCGTGCTTATAGGGATTTCGGTCGACTGTGAACGGGATGAGGTCCGGACCAATGCCGCAGTAGTTCAGCAGAGTATTGCCTTTCCCCGGCGCGCCGTATCCGCAGACTTTGATGCCGTCTTCGCGTGCATGAATGAGAAAGCTCAATAAGTCACGTTTGACCTTTTCGACGCTCTGGCCAAACCCTTTATACGCGCCGAGTTGATCTAAGCCCCGGCCCTGCTCCTCGCCTAGCAGGTCGGTCACGCGGTCCGATTGCTGAAAGGGCCCGTTTTCATGCGACAGGTAGACCCGCAGCGAACCGCCATGAGTCGGCAGCAACTCGACATCGACAACTGACAGTTCGTGACGTCTCGCCAACTTATCGACAGTGATTAGCGAGAAGTACGAGAAGTGCTCATGATAGATCGTGTCAAATTGGGTTTGATCCATCAGCTGCAAGAGGTGCGGAAATTCCAATGTTACCAAGCCGGCTGGCTTCAGAAGTTTTTTGATGCCGCCAACAAAATCGTTGATGTCGGGCACCTGCGCCAATACGTTGTTGCCGATGATGAGATCTGCCTGTCGCCTGCCAACGCTGAGCTCTTGGGCAAGTCTCTGACCGAAAAAGTCGACGACCGTCTCAATCCCTTTTTCCTGCGCGACCGCTGCGACGTTCGCCGCCGGCTCAACGCCAAGTACCGGGATGTTCATCGGCAGGAAGTGCTGCAATAAATAGCCATCGTTGCTGGCTAGCTCAACAACAAGGCTGCTCTTGCCCAGGTTGAGCCGTCGCGCGATCATTTCGCAGTATGCTTTGCTATGTGCGACCCAACTCGTAGAGTACGATGAATAGTAAGCGTAGTCAGAAAATATCTCCTCTGGTTGGACGTACTCACGCAACTGCACAAGAAAGCACTTGTCACAGACCATGACTTTCAGTGGGTAATAAGGCTCCATTGCATCAAGCTGGTGTGCTTCAAGAAAGCTCTCGCAGAGGGGCGAGTTTCCAAGATCCAAGAAAGTGTGCTGCAGCGGATTCGCGCAGATCCTGCATTCTGGAATCGGACTGACTAAGTTACTCACTTCACAATTCCCCGTCTTCTTAATCATAAAGCTATCAGCCCCTGCGGCCCACTCGCGTCGAAGAAGTCGTGACTGTTCGTTTCCCGAAACACGCCTCGTACGAGTCCTGTTTCAGACGCATGCTTGCCGCCTGTTCAACTTCTGCGCTTCACTAGAGGCAAAACTGCGCTCTACACACTAGTACCTTTGCATGGCCAGCAACACCCCCGTGGCAAGCCTTCGACTGTGACGGTTATTCGGAAAGCCTCAACTGGTTGATACTCAATCGTCCCTGTCCGCGCTCTGTTCAAATGGCGCCCCGTGCCAAGGGCGATATGGAATTTCGCAATCGCGGACCGCGCATCAGGGGACGTCGCTGCCAGCGCCGTAACAGGCCCGCACGAGTTCGCAATAGTCTTTGCTCGGCAATGCCATGTACGCCTCCACCGCACCCGACCGGTCGGGCCGAGCAGAGCACTGGAAAGCCCGCACCTTTGCCAACCCGTTCGAAAGGCTGATGTAATCAACGGTTCGCAGTTGTGTCTGGTAAATCGAAATCAACTTTTCTTTCTGCAACGAAACTTCAGAAATATCGACATAAGCGTTTGGTGTTAATAGGCTCCATATTTCATAGGCCAGCACCATGGCATCGCAATTGTCGCCAACGCAAGCATATAGCGCATTAACTTCTTTATGATGCTGGTGCGAATCCAACAGCCAAGGCAACAAAACCACCTGCGGCTGAAACGTGGAGAGAACCTGCCGCAAAAACTCCCGCTCTTTTTCGGCCGGCACGCCATCGACATCGCTAACGTCAAGACGGTCAACTTGGCTGGCACCCAGCATTTCGGCCGCCGCGTCAAGTTCACTGGCGCGGGCACGCGCCAACCGCTCTCTGTAGTCTGGCGACGAGGACACACTCTCACCATCGAGTTGCCCGCCGCCGTCTCCGTTGTAGACGTTTACAACCCGTACGTCCGCATGGCCCTTGTGCGCCAACAGAAAACCGCCACATCCAATCGACTCATCATCCGGATGCGGCGCCAGAACCAAGATTCGCTTCGCAACCGGCACTTCCAATGCCTTCGGCCACCATCCCGCATTGTACGCCTGCAACAGCGGCGCCAGATGCGCTTCACGCGCATTCATCAACTTGGGCTTGATCACACCCAAGTAGCGTGGATACGTCAGAATGGAGTCAATCAATGTGCGGAAGCGCAATGCACTCAATCCCTGTTTCCACCTGATTAGCGAATCCACGCCTGCCCACGCGCCAAAGAGTTGACCGTCGCGCTGCTGCTGACCGAAGCATACAATTGCACGTATAGATCATTTCTCCTGCCGACCAAGACATGGTGAGCCACATCAAAACAATTACGTTATTGCTCATCATATGAAACGTGATAGCGCATGCAGGATTAGGGCGTTCCGAGCAAACACCGAAGAACGATCGGCTATCTTGAGACGGCTTTCCAGCCGCATAAGCAAAGGGTGACCAGGCAACCGCAGCATTCCGGTCTGCGTCCGATGCCCTTAGCGCCTATCAGTGCCGACCTGTCGCTTTCCGCCTCGCTATCGTACGTTGCGCAACTCCATCGACGTTTTGATAAGCAGGTTCACATTAAGGAGTGAAGCCGGGAGATTGCCGCGCACGCTACACGACATGACGCGGCGGGAGACGCGAAGCATCAGCCTCCGAACCTCGGCGCGGTAGCGCGGCGCGTCCAACCAATCATTCTGCTTCAGGTTTCTGAGGACCTGCAGCTCCTGCAAGATGTCTTCGGAGCTGCGGGAGGTAACAGCCGAGAGTGCATTTGCATGCTCGCGCCTCCAGACCGTGCTTCGGGGAATATACCATATCCCATACCCCATGGATAAACAGCGAAGCAACCAATCCCAGTCGCCTGACCGACTGAGACTGACGTCAAAATCACCAATCTCTCGGAAGAGCTTATTCCTGATGCAACAACCACCAATTTGCCACCAGCATCCCATTCTTACGGTGTTTAGCACATGCTCACTCGTGCCGGGAATTTGGACAACTGCCCCGTCGGGAACATCCTCACCTGGAGTGATTTCATCTATATCTGATTTCCAAATGTCATAGCTGGAAGAGATGGAAGCCACAGTAGGTGGAACCTGTTCAATCGCATCCAAGTAAACCTGCAGCCAGTTTGGCTTGGCCATGTCGTCTGAATGGAGGATGAATGTCCAATCAACAAGATCCGCAAGCCTATTCAATGCCAAGTTTTTCGAACCATAAACGCCCAGATTCTTTTCATTCACCCAAACATCGAGCGGCGTCTTTGAATTCCAGCACGCCTTTGCCACCGCCTCGGTTTTATCGGTACTGCAGTTATCAATCAGAACGACGCGGCTGACGTGATCTATTCTTGAATTCGACTGCAGTGAACTCAAAGTCTGCTCTATCGTGCCCTCAGCGTTAAATGTTGGCACGAGAACTGCGCAAGATATAGCTTCCAACATCTCCAAATCTCTTACTTCAGTGCAGAATCAAATGGGATCCAACGCAAGCCCTCGGCTGAACACAGGGTTTGCAGAACTTTCGCCCTCTGCCAACGCTTGTCAGCAGGGAGCAAATGCGTCAGCCCCAACTAATACGGACGTCAAAATTATCGGGAGCTAGACACTCCTTAAAGCCTTCCCTAACCCGCAATACCAGATCTTCGCCAATCTCCTTTCGGCAAAACAGGCGCGATTTCTGATTTTTCGGACTCAGCATTCTCAACTCATCTTCATCTGCCATACCTCTATCAAGCACATATTACTGCTTATCCACCCCGGCACTCCTGAATTCAAGTGGAGACAGTTCTACCAAGGCTAAATCTCTCAGTCTCTACATGGCAGACTAATTCCGAGAGATGCAATAACTTCCCAGCACCAATTCGTCCATTTGTGTCCTAAGAAAGCAGTCCAACGCTTCGCAGGGACGGCATACGACGGGCTCATTTTCGTTGAATGACGTATTCAGGACCATCGGAACGCCAGACAGTTCATTAAAAGCACTAATCAACTGCCAGTAGAGCGGATTGGTCTCTCGATAGACGCTTTGCAACCGGCCTGACCCATCGACATGCGTGACTGCTGGAATAAGAGAACGCTTGTCTTCTCGGATCTGATAGACTTGCATCATGAATGGAACATCTCCGTTCTCTTCAAACCACTCTCCGACGCACTCATGGAGGATGGATGGTGCAAACGGGCGAAAGCTTTCCCGGCGTTTTATCTTCCTGTTGAGAATGTCCTTCATATCGGGCCTGCGAGGATCGCATACGATTGACCGGTTTCCAAGTGCACGTGGTCCCCACTCCAGTCTCCCTTGAAACCAGCCGACCACTTTGCCTTCCGAGATTGTATTCGCCGTTCGCCGGCATAGATCAGCATAATCTGGAATTCTACTGACGACACAGGCGTCGCTGGCGATGTCGTTTGCTCTTTCCTCTAAAAGCGCTGCAATGTCTGCGTCGTCCGACTTTGGACCGTAATAGGCGTGATCCATGATCACTCGCCCTTCCAACTGATCACCGGCGAGGGGAGATCTTGGGCCCGGCGCCGGATCGCTTTGGGCGCTCATATCGGTTTGCTGATTGTGCCAAGCGTAGATCGCTGCGCCGAGAGCACCACCGGCGTCGCCGGCAGCTGATTGAACATACAGTCTCTTAAACTTGGACCGTCGCAGAACCTTTCCGTTCGCGACAGAGTTCATCGCACACCCGCCAGCCAGTGCGATACGATCGAGCTGGTATGTTTGGTAGAGATGCTCCAGAAGGTTGAAAAATGCCTCCTCATACATGGCCTGCACGGAACGCGCGATATCGCGATGGCGCTCTGTCAGCTCATCATTCTTGCCACGCGCGGGACCTAGGAGATGCTCAAGCTCTGCAGCAAACAGAGTTCCCACGTGTGGCGCACCACCATCCCATCCGTATTCAATCTTCTCCTTATGGTGCCTGAAGTATTTGAGCTCCAGCTCAAATCGCCCCCCCTCTTTCAACTTAACAATCTTGCGCATCTCAGACGCAAAACACGGTCGCCCATACGGAGCGAGTCCCATGACTTTGTACTCATCCCCATAATAGGGAAAGCCAAGGTACTGTGTCAGCGCCTGGTAGAACACCCCGAGCGAGTGAGGAAAATAAACACGATCCTCCACTTCCAAGGTCGTGCCCCGCCCGCTGCCCCATGCTGCTGACGAAAAGTCTCCAAAACCATCGATCGAAGCTATCGCCGCTTCCCGAAATGGCGACACGAGAAACGCCGAGGCCAGATGAGCTGTATGGTGTTCAATACGCTCAAACCTGCCCCTGAAGATTTTCCCAGGTATAACACTGTTGATTTCATTCTCAATGGACTGCCGCTTTTTCTGATTGCGCAGCCGGTCCAGCACAAAGCGGTAGTCCGGACGTTGACGGACTGTATACTCAACTTTCTTCAACAGGCTTGCGCGGGGATTTGAGTTGACCGCAACGATGTCGACATCAGATATGCAGGCGCCGATCTCCGAGAGGCAGTACTTAATTGCCTCAGACGGAAAACCGGCCCAATGCTTGATCCGGCGAAACCTTTCTTCTTCAGCAGCAGCCATGATCTGGCCGTCCCGCACCAGACACGCAGCGCTATCACCGTGATACGCATTCAGGCCCACGATAATCATGTCATCGTCCTAATGCTGTTGGACTTGCCGCAAGTCGACATACCCATTCACCAATTACGCCAGCTGACGACCTGCCAGCAACGGCAAATCGCCAGCGTTGAATACAAAGCTGATTTCGAAGGCCTCGCTTGCAACACATTCGTCACGGAATTTCTGGTACTGACACAATTTGTCTCGTTCTGCTCCACGTGATGCAGAACCGAAATTTTCATGCTATCTCATGGCTTCTCACGCTGACTGGTTTACTCAGCCCCATAGCGCCATTACAGGAGCAACCTAGCCACAAAAACCGTGCCAACTCTACGCTGCACCAAGTTTCCAATTCGGCGGGGCGGAGCCTCACCGGCATGACCGCCGACCTTCCAGCTACCTCCATACAGTGCGCTGTTTTCAGGTTTGCACACGCTGGCCCGGCTAACCTTCTCATTAAGTACACTACGACAACTACAGCCGGATTGGTAACGTCATCAACAGGCCTTTTCAGCCAAACGCTAGCGCCGACCCATCTCATCTCTCGGCCTTAACCAGCTTAGGTGCATAAACGTGGGCATTTTTCGATTTCTATTGGCATCGTCCGTTGTATTTTCTCACGTACCACCGTGGATCGGTCTAACGCTGTTCCCTGGCAATCTGGCAGTCGAGATGTTTTTCGTCGTCTCCGGCTTCTATATGAGTCTTATTCTTTCCGGGAGATACGACCCTACCAGTTGGGCAGGCCGTTCCCGCTTTTACGCAAGCCGATTTGCGCGGCTCTGGCCAACATTTCTGTTGACCGCGGTTTGCGTTCAGGTCTGGTGGATCATCGTATCCATTTACCTTGGTCGGGCTCCGACCGGCGTCGCGGACTATTACGCACTCATTGATAACTCGCTGGTCTATTTTTTACTTCATGCGAGCAATTGGCTGATGATTGGCCAGGATGTTGCTGCCATTTTTCACGTCTCGGCGGACTCGGGCGTCAGGCTCTCGTTCGGCCCTCCCGAAACCCTACCCGACGGCTCTGTCTGGCTCGGATTCATTCTGTACATCGGTCAAGCCTGGTCGATCGGCACTGAGATATGGTTTTATCTGATCGCACCTTTCCTCATAACGCTATCAACGAGAACCTTGTTGGCAGTAGCGCTTGCGAGCTTGGTGCTTCGCGCCACCATGAGCGCAGCAGGATTGGAGGTTTACTTTTTCTTCCCCACTCAGCTTGTCTTTTTTGTCACCGGCATGCTGGCGCACCGTCACGCGAAAAGCCTGCCTCTGCGCAGCGGCCAATCTGTATTTTTGTTTATCAGCATCGTGGGTGCCAGCGCCGTAATCTTTAGCTCCGTAATCGGTTTGGATGAGCGCTTTAAGTGGCTACTGTATCCATTTGTCATAATTTTATTGCCGGCGGTTTTCGATTCAACAAAACGAAACACCATCGATCGGAACATCGGCGACCTTTCATACCCGATTTACATAACCCATATGTTCATTCTTGGCGTGTACACTCCAGTCTCCAAGCAGTTGGGCCTTGCGTTATCGGGCGAGATAATTCTGGCCATAACCGTGCTGGCGTCTGTTCTGATTCTTATCTTTGTTGAGAAGCCCGTCAACACTTGGCGCGAGCGATTTGCCAACTTGTGATTCCCAACCAAACAGTCGTCACCCTGACCTTGAACGCCGATAGGCCTGTTCGGCCCGCATAAAGGAGGAGTATTCGGCCAAGCAGATTCCCCCACGGGACGATAGGTTACTTGCCCCCAAGCTTTCGATCGATAAGCTCGAGGGCGAGTATCGTTTCTGCAAGCAGCCTTTGCAGGGCATAGAACCACCCTGCCCATCCGTCCAAGATGCTCCGCTTCACCACGAGGGTGTATGCGAATACGAGGAGGGGCGCGGGCCATGCGAGAGAACGGATATAGTCGTTTCTTTTCAGGCTGCTCTTCGGAGTGGACGCCAGATGATCTGCCTCAAGCTTGGCGTAGTTTCGTTGAGATGTCAGCCATCGGGATAATGGCTTTCGGTCATCGTGATATAACTTGCCAGTGAGCTTCTCAACCCGTCCGTCAATGTTGACACGGTGGCTGTGACCTTCGTTCTTGTAGGACGCAGCAGCGGTCTGATACAGAATTTTTCTTGGAGGATAGAGCGTTCCTCTCAGCGGCTTTCCGTATATTCGGTATATGAAGCCTGCTTCAAATGCTGCCGCAGATGTCGGGCCGACATCCAGCGAACGCAACTCGGCGATCAGTTCAGGCGTCAGCTCATAATCGGCATCAAGCGACAGCGCCCAATCGCTCGTGATTTTGGAAAGGCCAAAATTGCACTGATCTGCAAAGTTATCGAATGGGCGGTGTTGAACAGTTGTATTATTGAATTGGTGTGCGATCGCCAGAGTTTCGTCGGTGCTGCCGCTGTCAACGATCAGGATTCGCGGCACCCACTGCAAACTGTTCAAGCATCGCTCGAGGTTGGGCGCCTCGTTGTAGGTAAGAACCATCGCTGTGAGATTGTCGCTCAAATTCACAGCCACTAACCTTCTTCCCTGCAGCATCGGGCTTCCAACACGTCAGCATAGGACTTCTGCATTTTGGAGGCGATGCCATCCCATGAGAATTGTGTGCGGACTGCTTCGCGACCTGCTCTGCCACACTCTTCCATTTTCACAGGGTCTGAAATCAGCTGTGCGATGGAACGCCCTATATTGTCTTCGTCGCAGTTGACGACGATTCCCGCACCAGCATCAGATACCGTTGACGCGAGACCGACTTCCGGTGTCACAATAACAGGCAAACCCGCTGCCATTGCCTCTAAGACAGAGATACCAAAATTCTCCGAGTAGGATGGCAATACGAAGAGATCGGCCTCCGCAAACGCGCGCCACTTGTCCTCGGCATAAAGCGGCCCGCGGAACTCGACGCGCTCGCCAACACCGCATTGCTCCGCGATACTCTCGAGTTGAGGCCTGTAGTTCTCCTCATCATTGCCGACGACGATCAAACGGGCATTAGGTACCCTTGACATTGCAGGAATGAGGCGGTCCAGGCCCTTTTTCCAGTTGACCCGGCCTAAGAACAAGATGGTTGGCGCACGACTACGAGTCGCCGGGTGAGGCAGCTCGTTGCCCCTCGTGAAGGAGGGTGCGGCCGTACCGTTCGGTAACACAATCGTCCGTCGAACACTCAGCCCAAGTTTATGGATTGCACCGGCCTCAATGTCTGCAGTCACATGAAGGGCAGATGCCATCTCGATGTTTTTCCGCTCGTACAATTTGATCCAGAGCGTTTTGGCCAGGCGGCTCTTTCTGCGGATCAACTCCGGCACCAGCATGCCCCGCGGAGACAACACGTAAGGGACGTTGTTTCTCCTTGCCGCCATTGCGGCAGCTGTGGTCGGCCATAGAAAAACAGAGTGCACATGAACGATGTCGTAAGCAGCCACACAGTCTTCGAGCGCCGCTCCCATAGCTGGCGAGCGCGCAATGCGACGTCCTAGTCCCAGAGGAAAATAGGTGACTTGCACCCCGTCCATGTCCACTGGCGTCCCCACCGGGACGTCCGAAACGCCATCGCCATCAATGTTGGTGGTGAAGACGTCCACCTCGTGACCATGGCCAGCGAGGGCAGAACACAAACCGTGCACTGAATAAATCGGGCCGCCATACCGAGTCGCAGGAAGATACGATGGCGTTACGTGAAGTACGCGCACGTCTCAGCTCTCCAGTCTATGTTTGGCCGTTTTGGTGCCAATGCACCTGGCCTAAGGATTCAACGAAAACGTCGAAGCCTTGCGGTCGGGGCGCGTTGGCCGAGCTTTCACACCATACTCCAGGTAGACTGAAACCAAGTATGCAAGAATGGCTCCACCGGCCATTGAGGCGACAACTTCAGTCATTGCACCGCCCGGTTGAAGCGCTCCCGTGCCGATTACGAAGAAAAACTGCAATCTACCGAGGTTGCCCTTCTTCATCGCTCCGACGAGCGCAGTATCAAGCCTCACCAGCAAGTACCCCAGCATGACGAACCCGATCAACACCGCAGGAACCCCAAAATTAATGTAGAACTCCAGCACTTGCCCCATTCCAACACTGGTGCCATCGGCAAATTCAATAAGCGTATGCATACTGACATAGTTCCCACTTCCGCCGACCGTAGGCTTCTCTGGCCATACGGCGCGCGGAATGAAGGCGATAAGTGCGTTGAGTAGAGTCTGCCCCTCCTGGAAAGGAACGTATTGGGGAGTGACACGCACAGCGGCGCCCACCAGTGAGTTCTGATTCAAGCGGAGGTGAATCTGATCAAGATGCCTTTGATTTGAAATACTGAAGGGAACCAAAGACTCTTGAACTTTGAGAATTGCGTCAACCCGCGCGTCGTAATCCTGCCCTCCCCAAACCGCTCTACGGATTTCGGTTCGGTGCTCATGATAGGCAACCCAGAAGCTCATACCGGCATAGATCGCGGCAAGCCAGCCAAAGAGCAGGAGCCATCGCGGACGATAGAACATTGCGACGAAGACCAAGATCGTCGCGAGCATTGAGATGCCGTAACCTATGAACCCGGACGTTACCACCGTTATGGGTGGCAGTATGAAACCAGCAGCCAGCCACAAGCGGAATTTGTAAAGGTCGCCCTTCCTCCAAGCCACCCAGCTCAGAAGGCCGACACCCAACAAGAGGTACTGCTTCCCAGCTGGAATGACAGCTCCCGCCCCGGGCAGAAACGCGATCTGCGTTTCAGCCAGAAGCCAGAACAACGCTCCAATCGCCAGAAACAGCTTTCCTCCGGCCGATAGAATTTTCAACTCGTCAAGTTGCCAAACAAATCTTCGTCTTGAAGATGTGCGCGCGACCGGATCGTTATCCGGCCGACCGGCAAGAAGTGCACCAATCAGAAATGCGACCAAACCATATGTCGACAATCTGAAGCCAACAATCGTGTCGGCAGAGTCCGTGAATTCATTGTTGGGCGCTGCATGCACAAGGGCTCCCATCCAGTGATTGATGAAAAAGCCAACGATATACGCATAGACAAGAACGCCGGGCAGCCGTCCATGACTGGAGTTGTAAGCAAACAGTGCAACCGGGCCGACCAACCAGAGCGCGAGAAAGATATAGTGCTCCGTGCTGACCACATCGCCACTCATGGCTGCAACTCCCCAATCGGGCTGTTGCTATCGGCATGCCATAGCGCGACAAGCTCCGAGCCCATCTGGTGCCAGTCGCGCGCCGCAACCGTTTGCGGTGCAGCGGTGACCATTTCCGTGACGTCCTGGCGATGGTGGTCACACCAGTCGAGACGAGAACATATTTCATCTGGATCCCGAATTGCAACGATCCACCCCGTGGAGCCGCGCCGAACAATATCCGGTGCAGCTGAATTCACCGTTGCAATTATCGGCAAACCAGCCACCGCTGCCTGAGGTAAGACGGCAGCAAAACCATCCTCGATTGTCGGAAACAGGAAAATGTCGGCCCAGGCATATTGCAGCTTGAGCTGCTCTTCAGGAAGACGGCCGACAAATTCAATGCTCTCCGCGGCTGCGTTTCGCACCTTCGCTGCCTCATCCAGCTCGGCGCCGACAAAGCGGAATTCCATCCGTTTCGCCAGCCTATTTGCAACAGCAGCAAGATCGTGAGCGCCTTTCCGGTAAGAGAACGTTCCGACGGTCAGGATTCGAAGCCTGTCGCCGCGAAGCAGGCGCGCCTTCCGCTCTTCTAATGCTTGTGGCGTCGTCTGGAACCGACGCACGTCCACACCGAGCGCCTCAATGGAACATGCTGACGGGCCGTGTCCGCAAGCGATAAAGCTATCACGCGCAAATGACGACAGGACAGAGACGCGGTCGGCCAACTCGTACTCGCGCTCCTCTCGTTCAATCATCCAATCGGTCGGTCGCTCTACGGACGCGCCGACCCGCCTCTCTTCCTCCAGCAAGATCTGATTCTGTACCCGAATATGGGCTGAGCCGCGGCACAATACTCTGAGTTGGCGCGGATGCCTTCTAGGTGTGCGCAGATATTCTTCCATCACACCCGAAAAGCCGTACACAATGTCGGCATCCGCGCGGACACGACGCGCACCCCATTTACCGAACATCACGTGCAGGGTTCGCTCGTGCGCGTCCACTGGCCAACGGCCGGACACGTGGCTCGCCATGCGGGTCAGCAGTCCATGGCGAAGGAATGACTTTATGTTGTCCCTTGGCACGCCAAACCGCTCAGCGACAAGCTTCGGATAGTTGGTCAGCACAACAACATCATGGCCCATATCAATCAGCGCGCGCGCCAACGCAAACGCGTGAAATCGACCGTGAACGACAATGTCAATCTTCAGAGACACGTGACGCTTGGGTTACTAACTCATGGTCTCGATGGACGAGATCGGTTGTTCCATATCCAGCATGGTCGCAAGGCGATCGTGATATGTGTGCCCGCCTTCGGCTACTCTTGCGTGAGCCGCCGCGGCCATTCGTCTGCGCTCAAGTGGGTTCTCAAGCGCCCATCGCGCTTTCTCGACCGCCTCTTTCGGTGTCGAAAAGTACAAGACGCATTCGCCTTCTTCCCTGAAGAAGGCCCTGTGATCTGCTGTGTCCTCAACAATTGAGAATCCGCCAACGGCTGGAATCTCGAATGTCCTCATCACGTGACCGTCGCGATTCGCCCGCCGAACCAGGCAAACATTTACCGCAGCACCGGCGGTGAGCGCTGAGATACTTTTCCAATCCCGGCTTCCGATGCAACTGCCTCCCGGAATGGCGTAGCGATCCCAGTAGCTGCCTACAAATTTTACGCGCAAGCCATGCTGAACAAACTCTCGAAAGAATGCAACGCGGTCAGGATCAGCCCCTCCAACAAACAGCACATCGTCATGTTCTGAAGCGCTCATCTCGTGAGCATCGCGCCGGGAGAACAGATGAGAATCGTAGGCGAATGGAAGGTAGCGGACTTCTGCTTGTGACTGCTCTTGAAGCTCGGCGAAATTCGACCTGCGCGGCGTAAAAATCACGTCGTAGGCCTTGAGACTGCCCAGTTGCCACTCTGCACGATGCATCGGATTGAACGGATCATCGGTTGAAAAATTCAAACAACGCACGCCAATCGCTCTCAGTTCGAGCAGGTCATCAGCGACGACAGGCGCCTGGCCGAGTGTGATCAAACAACGCGGAGGCTGTGCCGCAAGGACGTCAGCCAGATGCCGTGAAAAGGAGTTCAGTCGTAGAGGACGCCGCCCTCTCAAGCGCCAAAATAACTGGCGCAACACTCGCGGCCCCTCGTAAGCATCAGAACTATCGCACAATCGACAGCTCAATCCCATATCACGCGCCGCCCTCTCTAGACTGCTCGCAATATGCGTGTTTCCGGTCGGGCCTAGGACGGCGAGGTTAAGCCTTTGACTTGAAACAAGGTGTGACAAGCTTGATTGCCTCAAGAGTGCGCGCAACTGCGTGATCGATCGTGTAGTTGCTGCTAACTCGTTCAATCGCAGCGGTTGCGAGTCTTTCACGCAGCGATTGATCTGCGGATAGTTCGGAAAGTTTGGTGGCAAGCGCTGTGACATCGCCAAACGGGAACACGAGGCCGGTCTTTCCATGTACGACAAGGTCGTTAGCGCACCCGACACGATCACTGACAATCGCCGGAATCGACGACGCCATAGCTTCATTGACGACTAGTCCCCACGTTTCTCCATAATCGGAAGGCAGCACAATCGCGTCAGATGCCACGTAAGCACTGTGGATTTCACTCTGATTGAGAAAGCCAGCGAATGTCACCGGCAGGTTATTCTGCCTAACAAACGTCTCAGCGGCCTCCATATCAGAACCGTTGCCAACAACTAGCCCCGCAACCTTGCCACCTTGCCTGTGCGCCAGCTCCAGGCCCTTTAGGAAGTCCAAAATGCGCTTCTTGGGCTCCAACTTGCCAACAAACGCAAAACACGTTGCGTCGGCAGGTATCGACCATCTCTCGCGCAGAGCCAGCCGGTCTCCACAAAGCTTGGCCGCACCATTTATAAATCTCTCATTTTCAACAAAGTAGGGAGCACTTATAATTTTATTATTCGGCACGCCAGCCTCATGATAGAAATTGGCGTTGGCCTCACCGATTGCGAGAACAGCATCACAGTTTTTCAGATAAGCGCGATGAACTGCCGTCACCAACTTTGGGCGTTTCCGCAGACTGTTCGACTCGCCCCGCAAAATAATCGGAATGTTACGCCGCCTGCATGCCACCAAAGCCTGTATCAAAGGGGGCTCCTGCCATCCGAGTATCAGTGCCACGTCCGGACGCAGATCTTGCAGCGCATTGCCAATTGATAGCGACCACCTTCTAACCGAACCGGAGAGAAAGTTTGGAAGAGAGTACGTCTTCAATACGCGGCTATTGTAACCGCTTAGAAGTGGAATATCCCAAGTAAAGGCTTCGCCAAACCCGACACCTTGCTCGACCGCATCCGGAATGTACGAAAACACCACCTCAGTCTCCAACGCTTGCTGGCGTGCAAGCGCACGGAACCATGGCACCTGGTACTGAATCGGATGAGATGTGAAAATTGCTACGCGCGTCATCTTCGTTCTAAACGACCGTTCTTGCCCGTGAGTTATCAACTCTTGATCTTCTTCGTTTGAGAGGCCTCTCCTCAGCCTCGTCAAACATCAGTGCAAGCGGCAAACCCATGCAGCAGCGATCTTAAGAGAGTGACGAGATCGCTTCCGACACAGTGAGGAACTGCCGCTCATAGTGCCAGTCTGCCGCAATCCTCTGGCGACCAGCCTCCCCCATTCGGCGGACTTCCGCCGGATGCTCAACGCTCCACCTCATCATTGCGGCAAGGCTATCGACGTTCGCAGGGTTGCAGGCCTTGGCATAACCGGGCTCGACGAACATTTTCCTCCAATCATGGAGATCCGAAACGAGCATCATCAACCCTGTGGCGAGGTAGTCGAAGGGCTTGTTCGAAGCTCCGACCATATGCTGCAAATTCGTATCGTTTGAATGAATGGGCATAAACGCCAAGCCAACGTCAGCAGTGGCTGCAAGCCTCAGAAGATCTGACCGTCGATCGATAGATCCGCGATAATCGACGCGATGCGCAATCCCCAGCAGCCGCGCGTGGGACAAGACTTCATTCATGTAACCTTCGCTGCCAATGGTCTCATAGCCCACGATTGTTATCGTTGCTGTGTCTGAGGCTCTACGAAGGGCGTCGAGGACGTTCAGCGGGAGCCGCTCCCGATTAATTGAGCCGTGATAGTAAAAACTCATCTTTCCACGCGCTTCGGGCGGGCTACGGCGCGGCTGCGCGATCTCACTGCGCGACGGGCAGTTCCAGACGCGATATGTTTGCCCGCTCCTCCCCGTGTCTACAAGGAGCTGTTCGAGGCGCTGTTGTTGAGGCAGAACGCAGATGTCGGCAAGCTTTGCAATGCGTGATCGTGCATTCGCGACAACACGTTGGAAGAGTCTGGCTTCTGCGATTGGGTTCGGTGAATCGTGCTCGTGGTATATGACTCGGCACGCGTGCAATTTGAGCAAGCACAGCGCGGGGATAGCAGACATCGGATCAGAGGCATAGAGCCATGCAGGCTTCAATGCTCGGCACCGAATAGCAGACCACGCAATGTAATGCAGATAGTTCAACTTATTTGATAGCCTTGCCCCGCGAGATTTGAGCATCTCCACCTGAATGGAACGATGCTGCGGCAACTCAAACGATTCTGTGCCACTCATGGCCGCGCCGAGAAATATAACCTCATAGCCCTTCTCCACCAGTATCTGCGATGCATGCTCAAGTGGTGGGTAGCCAGCCGGGTTTGTGAACTGCAGAAACACGACCCTTTTGCGCGACACTGATTCTAAGCTCTCAAAACTGTCATTGGACCGCGTTTGTCTTGGCAGCAGCTCCACACCGCCTCGCTCATCCGGTCCCGGTTTTTTGATGCCGCTGGACTGCAAGCCAATCTCTCTCACGATCACTCTTGGAGTAGTGACAGGCACATACTGATCAACAGCTTCTCGCAACCGCTTTATCGACGATCGCCGTGTAAACAGCGAACATGTCGTTTGCGCATTCAACCATTGTGCGTGGCGGCACAATATTGGATCGAAGCCTCTCGACATACGACGGATTCGACGCCAGGAATGTTATCGCTCGGTTCCAAGCGTCAACGTTCGCGGGCTCTATAAGCAGGCCGTCGACATCGTGCCGGACCAACTCGGCGATCCCCCCCAGATTACTACCGAGTACTGGCACACGAGCGGCAAACGCTTCGAGTACAACCAGTGGACCTGTTTCCAACACCTGTGACGGAACGGCGATCAGATCATACTTTGCCATCGTCTTGACGACATTCTCGTGGGCGACACTGGGCAAAATCCGCAATCGCGTATCGGACTGCGAAAGGCCTTTCAGTTTATCATTTAGTTCTTCATGACCGTCTTGCAGCACCCCGTGAATGGTCAGGGAAACATTGCTGTTATTGCATCGTGCAAGCGCGCTCGTTAGAGTTTCGAGACCCTTCGCAGAGTCTATTCTGCCAAAGTAGGCGATTCGGAACTCTTCACTTTTTTGCATAACCACTGGTGGTTCGCCAGTTACCAAGTCACTGGATAGGCCCTGGCGACAAACGGTAATCTTGTCAGGTGACACTCCGTTTATCATCAGTACTTGTCGGACCCAATCACATACGGCGATCGTATGGTCAGCCTGGTCGACAAACTTCCGAAACAGCCCGCTGCCTTCCGAAATCAGTCTCGGTATGTTCAGCCTGGACAAAGGCCCTGGGTGGGCCGGCAGTACGGCCAAGGGTGCTGCCAGCAGGTTCGGTACCGTTGCGCAAGTCGCTGCGAGGATTCGAGGCATACCAAGGGCTGCACATGTGCAAGCGGTGCAGCGATGCTGATCTATTCGCCCGTCGCAAGGTTCTGCACCGAACAGCATCATTGAACCCCGCGCACAGCTCGCCGCCGGTGTGTGGTATGTGAAAACGGTCCCTGCGTCTGCTTCGCGACCAATCTCCATCAACAGTTCAGACACAGCGGACGTTCGTGCATGGAAATGCACGATTTGAGGGCGCAAACGTTTGACCAGACGCTCGAATTCGGCCGCTGCAACCTCGTCGGCAAAGCCGTGAGCCATATCTTGCGGCCTTTGTGTGCCAACGGCGAACCGATGAACGCGTACACCGTGGTGCTCGTATTCGTCGCTGGTTGCCCCGGGCGCCGCCACCGAGCTTGAAACACCCATGTCCTGCAACTGTCCCACCAGAGCGTGGACGTACACTTCAGTGCCACCGCTTGCATCTGGAAAGTAGGTATATGGAACGTGGAGAACACGCACGATCAGGATCGGATCAGTTTACTGGTAAGGCCAAACCTTAAGAAGCGCCTTCCTATCGGCATCGCGGCTGCAAGTTGCATCGTCAGGTGCATCAGGTGCGAAAGCACTTCACTTAGCGGGACCGGACAAGCTGTCTACGTGACCGAGCTGACGCTGGCCCATCCGTCGGAAAAGAAGGATCGCATCAACAATTCGCCGTGAAGCTCTCGGGCCAATCGCTCTCACCAGCCGGGACGCAATCAGATTATGTCGCGTCAACTTGCCGTCAAGCCGCTCAAGCGCCCCAATTGCCTCGAAAAAACTGTCGTGTTCAACAGAAAAGAGCCCACCCGCGGCTCCATTATAGATGTCACACAACGCGCGTCTCTGCGCTGCAGATAACTCTCCACGAGCGCGCCATAGGGCTTCGATCTGCTCGCCATTCCTCAACACGTCCAAGTGAAACCGCGCCGGATTCTTACGAGACAGCGACTCCATCATAATGCGGTATCCAGCACCGACATGAGGCGAATGGCCAAACCTCGCTCCCTTGGACGCCGCATCGAAAAAGTACCGCGCATCTTGAATAATGGGCAAATCCAGGCGGAACCCACCGACTTTCCCTGACACAGTTCGATGGTACATAAGCGCAGCTGTCGTTGCCCACTCGGTTGTTGCGGTCGCAATGACGGCGTCCTCGGACATCGCCTCCCAATCGAGGCTGTGCAATTCGGCCGTGCGCAGCCCGCCCTCACCGTCATCGACGAGATCCTGCCAGTCACACACGACGACATCTGCGTTGGTTTCCTTCGCTGTAACCAGGCGCCTGGCAATCGTGCCAGGAAACAATAGATCGTCGGCATCCAGGAAGACGATCCATTCAGATGACGTCTCGGCGATTCCCAGGTTGCGCGCCGCTGAGACGCCCCCATTGGGTACAGACAACACCCGAACATCTGGTCCGAAACTGAGTGCTATCTCACGCGTCGAGTCCGTCGAACCGTCATCTATGACCAACATCTCGTTAATGCCCGACTGGCACACGGCGCTTTCCAGTGTCGCCTGCAGCGTTGCAGCAGCGTTGTAGGCTGGAACTATAATCGCGACGTCCGACATATAACTGTATTCATCCAGCAGTTTTCACATTCACCTCGAAAGCGCGACAAGGCCATTGTGCGGACCGCGCGCTTTGTATATTGCGCCCCTAACGAGGAACGTGTGCGGCCCAATCCCCGGCGAATAGACGAGCTGAATGCAACTCTTGTCAGCCACTTAGAAGCGTGGCGGCTCTCCAAGCCTTTGGCCAATCGGGCGCCGCCAATCATCAGCTCCCCATCTCCAGTTCGTCAGCGTTATCAGCGCTAGCCGCTTGGTCTTCAATCTCGACGACCTTCGCCGGCAACAGAAAGCAGCCAGTCTGCCACGATTGAAGCAACACGCGGTCCCGCCCCTGTGGCACGGCCGGCTCATAAACGAACTCGACGCATCGTTCCACGTCGTCATAAAACATTGCATATGGCCGCTCGACGTCAATCGAAACCGCGTACGAGCCGGTCGCCAATTCTCCGAGATCTACTTCGATTTGGAACCTCGAGACGCCGGGAGTCGTTTTGACGGCTTGCGACATAGAAAATCCACCAACGGACGCCATCGCTACGGGCGTTCCCAGTGCATCCAACACCCGTACGTTTATTATGACAGCATCTTGCGTCCTAGACTCAATGACAGCGTTGAGCTCCAGTTTCGGTGCCGACACGACTTCGCTCTCCAACGACACCGACCGAATCCGATGATCAGTCTCTTCGTCGGCGCGTCGAGCAACATATGCTGTCCGACCAATTGCAGCTGAGTGGTAACGGTCCAACGTCTCCGCAACCGGCCCGATGTAATCTACCTTGCCGGCATCGAGTATGATCCCCGACTTGCAGACCGCACGAATTGACGACTGGTTATGACTCACCAGCAATACTGTCCGGCCGTCACCAGCGACGGACTCCATCTTGCCAAGGCATTTTTTCTGAAACTCCGCGTCGCCGACCGCAAGAACCTCATCAATGACCAAGATCTCTGGTTCCAGGTGTGCGGCGACAGCGAATGCCAATCGCACGTGCATTCCGGACGAATACCGCTTGACCGGTGTGTCCAGAAACGTCTCAACACCGGCAAAATCTACAATTTCGTCGAACTTCCTCTTAATTTCAGCACGACTCATGCCCAGTATTGCACCATTTAAATAAATATTCTCTCGCCCGGTCAATTCAGGATGAAACCCGGTCCCAACCTCCAACAAACTCGCGACCCGCCCCTTGATCTCAACACGGCCGGCCGTTGGCTCGGTTATTCGCGAAAGGACTTTTAGCAACGTTGACTTACCGGCACCGTTTCGGCCGATTATTCCAACAACGTCCCCTCTCTTGATCTCGAAACTTACGTTCTGTAGAGCCCAAAACTCCTCGACTTTGTCTCCAACGATAATTTGTCGACCTCGGGCCATATCGATGGCTGAACGAACCAAGTTCTTTGTCGAGCGCGCGATGACATCCCTGAGCGCCGTATAACGCTCTTCAGACTGATGACCTATGAGGTAAGACTTACCAAGGCCTTCTGCGCGAATAACGGTTTCCGACATTAAATCACGTCCGCAAATGCTTTTTCCGTCTTACGGAAGTGCCTGATACCGAGCCAGAGAAACAGCGCTACGACCACAAGACTCCCGAGGAAGCCAGGAAGATAGAGTTTCGTCTCGCCAGCGAGCAAGCACCACCGAAAGCCGTCTATGACACCAACAACCGGGTTCAAACTGTATAGAAGCCGCCACTCCTCGGGAACGACCGAACTTGAGAAACCGACCGGCGATACGTACAGCCCAAACTGAACAATGAATGGTATGATATATCTAAAATCCCGATACTGCACATTCAAGGCTGCGATATAAAGTGCCGGACCAAGGCTTGCGAGAACGGCCAGAACTACAAAAAAGGGCAGAAATATTATCTGCCAATTCGGCATAAACCCAAACCAAGCCATGACACCGAACAGAATAATCAATGTGATTGCAAAGTCGACAAGCGCGACCACACCTGCAGCAACAGGTATAATTAGTCTTGGAAAATACACCTTGCTAATAAGTTCGGAGTTATCAACCAAGCTGTTTGATGACTCCGAAAGAATCGTTGAGAAAAGAAACCACGGCAACATTCCGGCGAACACCATAACCGCATAGGGCGCATTGCCGTCGCTGGGCAGTTGAGCGAGACTGCCAAATACAATGGTGAACACGACCATTGTTAGGAATGGGCGGATGACTGCCCATGCGATCCCGACCACGGTCTGTTTGTACCTCACCGAGACGTCACGCCACGCCAGAATGGCGAAGAGTTCCCGATAGTGCAACAAGTCGAGCCAATAGTTGCGTTCGGCCCGACGGGGTTCAAGGACGATTACCCGATCACGCGCAGCGGGCGGGAGCTCGCCCGCAGCGTTCTCTGACTGTGTGGGATCGGCGCTAGTGCGCGAACGTCTTGGCAAGCTGATCGACATGGCCTGAATAATTTGAGAATGAGAAACGCTGGACCCGGTCCGTGGCGGTCGTTGCCCGAACCTGAAGATTCTTAACGACTTCGCTTAACAGTTGTTCGCGGCATCGTGGGTTTACCATCTGACCTATGGCACCGTCAGCCAGCGCGTCGGCACTACCGTCGCAAACGCCACCAATGACCGGCAAACCTGTTGCTGCTGCCTCAAGGAATGCAATTCCGAAGCCCTCACCAGTACTCGGCATCGCAAACACGTCAGCCAATGCCATGTGATCCGCTAACTCGGTGCTTGGAACCTGGCCAGCGAATATGACGTGGTCTTGCACACCATGCTCGCGTGCGAGGACTTCCAAGCGCGGCTGATCGTCGCCTGAGCCCACAATGAGATAGATCGCTTGCGGCACCTTATGAAGAATGCTGGGCATGATGTCGATGATCCGATCGTGGCCCTTGTAGCGCTCCTGAGCGCTTATGCGGCCGACCGTCAAGATGACGCGCTTGCCGGCCAGCCGATATCGTTCAATCAGGTCTTGCCGCTTGGCGCGTGGCGCAAATTCTGAGCCGACTGTATTTGGGAGCACGCGGACCCGCTCCGGCGGCAGATCGACCCAATCAAGCAAGCGCTTCCGCGTATATCGGCTGACGGACGTCACCAGTGTTGCCCTATCAACAGCCCAGCGCTTTGCCGCGCCTTGTGGTTGCCAGGCTTCGATCCCATGGACTTGCAGCCAATAGGGTTTGCCCGCCAGCCGCGCAATGGCGGCGGCAAGTGGCGCAGCGTTGAGATGGCCGCAAAAAATGACATCGCAGGGCTGTCGAAACGCGATTTCCAGTGCCCGCCTCGTCCAGGCGAACTTCCCGCCGACGGCACCGTACTGCCTGACGCCTGCAGGCAGCGCTGCGCGCGTATCTCCGAACCGTGGCAGAATTGATATGGCGGAAACGGCGCTGCTTTGGCTCAATGCCGTCATCAGATCCTGGTTATAGCGTGCAATACCCCCACGCCCGCCGAAACCATCTGTGAGAAGCGCCAAGATCCTCATCCGCTTACACCGCCGCAAGGCACTCAGCCCACTGGCGAGACCAATGCGACGACCGCGGCGCTGCCTTGGATCCGACTTGCACGCCTGCCGACTTTAAACTTGTAGTTCGCAACCAGCGCTCGATCGGTGTTGTGAAACCGGTCTTCGCGCGTGCCGTAATCGTTGCCGGCAGCGGTTGCGACGGGCTCAATGCCAAGATGGCCTTTGGCGCGCTTGACCTGTCGCAGATAGCCCCTTGGTGTTTCGCAGTGCGCCGCAAAAGCACGGCGTCGACCAACGGCACGCGCACCTCCAAACCGTGAGCCATGCTTGCCCAGTCCGTATCGCGCAACAGCTGATTGCGCATGTAGAATGACGATTCTAGCGTCGCGACACGGCTATGCCGGAACCGTGGATCGGGCTCTAAGGCTGCATCAATGCGAGCCAGCGGCGCCAAACGCCGTAGCCCTTGCTGCACAGTCTCTACGTCCAGGATATCGGCCAGCTCCCACGGCATAAACAGGCCACGCCGCAAGAGATAGGCACCTGCATACGTGCCGCCATACTCAAGCATCCCAGCCGCCTTCGGACTGGTACCGAGGCTGGCGCTAATCCGCCCCCCAAGGCTTCGGACAGCGCGACCCAGTCCGGGAATGCGTGCGGGCACTGCCAAATAGTCGACCCATCGCGGCACATCATGAAAGGACGGATAGCCGCCAAGCAACTCGTCTCCTCCAAGCCCGGACACAGCGACTTTCAGACCGAGTTCGCGCGCGGCCTTCGAAACGAACCATGTATTGATGCCGTCGATCGTCGGCTGGTCCATCGCCTCGAGGATGCGCGGGAGATCGTCCTGGAACTCCGTCTCGGTCACCACCCGCGTTGTGTGACGCGTGCCGTACTGTCGGGCGACATCTTCTGCCAGAGGTGCCTCATCGTCCGGGCGGTCGCGGAACTCTGCAAATGCCAGCGTGACCGTTTGAATATCCTGCTGTCCGGCATCGCGCATCAAGCCAACCAGCGCGCCCGAGTCGACCCCCGCCGACAGAAACGCGCCGACCGGCACATCCGCAACAAGATGGTGACGCACGCTGTCCAGCAACGCGTCCCGCATCTCAAACTGAACCTTGCGCGCACTGGCGACGACACCGGCCTTCCCGGCGTCGGCCCCGTCACAGTAGACCTGAGCAATAGAATGGTAACGCGTTGGCGTGCGTGTACCGATCGCATCAACCATCATCGTTTCCCCGGCAGCCAATGCGCGAACCGCCCGGTAGGTCGTGAACGGCTCCGGCACACTGCCCCAGAGATAAAAGCCAACCTGCCCGGCCGGCTCAGGATCGCGGGAAATCGCATGTCCTGCCAGAAGGGCTTTGACTTGCGATGCGAACCGAAATGTCCAGCCGTCGTCGCAATAGTAGAGCGGCTTCACGCCATAGGGGTCACGCGCGAGAAAGAGCGTGCGGTCGCGCATGTCCCAAATTGCAAATGCGAACATGCCACGGAGATCATGCACCATCTCCGCACCTCTGTCCGCGTAGAGATGGAGCAAGACTTCCGTATCAGACTGGCTGGTGAATGCGTAGCCTCTCTGCATGAGCCGAGATCGCAAATCACGATAGTTGTAAATCTCGCCGTTAAACGTAATCACGAACCGCCCATCCGCGCTCGTCATGGGTTGGGCGCCCGTATCAGACAAGTCGATAATGGACAGGCGGCGGTGTCCGAATCCGACGCGCTGGTCGCTCGCAATCCAGTCACCGGCGCCATCGGGTCCGCGCGGCGCCATGTGATCGCGCGTGCGAACCAACTCTGCGCGGTCAATGGGATTGGCCGCATAGTGATAGGCGAAAATGCCGTTGATGCCGCACATGCTACGTTATCAGGTCGTTACGTTTGCGCGCTTGAGAGCCGTCGGCGCCTTTTGGTGCCAGGCCCAAGCGGTCCTGATGATCTCGTCGAGATCGGGGATCTCGGGTGTCCAGCCCAGCTCGTCATGGGCTTTTTTCGCATCGCTTACGAGCTGGGCCGGGTCTCCCGCACGGCGGTCTCCGTAAAGCGCCGGCACGTTCAGACCCGTAGTCCGCTCAACCGCGTCGATGACCTCGCGAACGGAAAACCCGCGCCCGTTTCCGAGATTGAAGGCACCCGACCCTTTGCCCAATTCGAGAAACTCAAGTGCTTTGACATGAGCATTCGCGAGGTCGGAGACGTGGATGTAATCGCGCATGCAGGTGCCATCCGGCGTGTCATAGTCGGTGCCGAACACTGTCACATTCGGCCGTCGGCCAGATGCCGCGTCCAACACAAGCGGGATCAAATGTGTTTCGGGTTCATGAAGTTCGCCGATTTCGCAGTCGCGGTCCGCGCCTGCCGCGTTGAAGTATCGCAAGGTGACATAATCCAGTCCGTGAGCGCTCGCGAAGTCGGACAACATTCGTTCGACCATCAGCTTGGACGCTCCATAGGGGTTGATCGGCTGCTGTGGCGTCGCTTCGCGGATGGGGACCTGATCGGGAATGCCGTAAGTCGCGCAAGTGCTCGAAAACACAAACCTGCCAACGCCGTGATCACGGACGGCCTGAAGCAGTGTCAGCGAACCAACAACGTTGTTTGTATAGTACTTGCCCGGATCCGACACCGACTCGCCAACATACGCATGGGCTGCGAAATGCATCACCGCCGTGGGATTGTGTTGTGCGATCACAGCATCCAATCGCTCGCGATCCAGAATGCTGCCCCGCTCAAACGGGCCCCAACGCACGGCGTTCTCATGACCCTGCACTAGATTGTCGTAGGTCACCGGCACGTAACCGGCTTTCGCTAACGCTTTGCAGGCATGGGAGCCAATATAGCCGGCACCACCGGTCACAAGGATCCGGTCCGGCGCAATTGGATCGCGTCTCGCGTGGTCTGTCATTGCGTTGTCGTCCAGCTGAGCATAGTTGCGACTGCAGCCGACATTACAGCACCGAATGGACCTGTGTCAGGACGCCACCGCACCCTCGTCATGAGACTGAGACCTATCCGATCACCTGGTTCGATCGCTCTGACAAGAGCCGGTCGAAATAAGCAATAGTCGGTGCCAAACCGTCACGCAGCAGAACATTTGGCTCCCAGTCAAGCTCTCTCCTTGCCAAGTCAATGTTGGGCTGACGTTGCTTAGGATCATCCTGCGGCAGCGGATGGAACGTCAGCTCTGATCGCGATCCTGTCACTTCGACGACCGCTTCTGCCAGTTCTTTCATCGTGAATTCACCCGGATTGCCGAGGTTGACCGGGCCAGTCAATCCGGCAGGGCTCTCCATTAATCGAACAAAGCCTTCGATCAAGTCGTCGACGTAGCAGAACGATCGCGTCTGGTTGCCGTCGCCGTAGATCGTAATCGGGTCACCCTTCAGCGCTTGAACAATGAAGTTCGAAACGACACGGCCATCGTTCGGGTGCATCCGCGGCCCGTAGGTATTGAAGATCCGCGCGACTTTTATCTCAAGGCCGTGCTGGCGATAGTAGTCGAAAAAGAGCGTTTCGGCGCATCGTTTGCCCTCGTCATAACAGGACCGTGGGCCGATGGGATTGACGTTGCCCCAATACTCTTCCGGTTGGGGATGAAGCGTCGGGTCGCCATAGACCTCTGAAGTCGAGGCCTGGAAAATTCGGCACCTGAGGCGCTTTGCGAGACCCAACATGTTGATGGCCCCGTGCACACTCGTCTTGGTCGTCTGAACGGGGTCATGTTGATAGTGGATCGGAGAGGCCGGGCACGCGAGATTGTAGATCTGATCCACTTCAATATAGAGCGGGAACGTGACGTCATGCCTCATCAGCTCGAAGCGTGGGTGCCCAATCAAATGCTCGATGTTGCGTTTCGAACCGGTGAAGAAGTTGTCCAGGCAAATCACGTCATGCCCGTCGGCGATAAGCCGATCGCAAAGATGAGAGCCGAGAAAGCCCGCACCGCCGGTTACGAGAATTGTTCTATCTGTCGCCACGATGATGCATTGTCCATTTTACGATGGTCTGTATCGCTTCATATTCATGCTGACTGCCAGTCGGCCGTGCCAATGGACGTGAAAGCGTTTGGTCCACACACGCACTGCACGCTTCGATCTCAGTCACCGAACTCATCACGTCGCCATTGGCATCCAAGCTACCGCACTCCGGGTGAATTGCCTTCACCGGAGATCGAATTGTTGGGCGTCATTCAAGCTGCGCATGCTGCGGCTCATGCTTGAACACGTCTGCGAGTTTCGCGGCCGATTGCGCACAACGCATCGACCGTCAGCCGCGGAGATGCGCCCCCGACAGATCTTTTTCGCTTTGCACGATCCCGGAACTCGACAAATCGCGCCACGCCTGAGCGATTGACGCTTCATTGACGCGTTCGCCGAACAGGACGATCGGGACGGTTCGCAATACGATTTCGACATCGAGCCAGAAGTTGGCGTTCTTCACGTACCAGACATCAAGCGCAGCCTTGTCATCTGACGAGACCAATCGACCGCCGACAACTTGCGCCCATCCTGTCAACCCGGGGCGAACAAGTAGCCGGGCCCTGTCGTGTTCCATCTGATCGCACGGCAACAGTGGGCGCGGGCCGACAAAAGACATATCACCGCGAATGATGTTGAAGAGCTGCGGCAGCTCATCGATACGTGTTCGGCGGAGAAACGCGCCGATATGGGAGGCGCGTTCGTCGTCGCCGAGCCGCCGCCCTGAGGCATCGTGCGCGGGGCGCATCGTGCGGAGCTTGTATAGCCGAAACGGCGCGCCGCCGAGACCGGGCCGCTGCTGCCAAAACGCAACCGGAAAGCCGATGGCCACTGCAACGGCAAGAGCAGACACGATCAAGATGGGAGCGGTGAGAACCAGCAAGGCAAGTGCGCCGGTTATGTCGATTGCCCGCTTGACGGACCAAAACCTGCGTTTGGCCAATACCGCGATCAGTTCCTCGTCAAACGCGAACCGCATCGGCGCGATTTGATGGTCATCGCCGCGGTCGCGCCGGCTACGGCGGTCGCGCCCGAGACCAAGCTGCTCATCAATAAGCTGCAGCTCAATCGCACCTTCCTTCTCCAGGTCCGACAACGCCGTTCTGGCTTCAAGCGACAGCGACTCGAAGGCGCACGTAACGACAATCCGATCGATCACAACACCATGTGGCTCAAGACCGCGAACGACGTCTCGAATGTCCTCGGGTTGTCCCAAAACTGGCGTGGACGCAACGAGCCGCCCGACATGGCGATCCTTGGTTCCCACGAGACCAATGACGCGCACGTGATCCGCCGCCAACTCTTCGACGGATTGCAGGAACGTCTCAGTCAGGCGGGAGAGGCCGACCACAAGTATGCTGGACTGGTTCTGTTGCGGGGACTGACGCAGCGGCTTTCGTACCGCGCCGCGCGTCGACTGGCGCGCCATTTCCCAATGCCGGTAGGTTGCCCGCGTTCCAACCATCACAACAACGGCAATGATGGCTTGAAGAATGGGAAGCGAACGGGCGACACCATCGAGCCGATTAATCGAAAACGTGATGACGACCGCGATCATGACAACCGTGACCACAGCAACGACAATCCGCCAATAGTCGTTGGCACTACTGAAGCGCCAAATGGATCGGTCCAATCCGCAGGCGGGTATCACAATAAGACCAGCAACAATCGTTGCGACAAGATAGGGGAAAAAGCCGAACAGCTTTTCGGCCGACGTGGAGAAGTTATCGCGGAGAACTAGAGCAAGAAGGCTGGCGGCAGATATCAGAAGAACATCTCCGATCAGAGCCGCAAAGCGTTGCTTACTCAAAGCGCGCACAACATTACCCCAATACAACTTTCAGACAGCGGCTTGCTGCAAACAATTTCGGGCAAACTATTGCGGGCGCATTTGCAGAAAACAGCTCAGCTGCCAGTTTGCAAGTTTCGCGCCCCGATTGGTTGCTAACTTGCATTAAGTCGACACAAAGTTAATTTGGCAGCCCGCCACTGCCGCAAAATCAAAAAGCTAAAGGCTTGTCCTCAGTTTGCAGTTATCTCTCAAAAAGAGACGCACACACATCGATTCACATCAATTGACCGAGCGGATTTCGCAGAACACGCTGCAATGCAATAACCATTTACAGCATTCTGAGGAACCCACGCCAGTCAGATAGATGTACTCGCGGTGCCTTATAGCGATGCGGTTGCTGGAATACCACAATCTCAAGTTGCTAAGTGCTGCGGCCAGCGTGCTTTTCTTGCAGAGGTGGGTTGGGTGCTCCCAGGCGCGTTCGCGCTTTCCGGTTAATTGAGACAGGTGACGGCAGCATGGTGTCGATGCGACCGAGGAGCCGATAGTAAACCAGTGCGGTGATCTCGCGCCGCAACGCTCTGAAACGCATCAATCTGCTCGCAGGCAAATCGTGGACAGGCCAAGCTTCAACGTGAAAGCCTTGCGCTGCAAATGTCGCAACCGATCGCGGCATGTGTATCGCTGATGTGACCAACAACCAGCGTTCTCCGTCCCGAGGCGCGGCTAAACGTATTGCGTTAACGGCGTTCTGGTACGTCGACCTTGACCGCGTATCGATCGAGATCCGATGACGAGGAATACCGCCTCCCAGCTGCCGGATAGCGCGATGCGCGGGCCCAGCACCACTGATGACAATATGCATATGCCGAAACCTACGCGCCAATTGACCGGCCTCACGCAGTCTCTCCGGGCCGCCGCCTAGCACAACAAGTCCTTTAAACGCTCGCGGGCGATCGAGTAACACCCGCGGAAAGCGCGATTCCAGCAAATTCGAAATTGTCATCACATACGAAGCGCTTGATTTCGAAACGCTCGACACGACTACGAATGCCACGATCACGGAGGCGGCAACAAATCCAATTAGAATGGAGATTTTTCGAACGTTCTTGGTCATTGGCTTCGCCGTAGTCCAAATTGATCAGAGCTCCGCACAGGTCCTGACGCCTCACCGCTCATCGGTCCGCGCAAACATAGGCAACTCGGTTGGACGCAGGCGCATCATCTGACTGCACGATGGACCTGACGATGAACTGACCTGCGCATACGTCGATCGTTGGCCGATTCTGCGACGGGTCCAGTTCAGTGCTCAGGTCCCCGTGGTTGCCCGGATCTCGTCGGCGGAGATCTGGACTCTCGTTTTCTGTCCCAGCATGTCGAGCAGCAGCACGACGCGATCGCGCTCCTTCAATTGGACGATCTCACCGATCAATCCGGTGAGCGGACCGCTATCGACTGAAACCCGCTGCCCGCACGCAAAGTCCTCAGACCTAGCCGAGATGACTCCCGAAATCTCGCGGTCACGCAAGGCCGTGATGAACGTCCCTTCAAGCAACGCCGGGCGTCCCGCTGCCTGCACGAGATTGCGCACACCAACCGTCGACATAATCGGCCGCCATGGTGCCTGAGCATTATGCTCGATAAATATGTAAGATGGGAACAGTGGCCGTCTTGCTTCGCATGATTTCCGGGCATGGCGGATGCGCTTCAACGCCATCGGACAATAGGTCCGGAAACCCTGGCGTTCGAGATGCTCCACAGCCAGCAGCTCGCGCCGCGGGTGTGTCATCGCGGTTAACCAGGGCGTCGGCGTCGTCGGTTGCAGGTCCATTCCAGTCATCGACTCAATCCGATTGATCGTAGCACTGCTGCACCGCCCCTTGCAGGCCTATAGCTATTGCGAGAATTGGAGAGCCGCAACAGCGTCTCTCGATCTGAACCACACTGGCAAATTCTTGCTTCTCATGTCCCTTTTCGTTCCGAAGTTCGCGACCGATCCAAGATCGGAAAACAGGCGAACATCGGCATATTGCTGACTGAACGTTGCAAAATGTATACCATGCCGTTCCCGCTAGAAAATGCGCGTCGATAAAGCCGTTCACTATGCCGCACGCTTCGGAGCGCAGACGAACGCTGTTGCATCTTTGCACGGAAAGGTTGCCGCTTTGCTCTCGCTTGCTTTCGCTCACGGGCTACTCCGGCCTAACGGCCGGGCCCTGCGCGGGCGCGGCGCAACGCGCCGGGCCGCGTTCGCGGCCTGGAACAGTGCTCGACGGCTAACCCGCGCTGGTGTTTATCGCTCACAGGCTACTCCGGCCTAACGGCCGGGCCCTGCGCGGGCGCGGCGCAACGCGCCGGGCCGCAGGCGCGGCCTGGGGTGCCAGACGGTTGGCTCGCGCTGGTTGTTTATCGCACACGGCTGTTCCAGCCTGGGATCATCCTCACAGGATAGCCATCGCTCGAGCCGCGAGCCTGCGACCCTGCGAACAGCGCAAACGGTTGCCTTATGCGTTGTCTTGTGGTGTCGCGCGCTGCTGAGCAATCGCGACCTGGCTTTGAATCCAGCCGTAGGTTTGCTCAAGCCCGGCGCTCAACGGACTCCGCGGTCGCCAATTTAGAACGTTCTCAATCAGCGTATTGTCGGAGTTTCGCCCGCGCACGCCGAGCGGCCCCGGGATATGCCTTAATGTCACGTCTTTGTCAGCGATTTTGGCAACCAGATTTGCCAACCCGTTAATCGATACCATTTCGTCTGAACCGATATTGATCGGTTCGGAATACGTGGAGTTCATAAGCCGTCGGGTGCCTTCCAGGCATTCATCTATGTAGAGGAATGATCGGGTCTGCTCACCGTCGCCCCAAATCTCGACGTCACCGTTATTGTCCGCCATTGCGACTTTACGGCAGATGGCGGCCGGCGCCTTTTCGCGACCATCGTTCCAAGCGCCCTCCGGCCCAAAGATGTTGTGATAGCGCCCGATCCGAACTTGAAAGCCATGATTGCGGGCATACGACTTGTAGAGGCGCTCGCTAAAGAGCTTCTCCCATCCATACTCACTATCCGGGGCCGCCGGATAGGCGTCCGTCTCCGCGAGGCCGGGATTGTCCGTTTCCGTCTGGCGATGCTCCGGATAGATGCACGCCGACGAAGAATAGAACACCCGCCACGTATTTCTGCGCTTGCAAGCTTCCAGGATGTTCAGATTGATCTGCGCGGAGTTGTGCATGACATCCGCATCATTCTCGCCTGTGAAAATGTAGCCGGCGCCGCCCATATCGGCGGCAAGCTGATATACTTCGTCAAAGCGCCGGTCGACGACCTCACGACAAACCGCAAAGTCACGAAGGTCCCCAACGAGGAAGTCGTCTGCCTCCGTCTCGCTGAACCGCGGATACTTGATGTCAACGCCGCGCACCCAGTACCCCTCGCGCTTCAGGCGCTTGACCAAATGGGAACCGATGAATCCCCCAGCGCCGCAGACCAACGCCCGCTTGACGTCACGCATGTCCATTTCCCCTGATCGCAAGTAATGCCGCTTTCGTGCCGGCACCGCTCAGTTTGCCAATCATCTGCAGCGCGCCAGCGCAAGCCGCAACATCGCCCGTTGCAGACCTGAAGTAGTTGTTTCCGAGCTGTTCCTCGCACAACGCATGCACATCCGACGCTTCGCTGCCGATGAACAACACAGGCTTTCGCGACGCGACGCAGCCGTAGACTTTCGAGGGCAACACGTACCCGACAAACGGGTCCGACAGCGTTATCAAATGTGCATCGGGAGTCACCAAGAGCGATGCCAGCTGTTCAAGTGGAACGGGCGTGCC
Organism: Pseudomonadota bacterium; assembly: GCA_039039985.1. GTDB lineage: Bacteria > Pseudomonadota > Alphaproteobacteria > Rhizobiales > Hyphomicrobiaceae > JBCBWG01. The sequence goes on along the minus strand of JBCCOV010000005.1, from coordinate 15,340 downwards.
CTGAATGAATGGCAGACCGTCCTGCTCAAGAGCTTGAGCAACGCGGGCCGCGCCACCGCCGACAGCGTTCAACCACAAGACCACGTCCCCGCTGTCATGCCAGTGGTGATAGCGGTAGGCGTGCAGAAACGTCTCCGTGTCGTGCGCGACGCCCCAATTCCCGGAATACAGAAGCAGCGTTTTGCCATTTGCGCCGGCGGGTCGTTCCAGCGGCGCCGTTGTCTCGGATATCTCAACCGGAGATGGGTCGCGCTTGAGCTGAACGCGGGAACGCGCAATGCCCTGCTCTTCTAGCCGTCGTGCTTGATCGCGTCCGAGCACCTCGAACCGGTCAACCCGCCGGCGCCAAAATAGCGTGACCGCCTGCAACAGCCTGAGCCCTGGCCCAGGTCGATCCACCTCAGCCATGGCGCATTCCGGGTGGAAGTCGGTAATCCTGTAGGTCAGCGTCTTGCGAAGCCAGAGATTGGCCGGGGCGATCCAATGCAGGAACAGCGGCGGGCTTCCCGTGAAGATGACTCGTCGCGCACGACGCATATGCCGCCATGCCGCGCCCAACAGACGCGTATTGATGCGCGCGGTCCAAATCAGACGCGCCATACGCTTGGTCTTGTCATAGCTGTCCGCACGGATGCGGACGATGGTCAAGCTGCCGCGAGTGGTTGCAACCCGCTCCGTCCGCGCATCCTGGGAGGTTAACCCAACAATGACGACGCGCTCGCCACTTTCCGCCAATTCCTTCGCGAACAGCAGGCTGTATTGCCCGACTGCACCGAAATCAGGCGGAAGCCAATCGCAGATATAGACGGTTTCGGCATCCTGACTCGCTAACATTTCATCCTCGGATGCCTTCCGAATCTTGGTAAACGCTATTCTCGAAAAAGGTGCGATTAGATCCCGCATTACTTAGATCATTTCCACCATAGTCAGCATCACGTCGCCCGCCCACGCCCCGTTCCCGATTCACTTGGCCGGCCACCTCTGAGATCGGGCCACTAGATCGCCGAGAGCGGGTGCGGGATGGTTCCAGCTCAATCTGAAACGCTCCAGAAAAGCGTCCCCGCAGTGACATACAAATCTCATTTTTCCGATACAGCTACCAGCCAGGATAGACTTAACCGTAAAGGTCGTAATGCTCTCAATCGCCAATATCGTTCAATAGGCGTCGTCTCGACTGATGTTCGAATCTTGCCATCAGCATCGTATCGGCAACGGTTTAAGCCGTAATGCCTGCTTGAAACAAGAGCGCGCGCTCAAGTCAAGCGAGAGCTTTTAATGGCGCTGTTCGCACGCGAGTCTTTCGTTGCGCTACCGCTCGCGACAAGCGCTCGCTACTTGAGCGCGGGCCAGCCGTCTGGCACCCCAGGCCGCGAATGCGGACCGGCGCGTTGCGGCGCGCCCACCCCAACGCGGGTGTTCCCGCGTTGGGCATTTCACATGTCGAGATGGCTAACGCGCCATCTCGATGGGGCCCGGCCGAAGGCCGGAATAGCCCGTGAGCGAAAGCAAGCTAGAGCGACACGATCTAGTCAGGGGCGCGGATGAGCGACAACTCATCGAGCCAGATTTCGCCATCAAGGAACCGTTCGGACTCGGATCTCGCATCGTGAATCAACTCAAGCATCTGACTTCGACACTTTGCATCATCGGGTACGACAAAACGCATCGAGAATCGTGTCCATATCCAGTATCGGCCAAGCAACGGCTCACTTTCCGCGACGGTGGCGCCAGACTGGCAAATGACCCGCCACTTCAGCCCGCGCTTTCCTCTAACCCGACCTAAAGACATCCAGTCGAGTTGGTAAGCTCCGGCACCCAGCACCAGCGTCTGCTTGAGACTCGGAAACGTAATCCGCCCATTGCGGAACATGATATGAAAGGCACGTTCGTCCGGCACGCCCGGCTTGGGGGCAAAACCGGCAATCGCATTTCGGGCAGGATCGATACGCCAATCGAACGCGATTGGCCGCGGGCGGCTCTCAAAACCGGAATTATTCAAAAAACCCGTCTTTGCGAATTCGTCCTCTGGCAGCAATTGCAACCATGCCGTGTATGCCAACTCAATTGCGCCATCAGAAATCAGGTGTTGCAAATAATCCGTCTGATCTTCTGCAAGAACAGGAGCGCCCGTTTCTTTGAGGCTGCGCATAATATTTAGAGGTGTTGTCGGCAATGACGTGAACTGTGCCAGACGGCGCAACACCCGCGATCGCCACGATGGTGCCCTTGCCAGCTTGGCGACCAAAAGTTTCTCACCGGTTGGGATTTCCGCAATGCGCGCGATGTATCCGATCGCATAGTCGTCAAGTGCCGGGCGGGTTCGAAGCAAAATGTCAGCTAGCGTGACGGCCTCGGCATAATCCCGAGCAACAAACCGATCATTGAGCAGCCAGAGCACGGCAATCGACTCCCGTCGCGATCGCGCCACTGCAGCCTGCATGTGACGGCGCGCCGTTGCGCGATCCTGACTGAACTCTCCCAACAGCCGGTGCGCACGCGCGCTCAGCGGTTCCACGGCCAGAACCCGGCGTGCGAGTTTGCGGATCTCGGCGCGCACGGCATCATGCTGCGTGTCGGGTCGGGCAGAGCGCTCATCGCTCGGGTTTTGCGTCTCGGTGCCGGCTGTCGCTGAGCTGTCAGCATCGGCCGTCCCGAGAGGCGCGGTGACGTCTACGACCGAGCCCGTGTCTTTTGCCGTTGTTGAACGGATGAGCGTGTCTCGGAGTTGCGTGGCCCGCGCAAGCAGCGGTGCCGGGTGGCGCGGATTGAGCCAAAGCGCCAACTCCGGGTTCCAAGTCGCGACGGCATAGGGGAGGCTTTGCGTCATGAGCAACCAGGCACCCGCAACAAACACTGTGCCGGAGAGGCCCATACGCGACCAGGCGCTCCAACCACGTTGACGTGGTTCCGACGTGTTCGTATCACGATCAACGGACTGTGGTGTGGTGCTGGTCATCGGTCACTACGGAGGCGCGTCACAATCCAGCGTAACAGGGTGGCCTGCCCAGCTATTACCCGTCTCAGATGCCCGGAACTTGGATCGGCGGCCTGTTGCTGGACTCGCGCATCGCGCCGTTTGCCACTTTTTCTGGATCCACCTTGCTTGCCCGACGCGTGTGTCTTGCGACGCCCCTTCTCGGCATCCAATCGACGCGACGTCGCGCGCTCGCGGTCGTAGTCGGTCCGCCGCTCCTGCGTCTTCAGACGCTCCCAGGCCCGCGTGACGCGCTCGGCAAACACGGATCGGTCGATGGCAACGTGCGGCGAGGACTGGCCTGCCGTGTCCGGATGAAAGCACCGGAGCAACAGCGCCATATGCGTTCGCAGCGTGGCAGCGGACGCGTTCGGCGTTCCACCCAGCACCCGATAAGCATCCGCGGATTGGTCGAGCAGAACCTGCTCTATGTAAAACTGAGCCGCGCGCCTGAGCGAGGCCTCATCCTGGCCGGTTCGCCGTTTGGCTTCGGCGACCGCGGCATCATCGCCAGCGGCCACACGCAGAAGGAACGTCAAGCCATTCGGCAATTGAATCTGCCGTGCTCTTGAAACGAACTCCGGCCGAGTTTGAAGCCCGATCGCGGCATTGAGTGCATCAATCTCGGCCATGTTCCCTTAGCCGCCGCGTGGATCGTTGGCCTCGGGCGTGCGCTCTTCGCCAGATCGCGCTTCGTCACCGAACCTATCTTCTGCTGGTTCGTCGGCCACATTCGTCTGAGACCCGTCTGTTTGTGATTCGTCTGGTTGTGACTCGTCTGATTGCGGCTCATCTTGTTGAGGGTCGTCTACTTGCGGCTGATGCGCCGACGGCTCATCGGTCTTGTCAGCAATTGTCTCAGTTGGCGGATCTGCGGCACGGGTTGCACCGTATTCATATGCACCTGCGCCATAGCTGTAGGAGTAAGCGTAACCCTGATACGCCGCATGGCTCGCGTCAAACCGCGTCAACGCGAAACCGACAACGTTAGCGCGCGCCATGTCGAGACGCCGAATGGTGTTGCGAACAGCGCCCTTTGGCTGCATGCCCGCCCCGACAACCAGCAACGTGACCGACGTCGCACTCGAGAGCAGTTGCGCGTCCGCCAGTCCCAACATCGGCGGGCCGTCCATGATGATAAGATCGAAAATCTCCAGACCAACCGAAACCAAGGAGTACATCCGCGTACCGCTCAACAGATCGGCTGCATTCGGCGGGATTGGTCCAGAGGCCATGAACGTCAAGGACGGCGTGTCTGTTTCTTGAAAGGTCTCCGGTGGTGCGACCGATCCCGTGAGATAATTGGAAAGCCCGATGCTGTTGTCGTAGTTCAACTTGGTGTGCAACGACGGCTTGCGCAGATCGGCATCAACCAACAGCACCTTCAAGCCCATGTTGGCATACTGCCTGGCAAGGGCGATCGCGGTTGATGATTTGCCTTCCGACGGCCCTGCGCTTGTCAGAAGAATGGAGCGCGGCAAACCGGTTTCACTTGAAAACTGAAGCGCCGTCGCGAGCGATCTGTACGCTTCCGCAATGGCCGAGTGCGTCTCCGTCAGGTTCGCCTGGAAGTCCTCATCCGATGGTGCGCGCGGGATGATGCCAAGTGTCGTGAGCCCGGTCAGCTCCTCGACATCCTCTGGTGTTCGCAGCCGATCATCGAGCAGTTCGAGCAGATACGCTAAGCCTATTCCACCCCCAACGCCCAAACCGAATGCGAAAAACAGCGCGCGCGACAAACGTGGTTCAGACGGTACGCCTGGTGCTTCAGCCTTGTCGACGATGAAGACGTTGTTGGTGCCGACTCCTGACGCGACCCCCAGCTCCCGAAGCCGCTGCAACAGGCTATTGTAGAGCTTCTTGTTCGTCTCGACCTCGCGCAGCAGGATATTGTGCTGGGCGCGCCGCTTCTGAAAGTCGAGAACGCCGGCGCGTAACTTCTCGATGCGGCTGCGCATCTCCCGTTCTTCAGCGAGAGACGTTTCATAGGCTGATTTCAAGGACGCGCGGACTGTACTCACCTCGGACGCCAGCTGGCGATCGACCTCTTTGATCTTGTTGAGGATCTTCACCATCTCCGGATATCCGGGCTTAAATATCTCCAGCTTCTCCTCGTACTCGCTCGTGAGCGCATTTCTGCGCGCGCGTAAGCCGTCGATGACCTTGTTCTTCAACAGCTCGGGAACGTTGATACCGTTGCTCAGCTCAACCTGTCGCCACAGCTGCTCGTTCTTGATCCGCTCCGAGACCAACGCGCCCAGCGAGACATTCGCAGCAGCCAGATTGCTTTCGGCGATTGACGCTTTTTCTCCCAGCACGACAACGCGCTCGCGCTTTGCGAACTCGATCAGTTCCTTTTCTGATTTTTCTAGCCGGATCTTGAGCTGTGCAATCTGGTCCTCAAGAAACGTTTTCGCGTATGCATTGGCCTGGAACCGCTTGTCGAGATTGGCGGCAATAAACGCGTCAGCGTAGGCGTTCGCGATCCGCTGGGCGCGACGTGGGCTTGGGTCTTTGTAGCTCAAATCCACCAGGCGCGATCCGGACACCGGCCGAACTGCGATGTTATCGCGGACGATCCCAATGGCCCAGGACTGCATTGCGATTGGAGATGGAACGCGCTCCGCCTTCCGTTCACCGGCGATTGCTTCGCGGACAACACCCGTTAGGGATACTTGGCGTGGTGCAAAGAACTCGTCGTCGTCATGCAATTGCAGCGCTGAAACAACTCTGTCTGCCAGGCTGCGGCTGTGCAGAAGCGCGTACTGCGTGCGCAAGAACTCCGACGCACTGCCGATGGTTGCGCGACCGCTCGTATCACCGTCAACGATCTTCAGCGCCTGGTCATCGATTTGGATCCGAACGGTCGCAACATAGAGCGGCGTCCGCATCAACGAATTCAAGGAGCCGACGATGACAAAGAGCACCGTAACGGCTGCGATCAACCACCGGCGCTTGAGAACAAGGCGCAGTAACCAATAAATCAGCTCTGCAAGCTCATTGCCCCCGACAGCTGCGCGATCCGGCGGTCCGAGATACTGGTCATGCGCGCCATAGGAGCCGGGATAACGATCCTGAGCGCGCGCCAAAGCTGTCGTCGTGTCCCGATTGACAGGAACCGGTCTTCTGTCGCCACCGTCCGGCGACTCGTTGTCAGGTTCATTCGCGCCGGACATTTGGTGTCACTCTCACGATGCCGAGCGTGCCGCACGCAGCTCGATCGGCCCACTCAGGCGGCTACAGCAGCAAGCCTGCGATTGGCAAAACCTTCAGAACCTGGCCAAGCGCCTTCTGGAGCGACGAGTCCGTCGCTACGATGACATCGCCGGCCCGCAACTGAGGGTCTTCTGCAGAGCCGCCCCTGATCTCACTCAGATCATGCTTCGACGCATACCGCTTGCCGGCCTTCTCGCGGAACACGACAACGGTTGTATTAGCAGTCGGGCCCAAGCCGCCTGCGGTCGCAACCGCCTGCACAAGTGTCATGCTACCCGTGATCGGGTACACGCCCGGCTTGACCACGGCTCCGTCGACTGTGATCCGCTTGCTGTTGAACGCCGTCACCCGGACGGTGACCTGCGGGTTTTGCAAGTACTTCGAACCAAGCCGCCGGGCCAGAACGCGCTCCGTCTCACGGGCTGTCTTCCCGGAGGCCCGCACATCACCGATCAGTGGAAAGCTGAAGGTTCCCGTCTCGGAGATCTGAAAGGACCGCGAGAGTTCGGCGACCTTGAACACTGTCACCTCGATCTCATCCAGCGGACCAATTCTGTAAGCTGCGTCTTCTGCAAGGCCGTCATCGACTTGAGCATGCCCACGCTTCAGGGCTTTGCTGATGCGCGCAACCGTAGCAGCCTCTTTCGCGTCGCGCTTCCGTTTGACCTTAGTTGTCGCGTGATTTGAATTTCCAGTGGATACTTTCACCACTTTGGTTGAGCGCGCGCGGGTTGCTGTGTCAGGCTTCGTCGTGTCCTGGCTGCGGGTCGGCTTAGGCGCTGATGCGACTGGTGCCGCACTGCCGAGGTTCAAGGCCTGTGGGCCACTACCTGGATTGCCCAAATGCGCGGCGCAACCGCCCAGTGAGGCTATCACGGCCATCGCCGCCAGAATACGCAGCATTTGACTGACTCCTACGCGCACCGGCCTGCAGGACGGGCGGCTCAACGACGCTGCTATTCTCTAATATAGCCTTTGGCGCCGTGACAACCATATGATGCGCAGCATTCTGACCAACGAGGCCCTCCGCGGCTCTTGCGCCACGGTCGAGATCAGGTGGTCTCGTGGTTAAATTGTGCGCGTCTGACGCCAGGATGTCGACCAAACCCTCGCAAACCAAGCGTTCTGCCCAGTATTTTGCCCGCTTGCCAAAGCGCCCGGTCAATGAACCCGCCGTGACCTGCATACCAACACCGCGCTGATGAAGGCGCCGGAACACATCAAATCCGCCCTTAACGTTGATCCATTCCAGGCGCTCTGGATGTGTCAAGATAGGCACGTGTCCTGCGGCAATAATGTCCCAAAATACAGCCTCAAGACGCGGCGGCTGATTGTGATGGGGCGGCTCAACGAGAACATAGCGCGACCCGTTGATCGGCAGCAGATGACCACGCTGCAGGTCGGCGACGAAGTTCGGCGAGATGTGGTTGTCTGCGCCGCTGACCAGCTGCAGTGGAATTCCCGCATCGCCGAGGTGCTCTTGAAAACGCGAAACCGCCGGGACGATCTCTGATCCGGAATTCGCATAGACGCCAGGCAAAATGTGTGGCGTACAGGCGACGACCTCCACGCCTTGGTCAACCTGACGTCGGGCCATATCAAGCGCGACGGACAGGCTTGACGCGCCATCGTCCAGTCCAGGCAAAATGTGGCAATGCAGGTCAAACATGCGCCAACCGTATCTTTGGCCGCTTGGGTTTGGCGGTCAACGGCGCCGCCGCACCAAACATAGAGTCTTCAGATTCGGTAACAGTCGTTCATTCGACCGTACCACTTGGCTTTAAAGGCAATAATGCGCAGCAATCCTAATGACGTACTGCGAGAGGTCGCACACCTTAACACTGCACCCTTAACGTTACCCGAAAACAGTTGTGCCTAAGCCGCAACAGCACCGGACGATAGATTATCTCAAGTCACCGCCCTTCATTGGACGGCGTCCTCATTCGCGCTACAGGTACGCGCTATTCACGGAACTCACTGTCAAGTAGGGTGTGGGTAACATGTGGCGTATCCTGTGCGCAGCCTTTTGTTTCGCAGTGGTTTGGGGCTCCGCAGCACATTCCGCGGTCTTGCTCTCCGCTCAGGGCACCGTGATGGTGAATTCTGGTGCCGGTTTTCGTGCGGTAACAACAGTCAAGCAGCTCAAGGCTGGCGACCGGATCAGCGTTGGCGCCAACGGTTCTGCCAAGATTGCCTACGATAACGGCTGTGTTGAAACGATTGGTCCGTCCAGCGTTGTGATCGTGAAGGCGCTTTATGAATGCCGCACGTTCGAACCGGCCGGATTGGGCCGCCCAATCGAACGCGACACGGGTGGGTCTCTGAAAGATGCACCACGGGAGCGGCGGCGCATTCCAATTCTGCCAATCATCGGTGGTGGTGTTATCATCGCCTGTCTCGCTGCGATCTGCGATAGTGATGATAAGCCGGCGAGCCCTTGAGGCTTGATATTGGGGAAGCTTGAAATTGGGTCTGTGGACGTCTTAAGCCGCTCAAACAGAACGGACCTCATTTTAACGGGGCTGACTGCCGCTGTGATCGCCATCGCCTTGACGTTCGGCGGTGCGACGCGACAGGGCTCACTTGGCGACTTTACGGGCCAACTCATAGGCCTGGCACTTCTGTCCCTTCTGATCTGGACCGGGCGGGCGGCTCCGCACCGTCTGAAACTCGGTCGCATTGGCTGGACCGTTTTTCTCAGCCTCCCGGCCATCTGCCTGATACAGCTCATACCAGGACTTCCCGGCGCCAGCCTCGAAAGCGTCGACCCGGCCATAACGGCTGAACAGCCCCGCGCTGCGTGGACGTATTCATCAACATCGACTGCGGTGGCCGCATCTTCGCTATTCGTTCCGCTTGCGATCTTCGTTGCGGTCGCGTCACTCGGGTTCCGGTCCCGCCTCGCGCTTATCGGCGTTGTTGCTGCTTTGGGAGCTGTCTCACTGGTGTTGGGATTTGTGCAGGTCGCACAGGGCCCCGACAGCCCACTGCGTCTCTATAGCATAACGAACCCATCGGAAGCCGTCGGCTTTTTTGCCAACCGGAACCACTTCGCCGCGCTGTTAGCGTGTCTCATGGTTTTGGCCGGCACCTGGTTCGCGCAGTGCATATCCCGCGACAGCCGCGCGCCCAAGCTCCGCAACATCGTATCCGTAGAAGCGGTTCTTTCGTTTACAGCTGTCATTGCAATCATGCTTGGGATGGCTCTGGCACGGTCGCGCGCGGGTATACTGCTCACGTTTCTTGTCATCGTCGGCGTCGCTATCATCGCGCTGTCGACCCATAAACAACAGCGGGCAGCGGCGTCGCGTTTGCCAAGCCTGGATGGCTCACTCCGCATTATTGTTGTCGGAATGGCGTGCGCGCTCTTGGTCGCGGCTCAACTCGGCCTCCAGCGCCTCGCGACCCGATTCACCGGCGATCCGCTTGAAGACCTGCGTGTCGCACTCGCGTCCACCACGATCGATGGGATCGTCGCCGCATTCCCGTTTGGCACCGGCGTCGGCTCGTTTGTCCCGGTTTATGCGACGCTCGAGAACGTGGATGATCTGCTCAGCGCCTATGCCAATCGTGCCCACAATGACTGGCTGGAGTTTCCGCTCGAAGGCGGCGTGCTCGCGATTGTTGCAATGGCACTCTTCGTCGTCTGGTATGTTGCACGCGTCTACGATCGATCGGCGCGCAATCGGCAACAGTCCGAACTCCGACTGCAACGGTCCGCGGCGCTCATTATCCTCGTTCTGATGGTGCACTCGCTCGTGGACTATCCGCTCCGCACGGGAGCCCTCAGCGCGATTTTTGCTATGGCGTGCGGACTGCTGCTCGTCCCGCCGGGCACTGCGAACGAGCGGCGTGACGACCCGAAGTCAAATCCAAGTGGTCATGAGAAGCGACCGGCACCTCCCAAGACGCCTCGCAGGGCGTTTGTGCCAGCGAAACCGTCACGTGCCACTGGCAGCGCGGCATGGCCGGAGGCCTGGCAGACACCAGACGAGTCGTCATAGACTCAGCTGTTGGCTACGCATGGCTGTGCGTCGACATCTGTGCTGAATGTTCGCATTTTTGACGCGACGTAACCAAGCGTTAAGAATTTCAATTGTTCGGCAAGTCTGAATTCATTTGTCGTGGCAGTGCTTTGTCTTGGCACGTTCCCGTTAATCTGAAATAGATAAACACAACTTATTCACAAGTCATCGCGCGAAATGCGGATTGCGTGGCGACACGGATTTCCACGTCACTTATGAATCGCGGTATTGAAAGTAGCGGCAGCGTTACTCCTGGCCGAGCGAGAACAACTGCGGATGCGGGGCAGGGCCATGGATCGGTCTTCAGCGGGAAACACGCCGAAAAACCTCGAGAAGGTCGGGGCCTATGCGCCCTCCGCGCTTGATGATCTGCGCCAGTTCGGCAGTCACCTGTGGCGCACGTTTGTTGTCGACGAGCACATATGTGCGCCGTCCGACAAAGACGCCGAGGCATTGGCACGCGGCGAACAGATTGAGTATGTCTGCCCCGAATGTGGCCGGACCGTCTCATCACGCCAACCCTCTAAGCTTTGACATTTATACGGCAAGGCATATGAGCCACGGAAATGGCGGCTGGGCATGCCCTGTGGTCTTGCGGCTTCATGATCTCACGCCATCAGACGTTTCGTAAATCGTCGGCTCATAAATGCCGAACTCGAACCTCGCGCGCAGTTCTTCGCCGCCCGGCCTTTGTCGTTGCGCGATCCGTGTCGTGCGTTGGCCGCTTCGACCCGCCCCGCGATGCGGCCTGACTTTCTTCGCGCGTTCAGCTGTGCGACCGTTGGTGCAAACAAAGCCTGACCAACGATCGAGGATGACATGAACGGTGCAGAGAGCCTGGTCCGAACACTACTTGCCGGCGACGTCGATGTTTGCTTCACGAACCCTGGCACCTCGGAAATGCACTTTGTCGCCGCACTCGATAGCGTGCCCGGCATGCGCTGCGTTCTCTGTCTCTTTGAGGGCGGGGTCACCGGTGCGGCTGACGGGTTCTACCGGATGGCCGGCAGACCCGCGTCAACGCTGCTGCACTTGGGTCCTGGCCTCGCGAACGGTGTCTCCAACCTCCATAACGCGAAAAAGGCCGGATCCGGGATCGTCAATATCGTCGGCGAGCATGCGACCTATCACATTGCACTCGATGCGCCGCTGACAGCGGACATCGAAGGGATCGCGAGCCCGGTATCTCACTGGATCCGGACCAGCACGTCCGGCTTGGACGTCGCCCGCGACGGCGCCGAGGCCATTGCGGTTGCAAAGATGGCGCCGGGTCAAATCGCAACGCTGATCCTGCCGGGTGACACCGCGTGGACCGAAGGTCGTGAGCCACCGAAAATGAGCGAAACGCCGGCGCGCGCGCAGGTCGAAGACCAGAGCATCGACGCGGCCGCACAGTTGCTGGCACGCGGCGACACGACATTGCTGCTGCTTGGTGGTGGCGCCTTGAGCGAGCGCAATCTCACGCTCGCCGGCCAGATCCGTGCGGCCACAGGCTGCGACCTGCTGACGGAATGGTCCAATGCACGCATGGACCGCGGCGCGGGGCGTGTTGGTGTTCTGAGGATTCCCTATGTCGTGGAGCAGGCCGTTGCCATGCTGGCGAAGTACGACACCGTCGTCCTCCTCGGATCGAAGACGCCTGTTGCCTTTTTCGCCTATCCTGACAAGCCCAGCGTCCTGATCCCCAACGGCTGCGAGACTTTTGAACTCGCTGGCGTTGCCGACGATCTCGACGACACACTCGACAAACTCGTGGCGGCAACGCAGGCGCAAGCTGTGGCCCCTCAGGGTATCGCAAGCCTTGATCGGCCGGCCCTACCGTCCGGCGCAATCGATTTGGACAAGCTGGCGGCGTTCCTTGGGGCCATGATTCCTGAGAACGCAATCGTCGTTGATGAATCGATCACGACCGGGCGTGCCTTCTTTCCAATGACGACAAGCGCCGCACCGCACGTCTGGCTGAACAACCGGGGCGGATCAATTGGCTATGGCTTGCCCGTCGCGACCGGCGCAGCATTGGCCTGTCCCGACCGGAAAGTCATCGCGTTGGAAGGTGACGGCAGCGCGATGTACACGGTGCAGTCCCTTTGGACCATGGCGCGCGAAAACCTCGACGTGACGGTGCTCATATTCTCGAACCGCAGTTACAAGATCTTGCTTGGCGAATTGACCAATGTCGGCGTGCAGAACCCCGGCCCACGCGCACTCGACATGTTTTCGTTGACCCGACCGAACCTCGACTGGGTGTCCATGTCCAAAGGCATGGGTGTTCCCGCGACGCAGGTCGATGATTGCGAGAGCCTGATCAAAGCCTTCAGTTCCGCGCTGGAGAACGCCGGCCCGAACCTGATTGAAATTGAGATGTAGCGGACCAAGACTGCGACCCACAAAAATACGAAATGGGGAAACGTATGTTAGAGACACTCCAAGGAGTCGTAGCGCCGTTCACCACGCCGTTTCGCAAAGACGGCGCGATCGACTTCAGCGCGGTCAAACCCCAGGTTGATTGGCTGATCGACAACGGCGTGCATGGACTTGCGGCTGGGGGAAGTACGGGCGAAGGCCATGTCCTCGACCGCGGGGAGTATGAGGAGCTGATCGCGGCGACACGTGACGCGATCGCCGGGCGAGTTCCGCTTGTCGCGGGGATCATTGCCAACTCCACAGCTGAAGTTGCCGCACGTGGTCAGCTTGTGAAGACGCTCGGTGTAGTCGCCTTGCAAGTTACGCCACCACATTATCTGTTCCGACCCGACGACGACGCCATGGTCGCGCATTTTGGCGAGATTCATGCGGAATGCGGTGTGCCGATCCTGATCTACAACGTCGTCCCGTGGTGCTATCTGTCACCCGACTTGCTATTGCGCATTATGGACGAAGTGCCCGGCGTCGCAGGTGTGAAACAAAGCGCCGGTGACATGAAGCTGTTCGCGGATCTGGTGCGCCGCGCAAATCCTGGGAACCTGATCTTCAGCGCAGTGGATGCGTTACTCTATCCCTCCTATCAACTGGGGGCTCGCGGATCGATTGCGGCGATCTTGTCGACCGCGCCCGGAGCGTCCGTGCGCTTGTGGGACGCGGTCAAGGCACAGGACTGGACAACCGCACGCGACCTGCACGAGCGCCTGATGCCCGTTTGGGATGCCGTTGGCGTCGACAACATGCCATCGCTGGTCAAATATGCGCAGCAGCTCCAAGGCGTGCCGGCCGGCGTTGCGCGGCGCCCCACTGCGCCGGCGACTGACGAGCAGAAGGCACGGGTTAGCGCCGCGCTGGCAGGTCTTGGTCTGGTTTGATGGCATAGCCGCTAACTCAGCATCAAATGCGGATTCCAACAAGCCGGCTGCATCGACGCAGTCGGTGGAGGTAACCCTGGTTCGACTTATCCCCGCAACCCAAATACATCGCATGCTGATCATATCAAGATGCCACCAGAAAGGGCTCATGGTATGGTTCAACACACGCCGGACAGGCTACGGCGCCAATGCCGCAGACTTGAACAATTGATCGCCGAAGCAAGGCAAACAATCGCTGAGAAGGGCCCCGAAGTCGAAGCGTTGCGCCGGCGGCAGAGCGAGTTGGAGCGCGGACTCAGTATCGCCGGATTGGATAGTCTCAGCAAACTAACGATGAGAAATGAACTAGATACTGTCAAGAAGCAACTCAAAGAACTCGAGAAGCCTTTAAGAAAAGCACAAACCGCGCTTCCTCTCTATGAAAACGACTACGAAATCTCTGATTGTCGCCGCTTATATGGCTAGCACACGCATCACGTTGCACGCGGCATGCTCATTTTACGTCATGCAAATCAATCCTGGGCTTGGGACATAACATACTCAAGCCAAGCGGCTCTCGCTGAGACTTCCTCTCCGCGTAAAGCTCGATCCCGATCCGGTCTCGAATCTCCAAGTCGTGATACGCCGGATCGGGATCACCATAGGGTGTATCGGCTGGGATGCCTAAGCGCCGCGCCCGCTTGCGCAGGTAATAGTCGACAGCTGGTGGCAACTGCACGAGTTCTTTCTGATCAACGAACTCCAGCAGATCGCGCATCGCAGGTTTATAGTCGTCCTCAAAGGCTAAGAATACGAGTGAGGACATCGCACCGCAAATCGAATTCTGCGCGCGTTCAGGTTTGGTGATCGTGCGGTTCGGATCACGCATAATAGGCCGCTTCCGCTTCAAGTTGATTGGGAATACGATATTCAGCTGATAAACGTCGACATAGCGCATCGCGATGATCAAGTTCGACCGCGCGGAGCAATACCGAGAGTCCAAACTGCGGTCGATCACACTGTTCTTGAAAATCTGGGAAACACCAAACCGTGCATGTGCGGACCGCAAAAACGGATAGAGCTGCAAAAAACCAACCAACTGCAAGGCCTGAACCGTATCACATAACCCAGTCCGTACTGCGGTTTCGTAGAGCTTCTTTTCGCGCGGACTCAGCCCGTTCTTGAATGGGACGCCCAAGTAACTCGCCCATGGGCCTTTCTCCGCATCCCAGAGATCGTGCGTCAACTTACGTTGCTTCCGCTCCTTGAACGCATCATACAGCGCCTTTGCCCTTGAGTCGTCGATCTTCGTTCCCTCGATTTCTACAGCACGGGGCGTCGATGCCGGCACAGCGACAACCAATACGGCTGCTACGAGCACGCGTTTCAAGCACATGTCGATCCTTTCTCCTTCGCATAGCACGGCGCATAAATCTGTCCCGTGGACACGCTGGGTGTGACTTTCCGATTGCCAGAAATATGCATTTGTTCATTAAATGTTCTTATGATCCGTATGCCACATAAAGTCACAAGTCAAGAGTGTGCCCAGCAGGTCCTGCCGTGGCACGCGCATCGTGATTTGTGCTTGTTGTTTATGGCTCACGGGCTGTTCCGGCCTTGCGGCCGGGCCCTCCGCGACGGCGGCGCAACGCGCCGGGCCGCAGGCGCGGCCTGGGATAGTACGTCATCGGCCACGTCCACAGGCGTCATCCCGGTGCTTGTCACCGGGATCCAGAGTTCAGCGGGCTCGGATGTTGGTTGGACGCGTGGACCGTGCCGCTGTCGGGTCTCGCGACCGTTCGCGTTCGCTGAGACGTGGACCCCGGGCACAAGGCCCGGGGTGACCCTTT
>JBCCOV010000004.1:0-75275 GCA_039039985.1 Pseudomonadota bacterium | reverse complement strand
CGCCGCGATTGCGCGCGCGCCAGCCCGACCCGCGGATCTATGTCGAGCACAAATGTCAGCTCTGCCCGCGTGTCGCCAACGACAATATCGTCCAGGACCTGCAACGTCTCGTCCGCCAAATCGCCAGCGTGGGCTTGGTACACACGCGTCGAATCCGTAAACCGATCGCAGACGACAAATGCACCACGCGCCAAAGCGGGCCGAATGGTCTCGGCCAGATGATCCGCGCGGGCTGCGTTGAACGCGAGTGCCTGGGCCAGGTGGGTCGGTGCGACCGGGCGGGGCGTCAGCAGTGCCGTCCTTATCGCTTCGGCAAACGGCGCGCCACCGGGCTCTCGGGTTGCAACAGCCTCATACCCAGCCGCAGCGATGCGATCCGCAAGCAACCGCACCTGGGTCGACTTCCCGGAGCCCTCTCCGCCCTCAAGCGTAACAAACCGACGCAGCGTCATCGCCCTGCAACCCTTGCTGGAGGTCGGCCGACCCAGCCATCGGCCGCCGGAAGATCGGACTTAGGGCAACCAGCCAAATGCAAGATGTAGCGCCGCATCAAGGCCTCTTCGGATCACGCCGCCCTGCTCAACGGTCTCGGCTGCAAACAGCGGCACATTATTGACCGCCCCTGAGGCGGTGCGCACCCTGAGGTGCGCAATCTGTGCGCCCTTTCGGACCGGCGGCTTGAGCGGACCGTTGTAGACGATCTCGGCCCTCAGCTTGGGATTGGCTGGAAACCGCGGCAACACCACCGTGAGCGGGCCCTTACCGGTTAGCGGCACATAGAACTGCTTCCCGCCCCAGACACGCGCATGCCCGACAACGTCGCCACCGGCATCAAGCGCGAATTCGGCAAAACCCCGGAAACCCCACTCCATAATCCGCCGGGACTCCGCCTTGCGCTCCGCGGCCGAGCCCAGTCCGTTCACCACAAGAATCAAGCGACGTCCCTTTTGCTCTGCGGACGCAACCAGCCCAAATCCGGCCTGAGACAGGTAGCCAGTTTTCAGTCCGTCAACACCCATGCCGGCACTCAGAAGCGGGTTTCTGTTCCGGAACGTATGGCGTCGGTATTTGAACTGCCTCTCGCTGAACCACGCATAATACTCAGGATACGTCTCTATGACGTACTGCGCCAGCTTTGCAAGATCACGAGCCGACATCACGTGATCGGGGTGATAAAGGCCCGTTGAGTTGATGAACGTCGAGTTCGTCAGCCCGATCCGCTTGGCTTCCTCATTCATAATCCGAGCAAAGGCCGTCTCGGACCCGGCCAGCGCTTCGGCAAGCGCAATGGCCGCATCGTTCCCCGACTGAACGATGATGCCCATGAGCAACTGTTCCAGCGTTTCCTTGGTATTGACTGGCACCATCATCGCCGAGGTTCCCGAAGGCGCGCCGCCGCTCCGCCAAGCGTTGACGGACATCGTATACTCACTTTCGAGTTTGAGACGCCCTTCAATCAGGCCGCGAAAGATCACGGCCAATGTCATGAGTTTGCTCATACTCGCCGGTGGCACGCGCTGGTCCGCGTTCTTCTCGAACAGAATCGCGTTGGCGCCGACATCAATCAGGATGGCTTGCTTGGCCTTGGTCTGAAACGGTGCGGCCTGCCCCATCGATGCTGCCGCCAAGGCGAGCAGCCCAACGACGAAACAGCTGGTGATGCGCAACCAAATTGAATGGGCATCTCGTGTCGCATAGGGCGTCATCGTGATCCTCTTCTGGTTCGAGCCGGACGCGGTATCAGCTCCCGCACCGCGCACCATGTCCACCATCGCGTAACCGTGAGCGCCAAACAGATGACGGGCTCGCAAATCGACTCAATGATGGTTGATGGCACAGATAGCAGTCTTTGGCGCGTCATACGACTGGACAATCGGTCTTTGCTCTTGAGACCGTCGCCCAGCCCGTTTATGTCGGTGCGTCTGGATGGGTGGCCGAGTGGTTGAAGGCACCGGTCTTGAAAACCGGCAGGCGGGCAACCGTCTCGTGGGTTCGAATCCCACCCCATCCGCCAGATTGGCCGCGTTCATGACGGGCGCAAGGATTGCAGCCCACGCCTCCAATTGGAAACTGCCGCACTTCGCAACGGTCGTGGATAGAGCACAGGCCCTGGATTGAGCGAAGGACGTGGAATGAGCGCATTGCGTTTGCAGATCCCCGTGCGCCGCGTTGCGACAATTGATCTGTGTGACAGTCGATCTGTGCCGCACCTCGCGACCATTGTCGCCGATCAAGACGCGTCGGTCTTCACACGTCTTCTGCGCGCCGCTCCATAACGCCCAGGCGTGTGTTGCAAAGTATCACCGTCGCGCCGGATGGTCTTGCGGAACCCATCCCAGTCTTCGTCCGCCATCGAACCACCATCCGAGGTTCGTTTTGCCAAGCCGGCATAATCCGTTTGATGGTGTCGTTGTTTTTCGTATGACGCACGCAAAATTGGTCGAACTTGAAACAGAGGTTTGTTGCGGGGAAGTAGAATAACCCTATCGGTGGCAACAATGCGCAAGTTGATAAACAGCGGCCAAGGCTTGAACGCGCCTGTGTCCACAATACCTTCGTAACAAGCAATATTTCTATTCTGTGGAAAGTTGGCGACTGGCCCAACCCAGGTGCTCCACATGTCGCTGGTACTTATTAAAAGACCGGACCAGATCTGAACACCGCCAAGTGAAAACAGGCTGGTTAAAAACGGCGGCGCGTGCCCTTTCAAGTCATGAGGCGCGTGTTTATCCCACTCTTCCAAAAACGCCGGACAAAGATGCGCGCGCGACAACACGTACCACTGACCACCGTGATCATAATAAATATCGGTGCCGTCCCATTTCAGCTTAATATCAACGGGAGGAAAAACATACCAACCGTACTGTGAGGCCATCCGCAATGGCTCACAATACTGGAAGGCACCGGCCGGGAGTGTTCCAAGCGCAGATTCATCTGCGCGTAAAGGGGGCAGTGCACCTGAGAAGACCCGGTGAAAGGTGACCTCACAAGACTCGACGATCTTCTCGTCCGACACCCCGCACTCCTGATCATTTGCGGTTCGCAACATGCCTGGCGAGACGAGGTGGCAAATCGCCAGCACCCATACGAACGGATGGCTTTTCACCAAATGTGCGTACCGCTTCAGCTGCAATGACGTCAGAGCTGTCCTCCGCGGCAATATGCCGAGCGAGTCGAGAGGGTAAATCGCCCGCACCCATTCGGGCCCGTGGAGTATCCTTCAAGTTATTGCACGCCATAACCTACTATTCCTCGTATAAATAGAACTGAAATTAAACTAAGAGATGTGAAATGCGACGTAGGCACATCACCTGGAACGCTACTTTAAGTTGTATGCACTGTCAACATTGGGCGGCAACTGCGATGGGTTGCAATCACTCTCTGGCCGTCGAGAACCGTGTTTCAGCGTATAAAGAGCGTTGATGTCATATCGTCTAATTTTCTCTGACTTACTGACAAGACAGAGTCTGTGAGATTTAACAGGACTTACCACGCAGCCCAACCACGGATGGCGCTGCCAACACGCCTGAGCTCCAGGTGCTATCCAAATCGCTCCGCGGCGACTTGGCGGGACACACCAAGCGATGCACCAATTGCGCGCCAGTCTACGCCGCGGCGACGCAGCTCCTCAACCTGATACTGAAGTCGGTCCCTGTTTTTGTCGACGAGCCGCGACGTTGCCGCCATTTCGTGCAGCAGTGCTTCATCTCCAGTTCCCGCGAGTTCGTCCACCGTCAACTCCGGCTGCTGCAGCGCATCGCGGACGGCAATGGTCCGCACACCGACAGCGATGCACTGATCGCAGATATTCACATCGGGACCCGCCAGGAGCGCATTTACCGATCTGGCATCCAATCCACAAAACGAGCAGGCTATCATCTGGACTCTCCTGGTTGGTGCAGGTTGCTAATGGGAAACGGAACGCGACAGGGTGTTGATGACGACAACGCCACCGACAATGAGGCCAATGCCGACCAATGCAGGCACGTCCAGCACCTGACGAAACACCGCGACACCCAGCAGTGAAACGAGAACAATGCCAACACCGGCCCAGATCGCATAGGCAATGCCGAGCGGCACGTCGCGCAGCGCAAGCGACAAGAGGAACAGCGCGACTACAAAACTCGCAATCGAGATCATGGCGAAGCCAGGCTTCGTGAACCCGTCAGACTGCTTCAGCGCCGCGCTTCCAGCCACTTCAGCGAAAATAGCCAGACTTAAATACAGCCAGTGCATGATCATTCCCAACTGTTCAGGAGCTTTTCGATTGCGGTCGAGACATCGGCAATGAGTGCGTCGATCCCATCGTGATCAGCGCGACCACGCGCGCACTGAACCTGCAGCGATGCGCCATCAATCAGCGCAACAAGGACATGCGCCAGCCGTGCACGCCGGTCGCCACCCAAATGCGGCGCCATGCGGCAGACCAACTGTTCGACATGACCGAGAATGTAAGCATAGCCGTCCGCCTTGAGGTCGGCATAGCGCGGGTCATGCAGCGCCAACGACTCCATGATCACATAGAAACGGCCGGCTTCCCCAGCGTAGTATCGCATGAGTGACGCAACCGCCTCTCGGATGCTCGGCCCAACATCGTCGGGGTTCCAGGAGATATCCCGCAGCATGTCGATCGGCTTGTGCGTCTCGCCCGTGATCACCGCTTCAACGAGCGCATCCTTGGTTGAAAAATAGTACTGCAGGTTGCCAATCGAGATACCAAGTTGCGCTGATATCTTGCGCAACGAAACGCCGGCATAGCCCTCATCGAGCAGCATCCGCCGCGCTGCGGCCTCAATTGCCTCACGACGGGCTTCGCCCTTGGATTTCCTTGCGCAACCTGCCGTCATCGCCACCACGCCATGTGCAACAGCTATGGCAGGATATATTAGGTCAGAGACCTATAATCAAATCAAACGTGACGCACTTCGCAGATGAGACGGACACATTGCATCTCTGCATGCCCGTGCATTGTTTGAACTTGAGCCGCTAGCGGCCGTTGGCTTGACGCCATTTGTCGAACTCTTTGAGCGCGTTGTCGTCGGTCGCTGGATAAAGCCCGAAAATCGAAGACCCCTCTTGCACCTTCTCCGTGACGAAATCCTCATACGCCGTCATTTCGATGGCCTCGTCAGCAATTTCGTCGGCAAGGTCCGCGGGAACAATAACCACGCCGTCGTTGTCGCCGACAGCAACATCGCCCGGAAAAACCGGCGCATCGCCGCATCCGATTGGCCCGTTGAACTCAATCGCCTGATGACATGTCAGATTGGTCGGCGCTGACGGTCGGCTGTGAAACGACGGCATATCCAAGTCAGCTATGATATCGGCGTCGCGGAATCCGCCGTCCGTCACGAGCCCTGCGATGCCACGCTGCATCAAGCGGGTCGCAAGAATAGAACCGGCAGACGCCGCACGGGCATCCTTACGGCTGTCGATCACAAAAACTGCGCCCGGCGGGCACACTTCGATGGCTTTACGTTGCGGATGTTCCCGATCCTGAAAGACATCGATTGTGTTCAAGTCCTCACGCGCTGGCATATACCGCAGTGTAAATGCCTCGCCGACCATCACGTCTTTCATCGGAGACAACGGTCGCACATCTTGCACCATCTGCTGCCGCAAGCCGCGCTTGAACAAGGCCGTGCATATGGTTGCCGTGCTGACGCGTTTGAGTTTTTCCTTGGTGCTTTGTTGAAGTGACATAATGATTGTTCCCCTTCAAATGCTGGTCCCGAAGGGCCAATCGATTTCCCGGTACTATCGCGATGCGTTTGCACAGCGCAAAAAGCCTATGGCATCAATTGTCCGCCATTCACCTCAATAACCTGGCCCGTCACATATCCGGACATGGCCGATGACGCGAGATAGAGATAGGCGCCGACGCAGTCTTCAGGCGTGCCAAGTCGTTTCATCGGTATTGAAGCTTGAATGCCGTCCAGAACGTCTTTGGGTGTATGGCGCTCATGAAACAGCGTAGAAATCGTGCCGGGCGACACCGCGTTAAAGCGAACACCCTGTCCACCATATTCGCGCGCATATGCGCGGACCATGTTCCCGATAGCGGCTTTCGCCCCTGCATAGAGGCTTGCACCGTTTCCGCCGCCCATGCGCGCTGCCAGCGATCCCGTAACGACCACGCTCCCTTGAGACTGAACGAGATGCGGAATGGCAGCAACGCAGCAGTCCATGACGGACCGCACATTCAAATCCATCACCTCCGCATAGAACTCAGGCGTTAGCTCGGGAAGCGCCCGCCGCGCCACCAGTCCACCGGCGTTGCACACCAGCACGTCCAGCGCGCCAAACTCAGCGACCACCTTCGCAACGAGGCCGTGAACCTCCTCCGTCGAACGCACGTCAGCCTGAAAAGCGTCCGACACACCTCCGCTCGCTCGGATTGCTGAGTTCACCGCCTGCGCGTCATCCGAACTCGAGCCGTAATGCACTGCCACACGCGCACCATTTGCTGCAAAACCCTTGGCAACCGCTGCTCCTATGCCGGTGCTTGCGCCCGTCACCAGCACCACTTTGTCTTTGAGATCACTTGCCATGTCGCGCAGCCCTTCATCTCGGTTTTCAGGTCTGTTGTTGTCCGACCCTATTCAGTCTCCAACCGTCGGACGGCCGGGTCATCAGTCATCGATCGCGCATGTGATCCGTGACGCGCGAACGCGCCCGGTGGATGTGATAGCGCATCGCGAGATCAGCTCCGGCCGAGTCGCCGGTCGCTATGGCGTCCACAATCGCGCGATGCTCTTCGCGGATCCGACTGATGCGTTCCGCAGATCCCCGCTTCGAGATGCTCAACGCAACACGCATCCCGCCAATCATTGCCTTGTTAAGTGACGCCAGGATGCTCACGAAGAACTCGTTCCCGGTCGCCCGCGCAATCGCAATGTGGAAGGCGTAATCGGCTTCGTCGGCCAACTCGCTGCCCTTCAAGGCGGCTTCTAACTCTCGAAAGGTCGCCTTGATCCGATCGAGGTCTTCAGCCGTTGCACGTTGCGCCGCGAGCGCAGCTGCAGCCCCCTCAAACGGCAGACGGGCTTCGAAGCACCGCAACAGACCGGCGACGTCCGACGGTTCTGCAAATTGGATCAATCCCTGCGGCGGACGGGCTTTGACAAACGTGCCGGCCCCCTGGCGCGAGTAGACCAGGCCGTCGGCCTGCAGCCTGAGCAGCGCCTCGCGAATGACTGGACGCGACACGCTGTACAATCGCGAAATCTGGTTTTCCGACGGAAGCTTATCGCCCTCCGTAAGTTGCCCCGACACAATACTCTCCAGCAGCTGACCATAGAGTTGGTCGGCGAGCCGTTCGTGTTTGTTGAGCCTTAGTTTCAGGTCAACCATGGCCTAATTCGCGATCAAGTTTGGCAGCGTGAGCGAGATGGCCGGAATAAATGTTGTCAGCATCAGCGCCACGAGGATGGCCGCGTAAAACGGCCAGATCGTTCGCACGGCGCGCTCGATAGGCACCTTGCCAACAGCGCACCCGACAAAGAGACAGGCCCCGACCGGCGGCGTACATAGTCCGAGCCCGAGGTTCATCAGCATGATCATTGCGAACTGGAGCGGATCGATGCCAATGGCCTGCGCCACGGGCAGGAAAATCGGCGTGCAGATCAGAATGAGCGCTGCCATATCCATGATCATACCCAGCAACAACAGCATGATGTTGATCATTAAAATAATGGCGATCGGGTTATCTGAAATGCTAAACATGAACTCCGTCATTTTCGACGGAACCTGATAGAACGTCAGCATATAAGCAAACGCCGCTGCGCAGGCGACCAGGATCATCACCATTGACGTCGTCCGCACAGAGTTCACGACGGCGATTTTGAAGTTCTCCCACGTCAAGGCCCGATAAACGACAATTGTGATGATGAAGGCATAAAGCGTTCCGAACGCGCCGGACTCCGTAACGGTAAACACGCCGCTCAGCACACCGCCGACAATGATCACCGCTGTAAACAATCCTGGCAGCGCGGTAATGAAGTTGAAGAACAGCGGACCAATTCCCGGGAAGGTTTCTGCCTTATACCCGCGCCGGACCGCAATGACGTATGCCGCCGCCGCCAGGCAGATGCACATCAGCACGCCAGGCATCACACCAGCCAAGAACAACTGCGAGATGGAGATCCCACCACCCGTCGCAACGGCGAACAGGATCATGTTGTGGCTGGGCGGAATCAAAATACCGGCAATTGACGATGTCACTGTGACGTTCACCGCATAGTCGTCGTCGTAGCCCTTCTCTTTCATGACCGGAATCAAGATCGAGCCCAGCGCCGAGATGTCCGCGACCGCCGAACCGGAAATGCCACCAAACAGCATCGACGAAAAGACATTCACGATGCCCAGCCCGCCGCGCACCGCACCAACGGCCGCCGATGCAAATCGCACAAGCCGCATCGCAATGCCGCCGTGAAACATAAGCTCGCCGGCAAAGATAAAGAACGGGATCGCCATCAGCGAGAAAACGTTGATGCCCGACACAATGCGTTGAAACGCGATGATAAGAGGCAGGCCTTCATACCAGAAGGTCGCTACGGCAGCGATCCCAAGCGCAAACGCAACCGGAATTCCGATCACGACGCAGATGGCAAAGATACCCAGGAGAATGGCAAGGCCCATATCGGCAATCCGGTTACTGTTCGTTGTTGTCTGACTGGGCGGCGGACGAATTGCCGAAGAAGTGGATCAAGTGGCCAATGGAGTACATGCAGGTAAAGGCGCCGCACAATGTAATGGGGATCGCCCGCAACCCTTCTGGCACGTTGATCAGTGGAATATCAGTCGTCCACTTGAACACCACGAGCTCAAAGCTCTTCACCATCATCACGGCGCCAAAAACCATCAACACCACATGGGAAACGAACTCGAACACGCGCCGTACCGGCCGCGGGCTGACTTCGCGAAAATACGAAACACCCAGATGCGTGTTTTGATGAATGCCAACTGACGCGCCGAGAAAACCGATCAGCATGACAAGCAATAACGACACCTGCTCAACCCAGGTTGGTGTCGCATTCAAAACGTAGCGCCCGAACACCAGCCATCCAAAAATGACCGTCAGGACAACCATCGCCACGCCCGACACCAACAGGCTGGCCTGACAAATCGCGTTGAGGACCTTGTCGTAGAATGACGTGATCTTCGGCTTGCTATCGGACATGTTTTGCTCGCGATACGTCTGCAGCGCCAGGCGCAATGGCTGGCCTGCACAAGCCCCGAAACCATCCGTTGCCGCGCAACACACAGCGCGGCAACGGTCCGATGTCGAAGTGCGTTTACTTCGTGTTTTGAATCAGCTCGACGAGCGGTTTGATATCTGGATTGGCAGCCAGATACTTGTCGTACACCGACTTCATCGCCGCCTGAAACGCGCTCTTGTCCGGAATGTCGTTGAACTTCACACCGGATTTCATGACCTTTTCGCGGCTTGACTTCGCGCGCTTGGCCCAGAGTTCCCGCTGAAGTTTGGCAGACTCGCGCGCTGCATCTTTCACAAGCTTTTTGTCAGCGTCCGAAAGCGCATCGTACACCTTGGCGTTGATGCACACACACTCCGGAATGATCAGATGCTGAGACAGCGAGTAGAAGCCGGCAACTTCGAAGTGCCCGGTCGACTCGTATGACGGCCAGTTGTTCTCGGCACCGTCAACCACACCCGTTTTGAGTGATTGATAGACTTCGGCAAATGCCATCGGAGACGGGTTTCCGCCAAGTGCCGAAATCATCCCGGAGTACAGGTCATTGTTCATGACCCGAACCTTCATGCCCTTAACGTCTTCGGGCTTCATGATCGGCTTCTTGGAGTTGTAGAACGACCGCGCGCCGGCATCATACCATGCCAACGCAATCAAACCCTTCTTCGCCATGCCCGCGCTGATGAGGTCACCGGCCTTGCCGTCGAGCGCGCGATACATGTGGCCGGTGTCACGGAAGACGAACGGCAGCGATACGACGTTGGCCTCCGGAACGACGGGGCCGATCGGGCCGAGATTGAAGTTGCCGATCTCCAAGCCGCCGATGCGGACCTGCTCAATCGCGTCAGGCTGCGTGCCGAGCGTGCCCGAATGGAACATCTTCAGCGTAATCTTGCCGCCGGACTTCTCTTTCAAAATCTCGGCGAACTTGTCCATTGCAATGGTATTGGGATAGCCCGGCTTATGGATGTTCCAACCGCGCCATTCAGCGGCTTGAGCGCTGACAGTTACACTCGCAAGTAGAGCTGTTGCGGTCGCCAAACCGACGGCCACTTTATGGGTCAGCATTTCAGATCTCCCTAGTGACAATGCTTTGTCTGAAGCACGGCCGGGGCTTACGGCTTCTTCTTTCGTTGCGGCCGAACTTGTATGACAAGTCATACATTCGACGAAAACTTGTCAACTTCGCACAAAGTCGAAATCCGCAATGTTGCGCGCAGAAAGCAGCCGAACTCCACGCATGGAGACAGCTAGATCATGTGGCGTTTCGCTAGAACCTGCCCGCACCCCTGCCCCGCACTCGGACGCTTCCGAGTTCGGAGTTTCAAAGCCAAGGACATCGGACACATCCGATGTCGTTGGGCCATTCGTGACATCGGGCCGTTGGGCCGACCGGGAAATCCGGCAGAACGCGGTGTGGGTTGGCTCCGCCGAACCTCACCGCTGTCGCAGCGCTGACACCTGGAGCCGCCTTACGCATCACACACCGCCATCGCGACTTGAGAGAACGAGGCAAATAATATCGATATTTATATTGCCATAGTGAAAATATCGCTGTTATAATCGGGCTGCACATCAAGCAGAGTGCTTGAGTCATGGACAGACCGACCTGGTTGCGCCGCGATCGGCAATCGCGATTTATGGATGCCGAAATCGGGGCGTTGCGCCTTTTGGTCGTCACTCGGCTGGCGCACCCAGAGCCAGCCGGTCAAACCGCATGGCGGGCGCCACTGGCACCCGACAGATGCAGATCGTGCCGTTGCGATGAATGGACCGCTCAAATCCGCACCCCGGAACACGGCCAACGATACGCCGGCACCTGCGGCTCAAATCAAAGCCTCTATCGCACCAGTTTTGCGTGATACGACAACCGCGATCTCACACGCAAACTCACCAGACCAACAGGACATGCGCGCGATGGATGGCCCACTGAACGGTATAACTGTCGTTGACCTAACGCGTGTTCTCGCAGGGCCGTTTTGCACCATGGTGCTGCGGGACCTTGGCGCACGCGTGATCAAAGTCGAGCAACATGAAACGGGCGATGACAGCCGCGCGTTCGGCCCATTCACCAATGGCCAGTCGGCTTACTTTGCATCGTTGAACCGCGGCAAGGAATCGATCGCGTTGAACCTCAAGGACGACGCTGACCGGCAGGTGTTCCGCGACCTGCTGCATGGCGCCGACGTTCTGGTCGAGAACTTTCGCCCCGGCACGATGGAACGCCTGGGCTTCGGCTGGCACGACATCAACACACAGTTTCCAAACCTCATCTACGCCGCCGCGTCAGGATTTGGACATTCGGGACCCTATGCTAACCGCGCCGCTTACGATATGATCGTGCAGGCCATGGGCGGCCTTATGAGCATTACGGGTACACCCGGGGGGCCGCCCGTACGTGTTGGCTCGGCCATCGGCGACATCGCAGCAGGCCTGTTCACAGCCATCGGCATCAACGCGGCCTTGTTGCATCGTGCAACAACTGGGCGCGCGATCAAAGTCGACGTCGCGATGCTGGACTGCCAGGTCGCCCTGCTTGAAAACGCGATCGCCAGGTATGTCGCGTCCGGCGACATTGCCGGACCGATCGGCGCGCGGCATCCGACGATCACACCCTTCGCAGCCTTTAGCGCCGCAGACACATGGTTCGTATTGGCCGCCGGAAACGACAGCCTCTTCGCCAAGCTTCTCACCGCGATGGAACGAACGGATTTGGAGGCCGATGCGCGGTTTCGGTCGAACGACCTGCGCACGCAAAACTGGGAAGCGTTGTTTGCCGAGTTGAATGCAACGCTGGCCGGCAAACCGGCCGCAGACTGGATCTCGATCCTGACGGACGCCGGCGTGCCGGCCGGGCCAATCAACACAATCGATCAAGTGGTGGCAGACCCGCAGGTGCGCGCGCGAAACATGATCGTCGAAACCAATCATCCCGTTGCAGGTCAACTTGCGATGGCCGGCAATCCCATCAAGCTGTCCGGCTTTGCGGATCCCGCCACACGACCAGCCGCGCCGCTTCTCGACGAAAATCGTGAACAGATCCTTGCCGACTTCAAACGCAAAACGGAGCTGCAGCCGATCGAGAATACGGCCGTCACCGTTGCGCCGGTTGCCACGACCAGCATCGCGTCACGTCCGCTCCGCTACCTCGACCAGTTCAGCCGCCTGTTTTCTCGCCGGCCGGAACTGAGCGTAACTCTCGTCAACCGCAACGACAGCTTCGTCGAACGCGCACAGAAACTTGCCGACGCACTCATTTCCCAACGTGGTGAAGTCCTCGGCACGGCGATTGCCGTCGAGTTCGTCGAACTTCTATCCAAGGCCAATGCTGAACAACGTCGCCAGGTGTTCACGCTTCTTGCCGAGCGTTATGATCCGGATCCGGACGCCGTCCAACGGGCGATGGATGCCTGGCGTGCAGACGCCAATCAGCACACGATGTCCGCGCTTATCGCCGCTGTCGAGCCGCCGCGTCAGGAACTCTTCCGGCGCGCCAATATGGCGCCGGGCGGCACGCAGCTGCTCGTCAACCTCCGTAAAGACCTGTTGGGCGTTCTGCGATCGGCGCCGGAACTCAACGGTGTCAACGACGACCTGAAGCACTTGTTCAATTCCTGGTTCAACCGGGGATTTCTCGAGCTGCGGCGCATTGACTGGAACACTCCCGCATCGATTTTGGAGAAGCTGATCGCGTACGAGGCGGTGCATTCGATCGACGGTTGGGATGACCTGCAACGCCGGCTAAGTGGCGATCGCAGGTGTTTTGGTTTCTTCCACCCGGCCCTTCCAAATGAACCGCTGATTTTCATCGAAATCGCATTGGTCTCCGAGATGTCGGATCGCATTGAACCGATCCTGCGGGCGCCGATGCCCACAAAAGTCAGAGGCATGGAATTGGCGGCCTCGGCCAATACCGCGGTCTT
This sequence comes from Pseudomonadota bacterium, assembly GCA_039039985.1. Taxonomy (GTDB): domain Bacteria; phylum Pseudomonadota; class Alphaproteobacteria; order Rhizobiales; family Hyphomicrobiaceae; genus JBCBWG01. The sequence continues at coordinate 62,137 of JBCCOV010000004.1, read as the reverse complement.
CTATTCGATCTCCAACTGCCAACCCGGCCTTCGCAGCATCGCCTTTGGCAACTTCCTGATCAAGCAGGTTGCAACGGATCTCGCCAGCGAACTTCCAAATCTCAAGACATTTGCCACGCTCTCGCCAATTCCCGGTCTGCGAAGATTTGTCGAGAATCCGCAAACGGACCTCTCTGCCATGATCCCGGAGGCTGTTGCATCGGAACTGCTTGCCGCAGCTGACAGCGACGAACTTCCAGCGGCAATCGATCGTCTATTGGACAAAGCCAGGGCCGAACGCTTCGACGGATCACACGCCGAAACTCTGAAGTCCGCCCTCTTGCCGCTCACTGCGCGCTATCTCGTTGGCGAAGGCAACCCTCGCGGGCCTGGAGATCCGGTCGCACGTTTTCATCTTGGAAACGGTGCACGCGTCGAACGCGTGAACTGGGCATCCGATTTATCAGCGTCCGGCCTGAAGAACTCCTACGGCGTGATGGTCAACTATCTCTATGATCTCACATCAATCGCCGACAACCACGAGGCATTTGCAAATCGACAGCCCGTTGCACGGTCGAAAGAGGTTGGCGACCTTATTTCGCCATCCGACAGCCGCCTTTTAAGCGTCGCCCGAGATTTTATGCCCGGAATACGGAGTCGATAACAGCGAGGCGCAGCAGGCTTCGACAACGCGCGACGAAACGAAAGAGGAGTGGGCAAATCCAGCCGTAATCGAAGAAGTAGACACTGCATCGTTTTCGAAGCCGGACGCATTCACAACAACCGGCCGCTTAACACGGGAGGAGACACGACCATGAAGTTTATCAAAACAGGATTATCGGCGCTCATTGTAGCGGCCGGCGTTGCCGCAACGGCTGCGAGCGTGCCTGCAGCAGAACTGCGGATGGGAACAGCAAGCCAGGGCGGCGCGTTCTATCCGCTTGGCCAAGGCCTATCCTCGCTCATCAACAAGCATGCAGACGGCCTGACGATGGTGCCAATCGTCACCCAAGGCTCCGTACAAAACCCGCGCCTCGTCTCCAAAGGTGAAGTCGACATCGGCATTACAAATAACAACCTTGCCGTCTTCGCCAACAAGGGCGCTGCGATGTACAAAAAAGGCGGCAAGATGAACCTGAGGGCAATCGGCTCCCTCCATTTCAGCATCTTGCACATCATGACGCTCGAGAATTCCGCGATCAAAGGCATCAAGGATCTCAAAGGCAAGCGCGTCGCGGTTGGTCCTGCCGGTGGCGGCACGCTGCCGTTCCTGCGCCAGGTCCTCGGCATGCACGGCATGACCATTAAAGACATCACGCCAAGCTTCCTGTCCTATGCCGACGGCTTCAGCCAACTGGCAGACGGCAACGTTGATGCGGCATTTGCCTTGAGCGGATATCCGGCCGGTGCGGTTATGCAGGCGCGCGCCAACAAGGGCCTGAAGTTCATCAACCTCGCCGACGACGTCATGACCGCCGCGCTGAAAAAGTACCCCAACTACAACAAGGTCGTTGTCAAAAGGGACGTCTACCGGACCCCGTCGGAAGGCATCGCACTTGGCGTCAACAACATGCTGATCGTGAATGCCGACATGAGCGACGACCGCGCGTTCGCAATCACCAAGGCGATCTACGGCAATCTGGATGAACTGCGCGTAACTAACGCGTCCGCGCGCCAAATTGTGCCTGAGCGCTCGCTCAGCTTGAGAATTCCGCTGCATCCGGGTGCTGCACGCTACTTCAAAAAGTAACCCACACGATCGCCGATCTGAATCGGATCGGTTGAGCGGGCCGCACGCAAGCCGGCTCGCCCATCCCGTGCGTTGATGCGGAGCGCCGACATGAAAAGCAAGTTTGACAACGGCCTCGAATGGGTCATTGCCGCATTCGCGTTCACAATCGGTGCGTTCCATCTTCTCAACGTGTCGGGATTGTTTGTGCTTTCGACACGTGAGGTTCGGGTTTTCCATCTTCTGATGATGCTGTCGCTGCTGTTCATGATGCGGCCCACGCTCGAACGCTGGCAGGGCAATATTCTCGATCGCATTTTCAGCTTGTTATTGGTTGGCGCCGCGATCGGCAGCTCACTCTACATTCTCAGTCGCTGGCAGGACATCGCCTTCAGCGGCGGCGAAACGGAACCGCTTGACGCAACTGTCGGTCTGGTCATCCTTTTGCTCGTGCTGGAGGCCGCCCGCCGCGGCGTCGGACTGATCCTTGCTGTCATTTGTCTCGTCTTCTTTACCTACCCGTTCTACAGTCCTTATCTGCCGGGCGTGCTTGAGGGCCGCGGCTACTCCGTCACCCGCATGTCCGAGTTTCTGACGACGACATCGCAAGGGCTTTACGGCCTACCAATCGGCGTGTCGGCGACCTACATCGTCCTCTTCGCAATCTATGGCGCATTCCTCAGCGAGTTCGGCGCCGGCGACTTCTTCTTCAAAATCGCCAGCCGCATCACGCGCGGCATGCGGGCTGCGGGCGCAAAGACCGCTGTGCTCTTCAGCACGCTCCTCGGAATGATCTCGGGCTCGGCCGCCGGCAACGTCGCCGTCACCGGCACGCTGACCATCCCGATGATGAAGAAGGAAGGCTACAAGAACCATGAATCCGGCGCAATCGAAGCCGTCGTCTCCACCGGCGGGCAGATCATGCCGCCGGTCATGGGCGCCGCGGCCTTTATCATGGCCGAGGTCATCGGCGTGCCGTACACGAACATCATGGCGGCCGCTCTCATTCCGGCGCTTTTGTTTTTCGCCTCGGTCCTGTTCGTCGTGCACCTCCGCGCCGTCAAAAGCGATATCAAACCCGTCACACAAGACGAGACGGACGATGAATCGCTGCTGATGGTCACGCTCAAGGGCGGCCAGTACATCATCCCGTTCATCACTATGATCGCGTTGATGCTGAACGGTTATTCGCCGTTCAAGGCCTCCTACATCTCGATCATTGTGCTTCTTGTCTGCCACGTACTTTGGACGCGGCGAATCTCGACGGACATCCTTGTGAAATCGGCCCGCGCAATCACCCTGGGCGCAAAGAGTATTGTACCAATTGCAGCGGCCTGTGCCGCCGCGGGTATCATCGCAGGCACATTGGGCATCACCGGGCTGGGCTCAAAAATCTCCAGCCTGATCATATCGACATCTGGTGGCATCACCCTGATTGCGCTGGCGCTGACGATGATCACGGCAATCGTCCTGGGTATGGGGCTGCCGACAACGGCGGCTTACCTCGTGCTGGCGACGGTCGTGGCCCCGGCCCTTGCCGAACTCGGCGTCCCGCTTCTCACAGCGCATATGTTCGTCTTCTTTTACGGCTGCGTATCGACCATAACGCCGCCCGTCGCGCTCGCCTCGTATGTCGCCGCCGGCATCGCCAAGGCCGATATCAACAAAGTCGGCTGGACCGCCTTCATGTACGGCATCACCTGCTACATCCTGCCATACATGTTTTTCTTCGGCCCGGCGCTCATGATGAACGGAACGTGGCTTGAGATCGGATTGGCTGCCGCCTCCGGATTGATCGGCGTATTCGCGATCGCCGCCAGCGTCGTGGGGCAGCTGCGATCACCGCTTGGACTGCTGCGACGGCCGCTCGTTGCCGCGGCTGGTATTGCCTTGCTCCATCAGGGGATCGTTACGGACATGGCCGGCGCAACTGCGTTGCTGCTCCTGGTCGTCGCAGACCGACGCGCGAAGGCGGCGACGAACCCGGCATCCGTTTAGCGGGCGATGAGAACGTACACATCTGGCAATCAAGGAGAGCAATATGGGGCGCAACATCAGGCGGGTCGTCACCGGCCACGACGCGGACGGCAAAGCCACCGTTATCATGGACGAGACGGCCAGCTGTATTCTCCAACGCCCAAATCGGCCGGGTGTCACGCTGACCAACCTCTGGCAGGTTGATACGGTTCCCGCCCAGATGGAGCGCCACGACGACCCCGTTGACGGCCCGCTTGTCCTCCATCCACCCAAAAACGGCTCGATCTTCCGGATCGTGCAGTTCGATCCAGAGGACCCGGACGTGCTTGCGACGCTCGATGGCAAGTCCGCATTTGCTGAAATGGGTGCGGCAGCCAACATTGTCGAGAATGCGCGCCACCCCTTCATGCACCGTACCGACTCGGTGGATTACGCGGTCATTCTAACGGGTGAAATCTACATGCTGATGGACGACGAGGACATCCTGCTCAAGGCTGGCGATACCGTCGTCCAACAGGGGACAAATCACGCGTGGTCAAATCGCGGAACGGAGCCGTGTCTTATCGCCTTTGTCCTCGTTGACGCCATCAAATAGCAAAACGGAAACAGATATGGGATCGGCGCGCCCTGGGCCGACAAGGCTCAGTCCAGCGCGTCGAACAGGATCGCGCCGGTTCTCTCGTAGTGTGCGATCAACCGTTCGACGGCGAGATCTGCCTGCCGACTGAGCGCCGCTTGAATAATGTTCTCGTGCTCGTCGCTGGTGTCGCGATTCTGATTGGGCGCCCGGAACGCCACGTGCCGATAGCGTACATTCTTATCATACAGCTGGTCACAGTACTCGAGCAAAATCGGTGACTTGCACGCGGAAATCAGCGTCATGTGGAGCTCCTTGTGGAGCACTTCCCATCCATCATTGGCGCGAAACGTTGTCCCGTGACCGCTTGATCTCGGTTCCTTTGCGATCCGGTAGCCGACAAGAACCAGCGCTTCTTCCCAGGCACTGTCACCGTTCGCGATCGATTCGCGCAGTGCGCGCTCTTCAAGCCAACACCGCACCCGCAAGATATCGGAAAACTCGTCTCGGCTGATGTTCGCGACGCGGAAGCCTCTCTGATCGATGCGCTCAACGAGCCCGTCTGACGACAGGAGGCTCAGGGCTTCGCGGATCGGACTCGCCCCGATGTTGTAGCGCTCCCGAAGCTCCTCGATCTTGAGCTTTGCGTTGGGCTTCAGGCTGCCCTTGATGATGTCGGTACGAACGCGCGCGTACACGCGCGTGGTCAACGTCTCTCCGGGACCTACGCTACGCTCGATCAAAGTAGACGGATAAGGCACATCGCTGTCCTATTCTTCTCGCGTTTCCCGATGGCTGTCGGCTGAAGTCATCTCATCGCCAGCGCTCGTCGTGTCTGTGCGAAGCCTCCCTTGCGCCGACACTATCGGGTTTCAGGTTCAGCTGGAACCATCCCACATCCCCCCACCCGCGGCATCGATATGGCCGCCGTAACTGCGGACCGTCTCCTAGGCGCACGTAACACACCATCAATGCTCGTTCGCGTCTTGAAACCGTATTAAGGAGGTAGACGCGCGGTATTCAACCAGATCGGTACGCTTGCTCAAGCTTGAGATCAATACAGGCAGTTGCCAAAAGGCCCAGACAACTATTCAGCTTGATGAATAAAATGCTCGAACCGGAACAGGTCTCCACATGACAGAACTTCAGTTGCGGGCAGAAAAACTCATCCTGATGCCAGGCCAATCCGCGACACCGTCGAACCTGTGCGCGGCAATCTGGGTCGAAGATGGTCACGTCGATGTCGCCGGCCAACGGCTTTCCCAGGCTGAGGCTCTCGATTGTGGCGCGGCGCGTTGCATCCTCAACGCAGGTTCCGCATCGGCAACCGTGATCGTGTTTTCGCTTGATCGCGATGCAGCAGCGGCATGGGAGCCAGAAGACGCCAGCCTATCCCTGCTCCTCGCGGCAACGGTCCAGTGCAGCACAAGCCGCACGATCTTGCGACTGGACCGCGTAACATTCCCGCCAGGCGCGGTGGCCTATCGCCACGTGCATCCGGGGCCCGGCATCCGGTATCTGACGATGGGCTCACTGGACATTCAAAGCGACGCCGCGACGCACCGGATGCGACCCGGTAACGCTTGGTTTGAAGACGCCGACTCTCCAGTCCGGGCAACAGCAGACCCAAGTTCGGTGTCAGAGTTTGTCCGGGTCCTGCTTCTGCCGGACAGCTACCTCGGACGCCCGACCTTGAGGCGTCTCAACCCCGAGGATTTCGACAAGCCCACCCTTCAAACCAATCACCGCCATTTCGACACGCCGCTCAACACGCATCTCGGTTGAAGCGATTCCGGCTATCCTGGAAATACTTTAAAGCTTGTCGTACGAAACCAGATTAACAATCAAGGCTGCGAATGCGGCCCGGCGCGTCGCGCCGCCCACGCGGAGGGCCCGGCCGCTAGGCCGGAATAGCCCGTGAGCGAAAGCAAACGAGAGCAAGGCGCATATGATGCGACAAGCTTTAGCGATCAGCGTCAGACAGGCTTGAACTCTTCCAGCCTGGATCGACCTCGCCGGGATCGGAGCGCAGTCCGGCCAGCCCGATTGCGGTAACTGCGCAGAATTCATCTTTCTCCGACGTATCACCGCTGATCCCGACGGCACCGATTGTGTAGCCCTCGTCATCCAGAACAAGCACGCCGCCGGGCACAGGAACGAAGCGTCCATCAGAAGCCGCTGCGAGTGCGTTCTGGAACCCGAGCCGCTTCGACATACGGTCGCGAATCTGGCGGCTTGATATCCCCATGCCGAGCGCGCCCCAGGCCTTACCCATTGCAATCCCAAACCGCAGGATGCCCGAGCCGTCCTCGCTCTTTGCCGCAACCACCCGGCCGCCGACATCCAGAACAACCACGGTCAGCGGATGCATATCCTCTTCGCGCCCGGCAATCAGCGCTTGATCGACGATCTCGGCCGCTTTGTTCAGTGGCAACGTGCTCTTGAGTTTCATGACATGCCTCGGTTTAGAGCTTCGACTTCGGGGGCCATCAGAAAGGCCGCATCAGCCGCGAACGAGATTGGGAAGCCAGGTCACGATCTCAGGAAACGCCAGGAGAACCGCGATCGTGATCACATCCGCTACGAAGAACAACGTAATGCCGCGGAACACATCGGTCAGCGGAATATCCGGCCGCACCCCGTTCACGACAAAGCAGTTCAGCCCGATCGGCGGCGTAATCAGACAGACCTCTGCCATCTTAACCACAATGATGCCGAACCACACGGAATCAAAGCCAAGCGCAATCACGGCCGGATAAACAACCGGTAGCGTCAGCAGCAACATACCGATTGCGTCCATGAACATCCCTAGGATCGCATAGGCGATGAGGATGCAAATCATGATCACCATGGGGTCGGCGTCGAGCTGCGTGATCCACAACGTGAACGCTTCCGGCAGACCCGAGAACCCGAGAAAGCGTACGAATATCAAGACACCCCAAATCAACGAGAAGATCATGACAGTCAGCTTGGCCGACTCCATGAGTGCGCCGCGGATGGTCTTGAAGTTCGTGCCCTTGAGCAGCGCAATGGAGAACACGACAGCGGCGCCGAGCGCCCCCGCTTCCGTCGGCGTAGCCCATCCATACGTAATCGCGGAGATAATGATCGTGACGACGGCCAGAATCGGGATCAGGCCCGGCAGTGTTTCAAAGCGCTCCCGCCACGAAAACCCACTGACCGGCGGACCGATATCGGTATAGAACCGCGACCAGATGATGATGATTGCCGCGTAAATCAGGGCCGATACGAGACCCGGCAAGAACCCCGCAAGCAGCAATCGCCCAACCGATTCCTCCACGATGATCGCGTAGATCACGAGGACGGCGGATGGTGGAATGAGCGAAGCCAGCGTCCCACCTGCCGCCACGACACCTGCAGCGAGCCGACGGTCATAGCCGTAACGCAGCATTTCCGGTATCGCGACGCGCGAGAAGACGGCCGCCGTGGCCGTCGATGCCCCCGACACGGCTGCAAAGCCCGCAGTCGCAAAAACGGTCGCAACGGCAAGCCCGCCGGGCACCCACCCGATCCACTTGCGCGCGGCTTCGAAGAGATCGCGCGTCATCCCGGCGTGGAACGCCAGAAAACCAATGAAAATGAACATCGGCAGCACGCTCAACGCGTAGGCCGACGACTTCGAATGCGGGATGGTCCCAACGATCCCGGCAGCCGGCCCCCAACCGAGGAGTTCGACCAGACCGACCAAGCCGACGAGTGACGCCGCAATCACAACACGCACGCCAAGCACGACCAGGACGAAGAGGATCCCAAGACCAATCAGACCGACCAGAAACGGATCGCTGAACCCAATACCGATAATCATGATTGCGCCCGCCGATCGGGATCGTTGCTTCGTCCCTCGCCCTCGTCACCGAGCGCCTCATGAATCTCGTCGCGCGCAACCTCCTCAACCCGTTTGATCAGCACGACGCCTTCTGGCGTCACGGCCGGATTCAGGCTCAGGCGCAGATATCCAACGAACTGAATCAGCAGCCGCAAGAACCATAGACCGAACGCGATTGGCACCAACAGTTTTGACGGCCACACCGGATATTCAGCGTCAATCGTCGAGTCGCCCAGTTCGTAGGCCCGCAAGAAGTGGCCCCAGCTGTACCAAACCAAAACACCGACAATGAACAAGCTCAAAACGATGCCGAATGTTTCCGCAATCCAAAGGGCGCGACCGCGCAAATTCCCAATCAGAATTTCCATGCGGATATGCGCACCGACGCGTTGACAATATGCGGCACCAAGAAACGCCATGATCGCCATCGACAACTCAACCATGTCGATATAGCCAACAATTGGTGCGTTAAATACCGTTCGTAAAACGATCTGGAGGACGCCAAGAATCATCAAAACAAATATCGCCAGAGCGGCAATGAAATTGAAGATGTCTTCGACTGGCGAAAGTAGGCGATCGGCCTTGTTAAGCGGGCCGCCCGGCGATGCATGCTGCGAGGGTTGAGTTGCCATTACGACCTGGAGACGACTGTTTGCAAGCACGATGATGGCGCCGCGAAGCCGATTGGAGGGAATTGGCTTCGCGGACGATGTTTACCGAGATCGGCCCTTACTTGGCGCCGGCCTCTTTGGCGTAAGTCCAAATCGCATCAAACAAGCCCTGCGCGTCGAACTTGCCTTGATTGGCCTTAATCCAGGCATCCCACACCGGCTTGCCGGCAACTTCACGGAACTGCTTGAGCTGCGCATCCGTGTACGTGACGGCTGTTAGCGTTTTCTCAAAGACCGGAAGGTTCTTCTTGTCTTCAGCCGCGTAGGCCTCAAGCTGTTTGTCCATAACCAGGTCGCGATACTTCGTAAGCAGCTCCTTGTATTGCGCCGGCAAGGCCTCGTACGCGGTCTTGTTAAAGACCCAGGAACATTCCGACGTGCCCGGAGTCAGATTGGTCGTATACCAGTCAGCCTCTTCGCTGATTTTAAAGGCCACATGTGCGTAGCTGAATGGAAAAGCCGCAGCGTCTAATGCGCCGCGCTGAAACGCCGTGGATGTTTCTCCGGCCGGCAATGTTTGACGGATTGCCCCGAGCTTTTCCATTGCAAGTCCGAGGCCGCCGCCAGCACGGACGCGAATACCCTTCCAATCCGCCAGAGACTTGGGAACGCGGCCTTTGCCCATGATCTCGTACTGCGGCAGCAAGCCGGACACGTACGGTACGGCATTCCATCGTGCCAATTCCTTCACCAGAATTGGATGCTGAAGAAGCTTGCCGCGCACGTACTTATCGACCTTCGGGTCGCCGAGCGGCAGGAACGGTAAGGACAGCACCATAAGCGCCGGATTCTTACCGGGGTGGTAGAAGTTGCAGAATGCAGCACCCTCAAACGCGTTGAGTTTCAAGCCATCGAGGTTTTCCCGGGCCTTGGAGAGCTGCTCTCCATAAAAGATCTTGATCTGGAAGTTTCCACCGGTGTCTGCGGCAACGCGCTTGGCCAGCTCTTCCATGCCGACGGAAAGCGCGCGCGGCTTGCCCCACATGGAGATTTTCCAGAACAGCTTCGGCCCCTGAACGGTCTGGGCGTGGACTGCGCTGGTCGCCCCGATCGCAAGTGCGACGGCAGCCGCAAGGCAGCCGAGCTGACGCGCAAGTGGTCTCATAGTCTGCATTCGAACCTCCCCTTTTGGTGTGACCTGGCACTCTAGCGGCGCCTGGGCCCGCGTTCCCGCGTATATGGCAAGCCGAACAATTGTCAAACATCGATATTTATTTTTCAAGTTAGAAAATATCGATTTTGTGAAATGGTGGTGCGCCACTGTGGTGCGTATGCTGCGGGCAACGTGGTCGACCATCACGTGTCGACCATCGCTTAAAGCACGATTTCAGCCAGCATGCTGACGTTTGCCCTCAACCCACGCGCATCCGTATCGCGCGAACGGAACCGCCCGCCCCGACATGACGCCGCCGGATTGGCACCGCATACTGGTCTGCCAGATCACGATGCAGTGCGTGTCGCACAATCCCGCTCCATCATGATCGTTTTGGTTCTAGAATGTGTGCGGCGTTGACGTCGTGCAGGCATGTGACCCCGGGCACCGTAAACATGTTTCGTCGCAATTCTTGGGTGCGCGCCATTTCGCGCAAAACGATCTACAGCGCTGTCTGGCTCGCAGCCCTGTCGATCGAGGCGGGTGCAACGCATCCGGCGCCCTGCCACGAGAACGCGATGATCGTATTCGATGCGTCCGGCTCCATGGGCGTCCGCCATGCGGGCCGCCGTAAGATCGATATCGCGCGCGAAGCGATTGCCGACGTGCTGCCAAACATCTCGCAAACACGGCCCACCGGGTTGGTGACCTACAGCGGAGGCCCGGCGTCCGCGTGTATGGATGTCGCGCTGCGGGTCTCACCAACCATCGGCAGCAGCCCGCAAATCGTCAATGAACTTGCCGGTCTCCGTCCCGCCGGGCCAACGCCGTTAACCCGCGCCGTCCGCCTCGCCGCCACGACATTGCGCGACCGACAAGCATCCGGAATCATCGTCCTGGTGACGGATGGCCATGAAAGCTGCTTGGGCAATGTTTGCGCGCTGGCACGACAACTTGCCAGCGACCCGCTGAAACTGCGCGTGCACACAATCGGCTTTCGGTTGGAGGGGCGCAATACGAGCGAACTGACGTGCCTTTCAAACTTGACCGGTGGAACATACACCCGCGCATCCGGGCTTGATGCGCTCCGTGCGTCACTCCAATCCGTTCTGTCCTGCCCCCGACTGGCCCAGAGCGCACCGCGCGTGCGTTAAGAAGAGCGCACCGCACGCGCGTTAAGATAAGTCCAGGCAGAGGCTGGCATCCACGAACAGCAATCAACCCGCTCAGCCAGCCTCAATGTCGGCCGCGAGGAGATCGTAAAGCTCCTGTGTCACCTCTGGTCGCTGCCCGAACCAGAGTTCAAATCCGCGAACGGCCTGGTGCAGGAGCATGTCGAGACCGTTGGTCGTCGCTAGTCCGCGGGCTTGGGCCGCAGCCAACAGCGGTGTCGTCAACGGCACATACACAATGTCGGACACGACCGCATCATCGGCCAGACCACCGATGTCAACATCAAGCGGCGGCTGGCCGTGCATGCCGAGCGACGTCGCGTTCACGAGCAACCGGGCACCCCGCGTCACGTACGACAATCCACTCCAATCGGTCGGAGCGACGCGCGGGCCGAACCGCGCCTTGAGCGCCTCCGCTCTTTCGCGTGTGCGATTCACAACGTGAACCACGCCAACTCCGCGTTCGAGCAGCCCGTACACAACAGCACGCGCCGCGCCACCGGCACCCAGCACAATTGCGTCATCGGCTCGGGTGTCCCAGTTCGGCGCGGCGGCATCCAGGGCGCCGAGAAACCCTTCAACGTCGGTATTGGTGGACCGCAGAATGCCATCAGCCAGCCAAAGGGTGTTGGCTGCACCAATTGCTGTCGCGCATGCGTCCGGGCTGGAAAGCTCATACGCGACGTCCTTATGCGGCATCGTCACATTCGCGCCGACATAGCCATGCTCGCCAAGGTTCGTGATAAACGCTGCAACATCCTCCGGCGGCACCTCTTCCGCCCGGTAGGCGGCATCCAACCCATAACGCTGGATCCAGTAGCTGTGCAGTTTCGGAGATCGCGAGTGCCGTGCCGGAAACCCAATCACGCAAGCGGCACGTTGGCCGTCAGCCATATCTAGCTCTCCCTTTACGCGTCGGCCGGCGGTTCTTCGGCGCGCGCCATCACATCGTCGACGAAAACACGCTGCCCCTGTTGTGCCGACAGTGTGATGGCCAGTGTTGTCGCAAGCGTCAATGTGCCGTCGCGGCCCGAAAGCACGGGCTCTTCGTTACCACGAATGACAGCCGCGAAGTTCCGCATCTGCTCGTGGTACGGATCGGCCGGAGTCACTGGCTCGCGGCGCTGCAGCAACGGCTTGAACCAATCTCCATGCTCCCCGGCATGCCATCTCAGGTCGAGCGACGGTACTGCGAGACACCCGCGTGTTCCGCCAAGAAAGATGCTGTCCTGGCCGGCATTTGGAAAACTCGGATTTTCGCCCGACGTCGTCTCCCACGACCATGGGCTCGAAACCGTGTCCGATACGGTGAGCGTGCCCAGCACACCGCTCTTGAAACACAAAATCGCCGCGACCGTGTCCTCGACATCAAAACCGCGGACGGCGTTTGAATCCGAGGCTTGAACGCTTTCCACATCGCCTAACAGCATACGCAGGCAATCGACGTCATGAATGGCGTTGATGAGCACCGGCCCGCCGCCGGGCTCACGGCGCCATGCCGGATCATGATATCCCTCTGGCTTGTGCGACCACCACAGACTTGCTGCAGTCACAACCCGCCCGATCGCGCCGTCTCGAACAAGATCGCGCGCGCGGCGCATAATCGGGTTGTGACGCCGGTGGTGCCCGGTCAACGTCGGCACGCCCAGGTCTTCGGCACGCTGGATTAGTCGCAGCGCCTCGGAAACGGTATCAGCGACCGGTTTTTCGATCAGCACGGGAATGCCGCGCTCGATGCTTGCCAACCCGGTCGACACATGCAGCTGATTGGGAACAGCCAGCACGATCCCATCCGGTTTGGCGTCGTCGATGAGTGCGTCGATGGCATTGTACCACGGATAGCCTGACGCTTGCGCATGTTGCTGCGCCTCGGGTGCCGGATCTGCAACGCCGGCCAGCGCATACTCCGGCCGCCCCGACCGCAAGACCTCAATGTGTTTGCGACCAATCAGGCCGGCACCCACCACGCCAACACGAACTTGCGACATGTGACGCCCGTCTGTCGCGTTCGTCTTTTGCGGTGCTGCGATGCTCAACTGTTCTGAGCCTTAAGCAGCTCTGCAATCGCATCAACTGCGAGGGTGTAACCGGCCACACCGAGACCGCAGATCATGCCGGTTGCAGCCGGAGTCACGTAGGATACGTGCCGGAAGGCCTCGCGCTGGTGGGGGTTGGAGATGTGCAACTCGATAATCGGCACATCGACATTCTTCAGCGCATCCAACACCGCGACCGATGTATGTGTGAGTGCTGCAGGATTGATGATGATCCCGCACGCACCGTCGATCGCCTCTTGGATCCACTCCACGATCTGACCTTCAAAGTTGGATTGCTTGAAGTTAATCGAGAAACCGTGCGTCTCGGCACGCGCCTGACACATCGCCTCGACGTCAGCAAGGCTGGTGTGCCCGTAGATGTGCGGCTCGCGCCGGCCCAGGAGATTAAGGTTTGGTCCATTCAAGATGAAGAGGGGCTTGGTCGTCATAAGCTGCTCCGTTCCGCGAGGCGCGCGCGGATCGCTCAAACCGGCTGGGCGGTACACTGCGAGTCGCTGCACATGGGCGCTATTCTATGGCACCGGAGACGACGAAACGAGTCTAACGCAATTTGATAAACACGCGCCTCATCTCGAGCTACGGATCGACAATGACGACCGACGGCACGAACGCATTCAGCGCGCGCCTGGAACCAGACAGATCCTAAGTGCTATCCGATGCGGTCTCATAGACCGTCAGTATCTCATCGAGCGGCTTCTTGATCTTGGCCACAGCCGGCACAACGGCATCCTCCGTTGGGTGACCGACGGCGACAATCATAATCGCCTTTTCCGACGCCGGTCGGCCCAACAGATCGTTCAGGAATTTCATCGGATTTGGGGTGTGCGTTAACGAGACAAGCCCGGCGTGGTGTAGCGCGGCCAGCAGAAATCCCGTGGCAATCCCGACGCTTTCCGGGACGTAGTAGTTTTTGTATGTCTCGCCGGTATCCAGGTATCCAAACCTTTGTGCGAACACGACGATCAGCCACGGCGCAACTTCGAGATGCGGTTTCGTGGCATTGGTCCCGATCGGCTCCAGCGCCTTCAGCCATTCGTCCCCAGCGCCACCCGCATAAAACCGTCGCTCCTCCGCCTCGGCAGCGGTGCGGATTTGACGCTTGATCTTGGCGTCCGAGATCGCAGCAAAGTGCCAGGGCTGGTGATTGGCCCCGCTCGGGGCTGACCCGGCAGCCCGGACACAATCCTCGATGATGCCGCGCGGAACCTCTCGATCTGAGAACTGTCGTACGGAGTGCCGCGTCCGCATGAACTGGTAAAAGCTGGTCGCGGCAGCCACCATCTCCTCATCACTCATCCGGTGAAAGTCGGGTAACGGGATGGCTTCGTACGTGAGCTGAGCCTTTGCAAACACGCCGTGACCTCGCAAACAAATGGACATCGCCACCGCGACCGTCGTCATCCATCGGCCGGCCGCCAATCACTCCGAATAGCGCGTTTCTAATGGTCCGCTTTGACGTGCCGCTTCAGGAGATCGCGTCCGAACACATCAATCGGATCAACCCACACGGCATGTACATGGTTCGCTCCGGACTGCGTGTTGTCGTATTCCACGAGCACAGACGGTCCGTGAATTCGGAAGTAGTGCGGCCGCCCGGCCGTCAGCGACCCGGCCCAGGCAAAATGAAGTGCGTTTGCGCCATCGCTTCGTACGCGCTCCAGCGCAGCCTTGGCGACATCATCCCGCATCGTGCCGGCGAACAACGCAAGTATCCGATAGATTTCATCACTTTGGCCGGCACTCAATCGCCCCAACGGCACACCCTCGAACCGATTCAATGCGTCTTCGCGTCCGGGACCGGCAACAATATCGCCCAACGATCGATCCCCAATGATCGCCGCTGCACGCACATCCCCTTCGAGAGAGCGCACCAGTCCGAACGCGGCATCCTCCTCGGTACCCAGCAGCCGAAAGCCGTTATGACGATGGCGCTGTGGAACCGTGGCCGGGTTCGCGCCAAAGAACGCCGGCGTGACGGAGATCCCCGTCCCCGGCGCCACCACGACCGTCAGCGAGAGATGATGGCCCTCGAACCGCCACGCAAATGGATCGGCCTTCGCGGGATCTCCAAACATGACGATCAAGTAGTTTTCCGGATCGCGATAGGAGAGATTGTTGGTCAACTCGCCAAGCACGCGCTCCAGCTTGATAACCCCTTCGAGTTGCTGAATGCCGCGCGGACTGAGCACGCTGCCCAGCAAGCTCCAAAGGGCCTGACGCTCCGTTGTGTTGAGTTGATCCAGCCGCGCACCCGGACGCCGACGTGGTGTGTAGTGCCACGCCGTGCGACGCTCATCATCGGCGCCCAAAACGGTTCGCGCGCGATTGTCCCCGCTCATGACGGCTAGTAGAGCCCGCGCCGCCTTCCCCACGTCGTCTGCAGCCGCGGGAGACGCCAGTGTTGCGCCACTCGACAAACCAAGCGTCATGGCCGTTGCGCCTGCAGCTGCTCCAGAAACAAACCGTCGCCGCGTCAAACTCGACGTCATCTGTCGCCTCCTCTTTCACCCGATCACACAGCGATCACCACCGGAGACCGCACGACTGCGCGTTTTCCAATCGTTGGGATCGCGAACCCGCCGCTGCCACTGCGATGACGTGCGTGCGCCGCGAGTCTGTACGCCCGTTTGATCTGCAGCAGTATACCGGCTCAGCAGCACGATGACAGGCGCCTGTTCGGCACAACAAACCGAGACGCGCGCCCCGCACGCGTGCTGTCTTTGGACCGATAGCGGTACTTGAACTGGAAACCAGCCTGCCGAAGCACCACCGCTCACGCGCAAGTGAACGACCCATTCTGATCGCGGCAAATTGCTACAGTCTACTGATGCAACGCACCCGCTCGCTCGCTGATAACTGCCGCTGTCACGGCCGCCTGATTTATGATCGTCAAGCACGCCCGGCGGGAGTGCTACTCATGGTTGCAAGCACGGTCCGACCGACAAGTAAGTTCAATGACTAAAGTCATCCGGCTGAAATCCGACGACACCAGCAAAACGACAGGTGCCGGGTTTTTAGCCAGCCGGCCCGGATACCCATGTTTCTTATGGATCCATTGTCATCCGCCGTGCATGTCATTGCGTTGGTGAACCGCGCGATAATCATGGATCTTCCGCGAAAATTCACTAAGACAACGGTTCCGTTTCGCGTAATTGCCGTCTTGGTGTGTTAGCGGTTTTGCACGCAATGCGAACCCGCTACTCTCCGATGGGAGATCCGCCTTAGACGTCAAGAGCGGACAGCGCATAGCGCATCGGATGTGTCAAAGGAGATACAAGGTGACGTTCGAAAACAATCTCTCGCGGCGAACCGCCCTGGCTTTGGCTGCAGGCGCAGCAGCCCTGGCCTTTACCGGACCGGCCATGGCTCAGGTCGACTTCTCCGGCAAGACAGTCGAATGGATTATTCCATTCAAAGAAGGCGGCGGCTCCGATAAGTGGGCACGCTTCTATGCCCCGCTTCTTTCGGAAGCTCTTCCCGGCAACCCAACAATTGTTGTCAAAAACATGCCTGGCGCCGGTTCCACGAAAGGTGCGAACTTTTTCGCCTCGCGCGTGAAACCTGATGGTTTGACCATCTTTGGGAGCTCCGGCTCCACCCAGTTCCCGTTTCTTCTTGGCGATCCCCGGGTCAAGTTCGACTACGCCGACTGGAACATTGTACTGGCGACGGCGACCGGCGGTGTCGCCTACCTTCCGCCGAAACTCGCTGAGCGCTGGAAGAAAGACCCAGCCGATGTGATCAAGAACATTGACTTCATCTACGCCTCACAAGGCGCGACCCGCCTGGACCTTGTTCCGCTTCTCGCTTGGGAATTGCTGGGCATGAAGGTTGAGCCTGTATTCGGCATCAAGGGCCGCGGTGCCGGCCGTCTGATGTTTGAACGCGGCGAAGTCAATATCGACTACCAGACGTCTTCCGCGTTCCTCTCGAAGGTCACGCCGCTGGTCAAGGATGGCAAGGCTGTGCCGATCATGACGTGGGGCTCGTTGGATGCGGCGGGTAACATCGTCCGTGATCCGACCTTCCCGGATATTCCGACGTTCAAAGAGGTTTATACCAAGATCAAAGGCCAGGAGCCATCTGGCGATGCCTGGGACGCTTGGAAGGCCTTCTTTGTTGCCGGCTTCCCTGCGCAGAAAATGGTCTTCCTGCCAAAGGGGACCTCGCCAGACATTATTGCAACATACGATGCCGCTTTCAAAAAGGTGCTTGCACGACCTGACTTCGCAGAAATCTCGAAAAAGCGGCTTGGCGTTTATCCGCAATCGACCGGCGAAGCAGCGAAGGTCAAACTCAAGCAAGGGACCGTTGTTGCTGATTCAGCGAAGAACTGGATCAAGACGTGGCTGAAAGCGCGCTACGGCGTCAATCTCTAAGCCGAGTCACATGAACGCGCGTCGGGCTCACAGCAGCCCGGCGCGACTACTGCTCGATCGGACACGCCGTGGACCTCCTAAGCACCGCTCTTCCCGCCCTGAGCGAAGCATTCTCACTGATATTTGCACCAAACGCCTTGATCTTTCTGACAGCCGGTGTGCTGCTTGGATTATGTGTCGGTGTCTTTCCGGGCCTTGGCGGCATTGCGGGCCTGTCTTTGGTATTGCCGTTCATTTACGGCATGGACCCGGTATCAGGTCTGGCCCTCATGGTCGGCCTTGTCGCGGTCATCCCCACGTCGGACACGTTTGCCTCGGTCCTCCTCGGCATTCCCGGCTCGTCCGCCTCACAAGCGACAGTGCTTGACGGTTTCCCCCTGTCGAAACAAGGCCAGGCTGCCCGCGCGCTCGCAGCTGCGTTTGCCTCATCGCTATTCGGCGGCCTGTTCGGCGCCGTTCTGTTGACGTTCTTCATTCTCATCGCCCGCCCGCTTGTTCTGGCGTTTGGCGTACCTGAGCTTTTGCTGCTGACCATTCTCGGATTTTCAATGGTCGGTGTCTTGGCCGGCAGCAGCCTTCTGAAGGGACTGACCGCCGTCGGTCTCGGCATGACGATTGGCGCCATGGGGGAAGCCCCTGCGCAAGGCTCCGTCCGGATGTCGTTTGGCAGCTGGTACCTGCAGGACGGACTGACGTTGGTCGTTATCGGCCTTGGCATATTCGCCATTCCCGAGATTGTCGCACTGCTCCGGCGCGACCGCGCGATTTCTGAGAGTGCCACCCTCGGTGCCGGCTGGTGGGACGGCGTCACCTCATGGTGGCAGAACAAATGGCTGTCATTGCGCTGCGCAACCATTGGTGTCGTTGTCGGCGTCGTACCGGGCCTTGGTGGCTCCGTTGTCGACTGGATCGCCTATGGGCACACCGTCCAGACCACAAAGGACCGGTCGAAGTTCGGCAAGGGTGAGATCCGCGGAATCATCGGCCCCGAGTCCTCAAATAACGCCAAGGAGGGCGGCGGCCTCGTCCCGACACTCTTGTTCGGCATCCCGGGCTCCGGCTCGATGGCCGTATTCCTCGGCGGCATGATCCTGCTCGGCATTGAAGCCGGCCCACAAATGATCCGCAACGAGTTACCGACCACGTACACAATCGTTTGGTCACTGGCGCTCGCCAACGTCATTGGCGCCGGGCTTTGCATTTTCCTCTCCGGCGGTATCGCCAAATTGACAACCATTCGGTTCGCGTTGCTGGCGCCGTTCTTGTTCATGCTGATCGCGTTCGCCGCGTTCCAGTCGAAGCAGACGCTTTGGGACCTGGGCGCCTTGGTCGCGATCGGCATCCTCGGCATCTTCATGAAGCGGTTCGACTGGTCGCGACCCGCCTTTCTGATCGGGTTTGTGCTGGCCGACCAGGCCGAGGTTTACACCTACCAAGCGACTCAGATTGCCATGGCAAAGGCGCGTACAGGCGGATGGGAGGCCGGCCTCAGCTATCTATTTACACCTGTCGGGCTGACCATTATCGCCGTCATCGTTGTGTCGGTTTGGCTCGGCGCGCGGCAATCGCAAGCTCTGCACGCCACTGAAGCGCCCCCGCAATCCACGGGCAAGTCGGCACCCATAACCTTTGCCATTGTCGTTGCGGCGTTCCTGGCCGTTGCGTTGATTGATGCACTGCTACTGCGCAGTTTCATCGACAAGATTTTCCCAGCGGCGGTCGCAGGACTGTCTCTGATATCCGCATCGCTTCTGCTGTTTCAGATGTGGACCCGCTCAGCACCCAACAAACTCTTCGCGGACGATGAGTACGTCGAGACCCAGGATGCGCGACCGGACTTCGGGCTGTGGTCCACGCTTGCGTGGTTCCTGACCTTGCTGGTACTGACCAGCCTGCTCGGCTTCGTCTTGGCCCTTGTCGTCTTTTTCATCTTGTTCCTTGCGTTCCGCGCGCGGGTGTCCGTACTCCGGGTCATCATCTTGACCGTCGCCGCAAATGCCTTCCTGATCGGAATGGCCTACATGTTAAACCGAGACTTCCCGTCCGGCCTGCTCCAGGAACATGTGGAACTCCCATGGCCACTGCGAGGGCGATAGATGAAACAACGCGCCATTCCGTTTCTGTTCATGCGCGGCGGCACGTCGCGCGGCCCGTACTTCAAACGCTCGGACCTGCCGGCCGACCGAGAGGCTTTGGCCAACGTGCTCATCGCCGCCGTTGGCGCCGGCCACCCACTGAATATCGACGGGATCGGCGGCGGCGTTGCTGTCACGACCAAGGTCGCGATACTCTCCGCTTCGGACGCACCCGATATCGACGTGGACTACTTCTTTGCCCAGGTGGCCGTCGAAGAACACCTTGTCGACTTCAAGCCGACCTGCGGCAACATCCTCTCCGGCGTCGGTCCGGCGGCGATCGAAATGGGACTTGTCAAAGCGCAAGATGGCGAAACGCCAGTGCGGGTGCGGGCGGTCAACACCGGCGCCCTGATTGACCAAGTCGTCCAAACACCGGGCGGAACGGTCCGATACGACGGGGATACGGCGATTGACGGTGTTCCAGGAACGGCCGCGCCGGTGCTGTTGAATTTTAGGGGCGTCGTCGGCTCGAAGACCGGAGCCTTGCTTCCGACAGGTCAGGCATCCGAGATCATCGACGGGATCGAGGTCACGTGCGTGGACGTCGCCATGCCGATGTGTATTGCCCGTGCCAGCGACTTCGGCCTGACAGGCTATGAAACGGTGGAAGCGCTCGACGCCAACCGGGCGTTTTACGAGCGCATGGAGGCCATCCGCATCGAAGCCGGCCGGCGAATGGGGCTTGGTGATGTCACAAAATCGGTAACGCCTAAGTTCGGGTTGGTTGGTCCCGCGCGCTCAGGCGGCGCTTTCACCGCGCGCTACTTCATGCCCTGGAACTGCCATCCCACGCTGGCTGTTACGGGATCGCAATGCCTCGCCGCGTGCGCGCTCACGCCCGGCACCGTGGCCTATGACCTTCTGCAAACGCCAGTGTCCCCCGCAACGATCACGATTGAACACCCCATGGGCGCGATTGATGTCACGATGACGTTTGAACGCTCCGGCAATGACGGCGTCACCATCGAAGCAGCCGGTCTCGTTCGCACAGCCCGCCTTCTGGCTCGCGGAGACCTGCTCATACCGGGTGATGTTTGGCTCGACTGATGCGCCGAAACACGCGTGCCGCCCTTATGCCTATTGCTGGCGGATTGCGAAAAGGTGATCAACCGGGCCGGCGCCCGCACCGACGATCTGGTCGGCGCCGGAGCGCAAAGCCTCGGTGAGATAGGTCTTCGCTGACCTGATCGCCTCACGTTCGCTCTGGCCCCGCACCAGGAACGCCGCAATGGCAGATGACAGCGTACATCCTGTGCCATGCGTATTCTGCGTTGCGATCCGTTCGCCGCAAATCCACGCCTGCTCTTTGGCTGTCGCGTAGAAATCGCACGCCTCGGCCTCATGCGTCGCGTGGCCGCCTTTGAGCAGCACGCCACGGCAACCCAGGTCCAGTAGGGCCGCCGCCTGCCGTTCCATTTCAGCAGCATCTTGCGCAACCGGCCGGTCGAGCAAGACAGCTGCTTCATTCAAATTCGGCGTAATCAGTGTCGCGGCGGGCACAAGCTGATCCCGGACGACGCGAATTGCATCTGCTGCAATCAATGGGTCACCACTGGTTGCGACCATGACGGGATCGACAACGGCTGCGATATCCGGTTGCACACGAAGCGTCGCCCCCACAACCTCAATGATCTCGGCCGTGGCCAACATGCCGGTTTTGATGGCGCGCACGTCGAGATCACTCAAAACGCTCTCGAGTTGTTTGGCAACGAACGCTGCGGGCACGGCGTGAACGTCTTGAACGCCGGTTGTGTTTTGCGCCGTCAGGGCCGTGAGCACGCTCGCGCCGTAGACCCCGAGCGCAGCAAACGTCTTGTGGTCGGCCTGGATACCCGCACCGCCGGAGCTGTCTGATCCTGCGATCGTCAGGGCAACGGGTTCGGTGCGATCGCGGTCAGCACTTTGCATGGACGGACGTCGTACCTCTACTCGAAGCGGCCTGGGCCACTGGCGTGTTCCCTCGGCGTGTTCCCTGGGCGAAACATAGACGAAACGCCTGTTCCCGCTATTGGGCATTGCGCTGCAGCAGCTCGCTTTGCAACCCTTCCGGCATCACCAGCTCCTCGACGTTGGCGAGCGCAGGAAAGGTCTCGATCATCCACTGCCCGATCCAGGTGATCGTACCGGTCAGGAACATCAGCCCGGCAATCACCAACACCACACCCATAACGCGCTCGACACTCCCAAGATGGCCCTTGAACCGCTGCATGAATCCGAGAAACGGCCGGATCATCACGGCTGCAAGTACGAACGGGATGCCAAGGCCGAGCGAATACACGAACAACAGGCTGACACCCTGTCCCAGGCTGGCCTCGTTCGCCGCCAACGTCAGGACCGTCGCCAGAACCGGGCCGATGCACGGCGTCCAACCGAACGCGAAGGCCAAGCCAATCACATACGCGCCGCCATAGCTCGCACCCTGGACCTGCGTCTCAAAGCGTGCTTCCTGATAGAGAATCGGAATGCGCAACCAACCAAGAAAATGGAAGCCGAACAGGATAATCACCGCGCCGGCAATCATCGACAGCGTGGCTTTATGTTCGTGGATCAATTGTCCGAAAGCAGATGCGCCTGCCCCCAGGCTCACAAACACCGTCGTGAAGCCGAGGACAAAAAACAAAGACCCGAAGACCACTTTCCGCCAAACGCGGTCATCCAGCCCTTCGGCTGAGGCTTGCGAGATTGTCGTGCCACCCAGATATCCCAGATACGGCGGCACTAGCGGTAGCACGCAGGGGCTGAGGAAACTGACGAGCCCCGCCATTGCCACGACGGCGTATATGTAAGCGTCAGTCATCTCGGCGCCTGCTCCTGCTCTGCCGACCGTATCATCGGACAGAACCGCCAACGAGCCAAATCACGCTCCGTCATATCGAAGTGAGGACGCAACGATCAGGACACATCACAAGCAGGAACAAACCGTAATCAAGACGCCTTTGGTGCATGCAACAGGGCCGCCACGCCAGGCAACTCTCGCCCTTCCAGCCATTCCAGAAACGCGCCGCCCGCCGTCGAAACATAGGTCATCTGATCAGTTACGCCTGCGGCGTTCAGGACCGCGACCGTGTCACCGCCGCCGGCAATCGAAGCTAACTGTCCAGACGCCGTGCGTTTCGCGACATGCGCCGCAAGATCAAATGTCCCGCGATTGAACGGCGTAACTTCAAACGCGCCAAGCGGTCCGTTCCAAAGCAGTGTCCGACATGTATCAACGACCTGCTGAATGGCCGCGACGGATTGCGGGCCGATGTCCAGGATCATTTGGTCCGCTGGCACCGCATCAACCGAGACAAGCGTTGCCGGTGCGCCATCCTTGAATTCCGGCGCAACGGCTACGTCCGTTGGCAAATGCAATGTGCACCCAGCGCGCTCAGCCGTCCCCGCAATCTCGGACGCCGTTGCGACCAAGTCAGGCTCGGCAAGCGAACGCCCAACCGGCACACCGCGCGCCAGGAGGAACGTATTGGCCATCCCCCCGCCGACAACAAGATGGTCAACCTTGCCGATCAAGTGTGTCAGCACGGGCAGCTTCGTGGAGACCTTCGCGCCACCGACCACGGCGACCGTTGGGCGTTCCGGCCGGTCCAACGCACTCCGCAGAGCATTGATCTCAGCCATCATGAGTGGCCCGGCATAGGCTGGCATGAGATCTGCGATAGCCGCCGTCGATGCATGGGCGCGATGTGCGCATGAGAACGCGTCGCCAACAAACACATCACCGAGTGCTGCAAGCTGCGCCGCAAACGCGGCGTCGTTTGCCTCTTCTCCCGGGTGAAACCTGAGATTCTCCAAAACCACCAAGCCCCCGGTGCCGGCTTTCGAGACGGCCGCGGTTGCCTCCGTCCCAATGCAGTTCGGACCGAAGATCACAGGACGCTCAGCGATACTCGCTAGGGCTTCTGCAACGGGTTGCAGAGACAAGTCGCGGTTTGCCACACCCTTTGGTCGACCAAAGTGGGACAGCACAACAACCCGTGCGCCTCTGTCGCTCAACGACAGCAGACCGGGAACAAGGCGCGAAATCCGTGTCGCATCCGTCACCTGCCCGTCTTGCATCGGCACATTGAGATCTGCACGCACCAAGACAGTCTTGCCCGAAACATCAACGGTCTCGATCGGCACCAAGTCATCAAGCGTCATTCTCGCCCCTCGCTGTCGCCCGGCTCGCACCACGACGTCGACGTTTTGCGGCCGTTTCACGATGCGCGCCGCTCCGGAGTCCGTTTTCACAACGAGCCGTGCGCAAACGACCACGAACGGTCATCTCCGGTGCCGCGCCAATTCGCGCTGCAAAACACCAACTTAGGTCGGCCAACTAGCCGGTCCGCATATCCCCGTCGACGACATGGCGCGCCATGGCTGCGACACGGCTGGCGGTGAGCCCGAAATGCTCATAGAGCTGCGGGCCAGGCGCCGATGCACCGAAATCACTCATGCCAACGAACGCCCCCGCACGCCCCAGCCATTCGTGCCAGCACATTGCGACACCGGCTTCGATCGCCACACGCGGCGCATCACCAAGCACCGCATGCCGGTAGTCCGCGGACTGCGCCCGGAACAACTCCATGCACGGCATCGAGACAACCGCAGCCGACACGCCGTCGTCGGCCAAGGCTTGGGCTGCATCAACGGCCAGCCCAACCTCTGATCCCGTCGCGATCAGCGTCACATCACGGGCCTGCGACGGCTCGGACAAGATGTAGGCACCCTGGTCAGAGACATTCGCATCAGCTGCCACGGTGCGCAGGTTCGCAACGGACTGCCGCGTCAGCGCAATCAGCGAGGGCCCGTCTGTATGGCGAATTGCCAGCTCCCACGCCTCAGCTGTCTCGACGCCGTCAGCCGGCCGGAACACACGTAGGTTCGGAATCGCTCGCAAGCTTGCAAGATGCTCAACCGGCTGATGCGTGGGACCATCTTCGCCAAGCCCGATCGAGTCATGGGTCATGACATAAATCACGCGCTGGCGCATGAGCGCCGACAGGCGTATCGCCGGCCGGCAATAATCCGAAAACACCAGGAACGTCCCGCCATAGGGAATAAGGCCGCCATATAGCGACAGTCCGTTCATGGCCGCCGCCATACCGTGCTCGCGGATCCCGTAATGGACATAGCGCCCGCTATAGTCATCTGCCGTCAGAATACTGTGGCTAGATACCTTCGTGTTGTTCGACCCGGTCAAATCCGCGGAACCGCCCAGCAATGCCGGCACGGCCGGAACCAAATGATCCAATGCGCGCTGGGACCATACCCGCGTTGCGGCTTTGTCGGTCGCTGTAGCTGCGGCCGTCTTCGCCGCCTGAACTGCTTCAGTCAGCGCTGCGTCGACTTGACCTCCGACCGGCTGCTCGAATGCCGAACGCAGATCCGCTGGCGCGCTGTCCCATACCGATTGCCATTCCACCCGCCGCACTGCGCCGCGTTCACCGGTCGACCGCCAGGCCGCCAGCACATGTGACGGGATCTCGAATGGCGACGCATTCCAATCGAGCTCTTCTCGCGTTGCGGCGATTTCGTCGGCACCCAATGGCGCACCATGTGCACCTGCCGTGCCCGCCTTTTTGGGTGCTCCATACCCGATCGTCGTCTTGCAGGCGATCAGCCAGGGTTTCGCCGCATTGCCACGCGCTTCGACCAGCGCGGCATCGATGGCAGCCGGATCGTGACCATCGACCGATAGCGTGTTCCACCCGGCTGCACGGAAGCGTCCAATCTGATCTTCCGACGTCGATAGCGATGTGGGCCCGTCGATCGAAATCCCGTTGTCGTCAAACAACACGATCAGATGACCGAGACGGAGATGCCCGGCCAACGTGATCGCCTCTTGGCTGACGCCTTCCATCAGACAGCCGTCGCCTGCAATCACGTATGTCTTGTGGTCGATCACACCACCGTCGAACTTTGCGTTCCAATGGCGTTCGGCGAGCGCAAATCCAACGGCGTTGGCAATTCCCTGGCCAAGCGGCCCCGTCGTCGTCTCAATGCCGGCCAGATGCCCGAATTCCGGATGGCCGGCCGTTTTGGATCCGAGCTGACGAAACGCCTTAAGCTGATCCAGCTCCGCTCCTGGATAGCCGGTGAGGTAGAGCAACGCGTAAAGCAGCATCGAGCCATGCCCGGCGGACAGTACGAACCGGTCGCGATTGGGCCAATCCGGTGCGGCCGGATCAAAACTCATGTGTTTTGAAAACAGTACAGTTGCCACGTCGGCCATGCCCATCGGCATACCGGGATGACCGGACTTGGCCGTCTCAACCGCATCCATCGCCAGTGCGCGGATCGCATTGGCCATTTCCGCATGCGTTGCGCCCGGGGCCCCTTCGCCAGCTTGGCCGTCCGCCATAATCTTTCTCCACGCGCTGAACTTTTCTGGTTATGCGCGCGGGTTTAGCGGTCGCGCCTCAAGGCGTCTAGAGCATATCCGGTTTCACAGGAACCAGCCCACAGCCCGCTCACGACAGCAAACCATCATCCCATCGGGTGATCAGCCTGTACGATGCTGGACGCCTCGGGCCATCATCCGATTTGGCCGCAGGTACCGTCCATCAGAGCCTTGCCCAACGCGATCGCGAATGCCTGGGCTGCGCTGAGGTTTGCGCCTAGTCTGCGCCCGGCGACGCACCGCGGGACAAAAACGCCTCGACGTCCGTTCGCCGCGGCAATCCCGCACGTGACCCAAGGCGCATGCACTTCAGAGCGGCAACGGCCGCCGCGAACCGCGCGCAGTCCACTGCCGCGCGCCGTTCCGATAGCGCCAGAGCAAAGGCTCCATGAAAGGCGTCACCGGCCCCTGTGGTATCAACGGCATCGACGGCATATGCCGGAATTTCCCCGCCACCAAAGGAATCACGCCAGACGTAGCCTCTGGCCCCGCGTGTTACACCCGCATGTCGCACACCGTGCAACATCGCGCGATCAAGCCCCGACTTAAGATCAAGATTGGGCAGAAAGTCCTCAAGCGCGGGCTCGGTGAATATCGCGTAGTCGGTCAGACTGAGGAGATCCGGCAGCGCTTCCCGTCCCCCCAAGTCGATATCCAATATGGTGGGCACGCCGGCAGACCGCGCTGCACCGAATACGGCGCGCACCGACTCAAGCCAACGCAGATCCGCAAGGACAGCCTGCGCCTCCTTCACGCGCTCTAACGGCAGCCAGCTTGTGCTTGACGGCATCTGCACGTCTCGCGCGCCGACAACGACCCGATCGCCGGCATCGTCGACAATCACCGCCGACGTGGAAGATCGCGCCTCTTCAAAGCTTGCGACGTAACGGGTATCGACGCCTTCTGCGACCAGACCGGCACGAATGCGGGCACCGACATCGTCGTCTCCAACGCGGCTCCAGAGCTCAACCTTCCCGCCTAACCTGGAAATCGCAACGGCCGCGTTCGCGGCAATCCCGCCACCGCTTTCGATGTACTCGAGCGCACGAATCTTCGTTGGACCGCGCGGCAACGTATTGACCCGGAACACACGATCAAGCGCGGCATGCCCGATACATATGATCCGCCCGGTCATGTTATTTTCTCTGCTCGTTGCGATGGCGCCGCGCCAGATTGGTCGGCCTCACTCTCCGAGGCGGCATCCTGGTCAAAAAGCTGCGACAGGTTCTCGGCATCTGACCGTGCACGCTCTCGCAGCTTTTCGATATCCGTGTAGTGCTGATAATCATCAATCAGGCGCTTTCGGTCGATCTCGTCAAAGGTATTGACGGTATATGCGACATCACGAGGACCAAACCCGAGACCGGTGAGCAGTAAGCGTGCCAGATCGAGCGAGGTTTCGTATGTCTCCCGTCGGATGTCTTTGATTCCGTAATCCATCAGGCGATGATAATGAACACGGTTTCGTGCCCGCGCATAGATCGGCATGTCAGGATAGTTTCTGCGAACGTACTCAGCGACCCGCAATGAGGCCTCCGGGTCGTCGATCGCCAGCAGCACCGCGCGGGCCTCACCAATGCGCGCAGCTTCAAGGATTTCCGGTCGACTTGCATCACCAAAGAACGCTTCGTTTCCAAAGCGCTTCACCAACTCAATCTGTTCTGGATCCAGATCCAAAGCCGTAAACGGAATGCGCTTGGCTCGCAGGATCCGCGCAACGATCTGACCAATGCGGCCGAATCCTGCAATAATCACATGTCCGGATGTTTCGCTCGGGACCTGAACGTCGTAGGCGGATTGGGGCACGGCCCGCGGCAGGAACATCTCGTCAAGAAGCAGCAGTATCGGAGTCGCCGCCATTGAGAGCGTCACGATCACAGCGACATAATCCGCCGTGATTTTGGGCAGAACCGAAGCCGCTGTCGCCGCCGTCAGCAACACGAATGCAAACTCACCGCCCTGACACAAGGACAACGACAGCCGCCGCGAAGCCCAGGAGTCCAGGCCTTGCCAACGCCCAAGACCGTATAAAATGCCAGATTTGATCACTATGAGTACAACAACGCAAGTCAGAACGATTACCGGCTCAGACACCAGGACATCGATTTCGAGCGACATGCCGATGGCCGTGAAAAACAGGCCGAGCAGCAATCCTTCGAATGGCTTGATGTCGGCTTCGAGTGCGTGGCGGTAGGAGGACTCTGCCAGCAGTGCGCCGGCAATGAATGCCCCGAGCGACGCCGATAGTCCCGCTTGCTGCATCACGACGGCTGTGGCGACAACGGTCAGCAGGGCCGCCGCCGTCATCGCTTCCTTCACACGCGTTCGCGCGACAAGTTGAAGCGCGGGTTCAATCAAGAACCGCCCAACCAAAACGACAAGCGCGATAACGGAAATGACCCGAAGCGCCGCCCAGGCGTCCATACCGTTCGCGGCGCCCGTCAAATCCGTCACCGCAAAGATGGGGACGAGCGCAATGAGCGGAATCGCGGCCAGGTCCTGAAACAGAAGAACCGAGAAGCCGAGCCGGCCGTGCCGTGCTGTCAGTTCGCCCTTTTCTTCCATAATTTGGAGTGCAAACGCGGTGGACGACAGCGCGAGCGCGAGGCCGAGAAATGCGGCCGTCACCCATGGCAACCCAATCGCGGCAATGACGACGCCCAGTGCGAGCGCACTCAGCAACACCTGCGCACCACCAACGCCAACAATGGTCGTCCGCATCGCCCAGAGCCGTTTCGGCCTGAGCTCCAATCCAATAAGGAACAAAAGGAGTACAACGCCAAACTCGGCGATATGCAGGATTTCCTGGACTTCGAGAAACGAGAACGCCTGACCGACCCCGTAGGGTCCAATCAGAATTCCCGCAAAGAGATAACCAAGCACGGTCCCGATCTTGAGCCACCGCGCGAGCGGAGCAGCGATTGCCGCCGCCGCGAGCAGAAGCGCCACCTCGATCAGTGAAAAACCATGCATCCTTCCCTGTTCCCCCTCGAAATCCAAACTTGGACTGGCCGTCGCGCAAAATTAATACTAAGGTCTAATTAGACCATCTGCCTACAACGAAGGTCGATAGCTTCGTTGAGGCCAGTGCGTCTCCCGCAGATCCGATGCGCAAATGCGCGCGTAACGATTGCGCTGTCGTACAGAGGCTCCCTATGCTCCGCACTGCAACCGCCGACCGCCATACTTCTCGTTCAGCGCCATTGGATGTCGCGCTTATGACCGACCTCCTTCAGCGGATCGCTCTCCACAACGATGCGGAGGCTTTCCGGACCTTATTCGAGAATTTCGCACCACGCGTAAAGTCTTACATGATCCGACAAGGTGCAGATCCTGCGACCGCGGAAGAACTTGCGCAGGAAACGCTGATGACGGTGTGGCGAAAAGCGCAGCTCTACTCTGGTGAGAAGGGCAGTGCCACAACGTGGATCTACACGATCGCCCGCAATCTCCGCATTGACAGGATCCGCCGCGAAACCGTTTGGCAGGAACTGCCCGACGGCTTGAATGAGGAGCCGTCAGGTGATCTGCCACCGGACGAGGTCGTATCGCAGGGCGAGCGACGTGATCGTGTTCAGGCCGCTTTGCGTACACTTCCACAGGACCAGCATGAAGTTGTCATCCTGTCCTATCTTGAAGGCCTCTCACATAGTGAGATTGCTGAACGTTTGGAACTGCCGCTTGGAACCGTGAAGTCACGCATGCGCCTTGCGTATCAAAAGCTGCGTGAGACGGTAGAGGACCTGCAATAATGAAAATCACGCATCATCCTGATGACGCGACACTCATGAGCTACGCAGCCGGTTCACTCCCAGCGTCTCTGTCGGCCGTGGTTTGGACGCATTTGACAATGTGCCAGACCTGTCGAGACCGCGTGGAAAGCATGGGACTGATAGGTGCTGCGTTGTTTGACGATCTGCCCGTTGACCGTAAGCCCATTACGCTTCCGGCAATGGATGTTGCGCCGCGTAAGTTTGACGACTTGCCCGATCCGTCCGGAGACTTGGATCCCGTTGCCCAACTGGTTGGGCAATCGTTGGATGAGATCCATTGGAAGCGCCTCGGCTTTGGTGTTTGGCATTATCCAGTGCCGGTCCGCGATAGCGATCGTGGAGATCTTCGCCTGCTTAAAGTTCAGCGCGGCCAAACCATGCCCGAACATGGCCACGGCGGGTCGGAACTCACGCTGATCCTGGAAGGCGCCTACCAGGACCATATCGGAGAGTTCCGCGCAGGTGATGTTGCTGACCTTGACGACGATATCGAACATCGGCCGGTTGCCGATCCCGATGTCGGTTGCATCTGCTTGATCGCCAGCGAGAAGAAAGCGCGCTTTACAGGTGTGATCGGTCGTCTGCTACAGCCGCTCACCGGTATTTGACGCGCCGACATCTCATCGAGGCCAGCAACCGACACGACGCCGTGCATGGTGAATAGCGTTGGCGGCAACCTCCGAACATGATGCTTTACGGAAGCTGAAATTCAGCAACTATTGGCGCGTGCGACGATCCCGGCAGGGGCGCGTGCGCACCATCGCCCGTCGTCCCTACAATCGTGTCGTGCAGAATGCTGACACCGCTTAACAGTTGCGCCAGATTTGGGCTCAACAGCATATGAATCCAGCATCTGCCGCCGCGTGCCATGGACGATCGTGAAGCGCTGATCCTCCGGCAAGCGATCGGCAACCGAATGAAGCGCACGTGAGGCGAGCATTGGGTTGCCCGTTTCGTCCGGCCCGGCCATGAGGATGCGGGTTGGCATCTCATAAGCTTCCGCATTGAGGTCACCAATCACGGCGATTAGAGCGTCCGGCTGATCATCCAGTGTGCGATCGACATCAAGCCGCAAATCGAGCGCCTGGGCCGAACGCTTCATGGTCGACACAAACAGACCTTCAGCCCAGCCGCTTGCGCTGTTCCATACGGACGCACTGCGCTTTTGACCGGCAACCGGGCTCGCCAATGCCGCACGAAAATGCACGTTATGCACAATCAGCTGCTGACCCGATGGCAACGCGAGTACGGCGCGAAGGACCGGGCGATCAAACGCGATCGACTTGCGTGCCGGCTCGGGCGTCGCGGTCACGGGTACGTATCCGATCGGCGCAACATGCGTATGTCGCACCTCGCGCACGTCAACGATTGGATAGCGTGAAATGACAACGAGGTTGTGTGTATCGCCGACACCGGCTTTCCCGCTCTGAGCGATCGTCGCACAGCGGTACCTGTCGGCGTACTGTGTCCCATCCAGCACCTGATCGAGCGCGATCAGCTCTCGCCGTCCCTCGCCTGGAACCTTTTGGCCATTGACCTCCTGCAGGCAAAGAATGTCCGCATCCAGCCGTTCAAGGATCGGACGCAATACCGCCACACGGTCCGCAATTGGGAGACTGGCACGCGGTGGCATATCGAGATGCTCGACATTGAACGTGGCAAGCCGCACGCGAACCCACTCCTGATCGAGCGCCCTCCTGATCGAGCGCCGTGACTGACGAGATGGGGTCGACCCAGCGATCACGGTACGCGACGTTACGTCCGCCCTTGGTCAGGCCCGGCACCGACTTGGCCGCCAAACACCTTGATCAAATCGACCGGCATCGGGAACACGATCGTTGAGCTTCTCTCACTGGCAATGTTGGTGAGCGTGCCGAGATATCTCAGCTGCATCGACTCCGGTCGCCGAGACATGATATCACCAGCCTCAACCAGCTTCTCCGCCGCCTGCAACTCGCCTTCGGCATCGATAATCTTGGCGCGTCGCAAGCGCTCGGCCTCGGCCTGTTTCGCGATCGCCCGCACCATCTTTTCGTCGAGGTCGATGTGTTTCAGCTCAACGTTGGACACTTTGATGCCCCAAGCATCGGTTTGCGCGTCGAGTATCTTCTGAACATCGTCGTTGAGCCGTTCCCGTTCCGCCAACATTTGATCGAGTTCGTGCTGGCCAACCACAGATCGCAATGTCGTCTGCGCCAGTTCGCTGGTGGCCTGGTCGAAGTGCTCGACTTGAATGATCGACTTCTCGGGATCGATCACACGATAGTACACAACGGCGTTGACCCGAACGGACACGTTATCGCGTGAAATAACATCCTGCGGCGGCACGTCGAAGACGCGTGTGCGCAAGTCGACCCGCTCCATCTGCTGCACGACCGGAATAACGAAAATCAGGCCCGGCCCTTTGACGCCCTGAAAGCGACCCAGTGTGAAAATCACACCCCGCTCGTATTCGCGCAGAATACGAACAGCCGAAATCAGCAAGGCAACCACAACCGCGACCGGCAGCAGCCAGGAGAACAAATCAATCGACGGCATGGCTACGACCTTTCCTCGCTCGGATACACGATAAGCGTCAGTCCTTGACGTTCGGCGACCAGCACGCGTTGACCTGGCACCAAGGGATGCGCCGACTTCGCCGCCCAGATTTCACCATGGATCAGCACTTGACCGTCTTGCTCACCCCATTTGACAACACGGCCGCTTAGCGACAGCAACTCCTCTGCGCCGGTCACCACCGCCTTGCGCCGCACCCGGGCCAGGAAGCCAAGAAAGCCAATCAGCAGCAATGCACTGGTCAGAGTGGCAGACAACACAACCGGCAATGCGACCACCAAATCGATGTCGGAACCACTAGGATCAAACAAGAACAGGGCGCCCAGCGTGAAAGCGACCACGCCCCCAATCCCAAGTATGCCGACACCTGGCGCGAACGCTTCGCCGACCATCAGGACCAGACCAAGGAGCAGCAATGCCGCGCCGGCATAACTGACCGGCATGGTCGACAGCGCCATCAAAGCGACGAGAAGACTGATCCCGCCAACCACGCCCGGCCCCGTCAACCCCGGACTCCAAAACTCGAAGATTATGCCGTAGAAGCCGATCATCAAGAGAATGAATGCGATGTTCGGGTTTGTAAGCGTCGAAATGATCTGGGTCTTCCACGTCGGCTCGACCGGTACAACGATCGCATTGCGCACAACGAGCCGGCGTGCACCAACCGCTGTTTGCACCTCCCGACCGTCGATCTGACGGAGCAAGCCGGACAGGTCTTTGGCAACAAAATCGACAACTCCGGCTTTCAATGCCTCATCCGCCGTGAGTGTCGCCGCATCTCGTACCGCCTTTTCCGCCCAGTCCACATTCCGCCCCCGCAGCTGAGCCAGGCTCTTGAGATACGAGATCGCGTCGTTCAGAACCTTGCGCTCGGCTGCGCTGCTTGGTGCATTATCCGCCGGTTGGTTGGGCTGGCGGGGAGGTGGCTGGCCCGGAGCGGTCGGGCGCGCCGGACCCAGCGAAATCGGTGTCGCTGCGCCGAGATGCGTTCCGGGCGCCATGGCCGACACGTGCGCGGCGTAGGCGATATAGGTTCCGGCACTTGCAGCGCGAGCCCCGCTGGGCGACACATAAACCGCAATGGGAATGCGGGACGCCAGGATCTTCTGGATGACCTCTCGTGTCGCGCTGACCAAACCGCCCGGCGTATCGATCTGCAGGACAAGAAGCTCCGCCTCTCTGCGGCGGGCAACCGCGAGCGCTTCTTCCAACAGCAGCGTCGTTCCCACGCCGATCGCGCCTTTGACGTCAGCGACAACGACAGGCCGCGATCCTTGTTCCTGCGCGACAGACGATGCCGACGGCCCGAAACTCACCAGAACGCTCGCGAAGAGAACGACGGCTATCACGTTTACGGCGCGGCTCAGATGTATCATCACACGCCTCCATTCGAATCCGGCCTCGCGATCCGCTGCGCCAGCGCTTCTCCCTGGCAGCAAACATCACGATCGCGTCTCTATAGAATGGTATAGGTCAACTGCGACGTCTTTGCGAGTTGGATCGTTGCCGGCGTATCGGTGTTGTCATCCCACATTTGGAATGTCAGCACGGCTGTCCATACTCTTGCGCTTTCCGGTCAACTGAAGGAACGTCGAGGACGCAGTGGCGCACGAGAAGAGCAAACCAAACCAGCGTCGGCATTCAGCGACAGCGACCGCAATGTGGCGTCCTGCCACGCAGCCACCTGAAGCGGCCCGCCGGTCAGCCGAAAATCTTAGGATCGGCGGTCAGGTAACTACGTCATGTCGGATGCCGTCGTCGCACCCTCGATCTGGAACATCACCGCGCGCCAGTGGCTCATTCTCGTTACGGTGCAACTGACGACTCTGCTCTACGGCATGTCGATCACGGTCGCCAATGTCGTGCTACCGCAGATCCAGGGCGCCATGTCTGCCACGCAGGACCAGATCGCTTGGGTCGTCACATTCAACCTGGTCGCTACCGCCGTTGGAACCCCGCTCACCGGTTGGTTGGCCAATCGCCTCGGCTGGCGCACCGTTCTGTTTGGCGCGCTGGCCGGCTTCACCGTCAGTTCCGCATTGTGCGGCATCGCAAACAGTCTGGAGTTTCTCATCGCCGCGCGCATTGGGCAGGGCTTCTTCGGCGCGGCCATCATGCCGATGGGGCAAGGGCTCCTGATGGCTTCGTTTCCGCGGCCATTGCATGCCTTGGTTACGATGATCTGGGGTATCGGCGCCGTCTTCGGACCGATCAGCGGCCCGGCCCTGGGCAGCATTGTCAGCGAGGCAACGAACTGGCAGGGCGCATTCCTGATGATCGTGCCACCTGCGATCGTGGCCACGGCCCTGACATGGTTCGCGCTGGCCGGACACAACGAGCGGCGGCGCGTGTCATTCGATTGGACCGGATTTCTGGCACTTGCGTGCGCCCTCTCCGCCGCGCAGCTGATCATCGATCGCGGCCAACGGCTCGACTGGTTCGCATCAACGGAGATTGTGATCGAGGCCTGTGTTGCCGCAGGCGCGCTTTGGATTTTCGTGGTTCACAGCCTCACGACCCATAGACCGTTTTTCGATCTGCGCATCCTCCTGGATCGCAACTTCACCGTCGGTTTGCTTGTCGCATTCGTCATGGGCATGCTCAGCTTCACGCCCATGGTGTTGTTCCCGACCTTGTTGCACGGGCTCCGCGGGTATCCCGAAAGCCTGATCGGTCTGCTGCTGGCGGGCCGCGGGCTTGGCAACCTCGCCTCGTTCCTGATCGTTGTGCAGGCGACGCGCTGGAACGCGCGCTATGCCCTGGCAGCCGGGCTTTTCCTGCAAGCCCTATCGGGCTGGTGGATGGCGCAACTCGACATCAACATGACGACAGCGGACGTCTTTTGGACAAATGCACTGCAAGGCTTCGGCTTTGGTCTCGCGTTCACGCCGATGTCTGTTCTAGCGTTCGCAACCCTCTCGCGACACCACCTGGCGGAGGGCATGTCGCTGTTTCACTTGATCCGCAATTTCGGATCCAGCTTGTTCATTTCTGCATCCGTTGTCGTCGTCATTCGGTCGACCGCGGCGAACTATGCGATCTTGTCCGAGAACGTCTCAAACTTTAACCGAACACTCGCCTGGCCCAGCGCATTGGGAGCGTGGGACCCGACTACATCGATCGGCCTGTCCCAGATTTCCAGCGAACTCGAACGCCAGGCAGCCATGATCGGCTACATCAATGCATTCTATCTCTACACCATCACGGCAGCACTGGCCGTTCCGTTGGCCTGGCTCTTGCGCGACGTCCCCAAAGAGAAAGACTGACCGCCGCAAGCCCCCACATTCGCGCCTGACGCAACTCCTGCGATCGACGACACCGGTCCATGGACACCGAACCGGTGATCCGCCGAACGGCAGTTTCAACTATCCACCTGCCCGGTTCCATCCCCGCCTGGTATCACCGAGGCCTTCACAGCCTGTTTCCGTGACAAGCACGGTATCTTCCAGCTTGACGAAGCCGCGCTTCGGATGAGCCATTGTGGTTTCGAGCGAGAGGACCATG
Source organism: Pseudomonadota bacterium (assembly GCA_039039985.1). Classification (GTDB taxonomy): domain Bacteria; phylum Pseudomonadota; class Alphaproteobacteria; order Rhizobiales; family Hyphomicrobiaceae; genus JBCBWG01. The sequence goes on along the minus strand of JBCCOV010000004.1, from coordinate 26,303 downwards.
CCGGCTGCGAGCGGCCGCTCCATGTCGTATCCACCATATGAGAAACGCGGGCTGTCCATGAGACGTGGCGCCTCGTGTGTGACCAGACCCATGCCGTGCGCTTGGAAGTTGGTATAGGGCGCGTGCTCTGACGCAGTCCGTCGCTCCTCTGCAACCGCACAGATATCCCCACCGCGTGCGCCGGCTTTGACCGGCTTCCGCGCAATCTGCTGGACCTCTTCGACAAATCCCAACAGATCGACCAGCTCTGCATCCGGTTCACCAATGATCCCCATGCGACACAGATCACCAATGTAGCCTTTGTAGTTCCCGCCGCTGTCCAATGAGATGATATCACCGGCCTCCAGGCGCTGGTCAGATGGTGCCCGGTTCAGTGACGTCCCGGCTGTCATCAGCAAATAGTCAAAACCCAGCTCCCGACTCACTTCTTCATTCCGCAGCGCTTCGGTCACGTCCAACTTGGTCGCGCCCGGCCGACAGTGCTTCTGAAATGTCGCCATCATCGAGTCGATGACACGCTCGGACGCTTCACGCAGATAGCCGATTTCTTCCTGCGTCTTCACGGCCCGCAAGCGCTCCAACGGAAAGACGGCATCGCCGACGTCGCAATTCGCGAGACCGTCCCGCAGCGACTGATATCCATCGGCCGACAAAAACGGCGCTTCTACGCCGACGCTCCTCACGCCTGGCAGTGCTGCGATATGTGACGCTACACGGGCCATCATCGCGTGACTGCCGACATCACCCAAATCACGCTTCGCGGGCCAGAACTTCCCGAGTTCTTCTTCGTAGACTTCTTGCTTGGCGCCGATGTAGGCCGCGTTCTCGGGCTTGCCCCGTTGGTAGACAAGCGCCGGCAGATACCGCGTGGTGCCGATTGCATCCATGTGCTCGAAAAAGAAATACCGGTATCCGCCCAGCAAATACTGAATGTTATGCTTCGACGTCGCGACCAGCACGTCGAGCCCGGCCTCGTCCATCAAACTATCCAAATGCGCGGCATCGAATGGTAGCGGCTTGCCGGCCTGCGTTTCAGCGCCCGTCATGGTGTTGTTTCCTCCTCCACTGTCCCAACGCGATGCGATACAACTCCGTCGAAAACACGAACACGACGATGCGCGCGGCTATTGGGTATTCAATCCTGCAACGCTCGCTCGCAGCCGAACCAGCGCCAGCACGGTGTCGATAGTCGGCGTTGGCGTCTCCGTCAGCTTGCCCAACTCCTGGACCGAACCAACCAATGCCTCGATTTCCATCGGGCGGTTCTGATCGAGGTCCTGCAGCATCGAGGTGCGATGGGCGCCGACGGCTGCGGCACCATCAATGCGCCGGTCGACATCGACGGCAAACTTGACACCAAGCCTCTCACCAATCTCCTGCGCTTCGATCATCATGCCGCGCGCAACCGACCGTGTTCCAGGATCGGCACAAATCACGTCCAGCGTCGCATGGGTCAACGCAGAAATCGGATTGAAGGAAAGATTGCCCCACAGCTTGACCCAGATCTCGTCGCGCAACCGCGGCCGAACCGGCGCTTTCAACCCGGCTTTGATGAGCGCCTCAGATAAGCGGTTCGCGCGATCAGATCGCGAACCATCCGGCTCGCCCAACGAGAAGCGATTGCCCTCAACATGCTTTACAGTTCCGGGCGTCACCACTTCGGCGGCCGGATAAACCACGCAGCCCAGCACCCGATCCGGACCCAAGCCATTCCATTGCACATCGCCGGGATCGACCGACAGAAGCCGCGTCCCGTCCAGCGGACCGCCAAGCTTATGGAAGTACCACCATGGGACACCATTGACGCCACTGACGATTGTCGTCGCCGGCCCGATCAGCGGTTGCATCGCACCGACAATCGCGGGTACGGAATGCGCCTTCAGCGTAACAATGACATAGTCCTGGTGACCGAGCGTCTCCGGATTGTCAGACGCGTTGACGGCAACCGTTGTCTCCCGCCCGTCCTCTTCGATCAATGTCAGGCCATTGTCCTGCATGGCCGCAAGATGTGGCCCCCGCGCGACGAGGCTGACCTCAAGACCAGCTTGCGCCAGCTTTGCGCCCATATAGCCGCCGATCGCACCGGCACCGAATATACAGATCTTCATGGCTCATCCGCTCCACGCGTTCCTGTCCCCGCCTCCGTTGTCAGGCGAGACCGAGCTTCTCCGCAAGGCCGATGCGCTGCAGCTTACCCGTCGCACCTTTCGGGATCTCCTCAAGGAACAAGACCTTCCGCGGCACCTTGAAGCCGGCAAGCCGCTCTGTCGCGAAATCTCGGATGTCTTTCTCGGTTGCGACACTGTCCGGGCGTAAGACAATGGCCGCAGCAATATCTTCGCCCAGTTTCGCATGCGGCATCGCAAACGTGACGCATTGCACCACCGCCGGATGATCCATCAGCACAGCATCCACCTCAAGCGGAGACACCTTTTCACCACCGCGGTTGATGATCTCCTTGAGCCGTCCCGTCAGATGGAGAAACCCGTCACTGTCGAACGTGCCTTGGTCGCCCGTGCGGAACCAGCGCTGACCTTCGGCCTTGAAAAAGCTCTTTGCATTTGCGTCGGGATTCGCCTCGTATCCGGCCGTCACGTTCGGCCCCGAAATCACAACTTCGCCCGTGCCGTCGATCAGCTGCGCCTCGCACTCGTGCGCCAGGCGCACCTGCGGTCCGGCCGCAATGCCGACGCTACCCGGCTTTTGCTGTCCAGGCGGCAACGGGTTGGACGTCATTTGGTGCGCCGCCTCCGTCATTCCGTAACTCTCAATAATCGGGGCTCCGAATGTCTCAGCCAACGCCACCATGACCTGTGGCGGCAGCGACGCGGACGACGATCGCACCAAACGCAACCGCGCCTTTTTTATAATGCCTGCGTTCCGCTCGGCGCGTGACAGGATCGCCTGATGCATCGTTGGCACGGCCGTGTACCAGGTTGGATCAGCATCCCGCAGCCAGCCGAAAAAGCGCAACGCATCAAAGCCCGGCGCACACCAGATCGACCCGCCGCTGGCGAGCGTCGCGCTGATGGCAGCAACGAGTCCGTGGATATGGAAGAGCGGCATCACGTTCAGACACCGGTCAGTGGCAGAAAGCTGCAAAAACCCGGCAATATGCTGCGCCGACGCCGCAACATTCGACTGGCTCAACGGCACGATCTTTGGCCGCGATGTCGTGCCCGACGTGTGCAGGATCAACGCAACATCATTCGCGTCCGGCACGTCTAACGTCGATGCCTGCGCGGTCGCGCTCTCGCTTGTGAGCGTAAACTGCCCTGCGACAGCGCCATCCCGCACCTCAAGCCGTAAGATGTTCAATCCCGACCGTTTCGCCGGACCGAGTGCGGGGCCATCGTAGTCCACGGCGACGATCAAGGCCTTGGCCTTGAGATCGTCCAGATAGAACGCGTAATCGTCTTCGAGATAGACGGGGTTCAGCGGCGCCGTTGCAGCAGTCTGCGCAACGGTCACGAAAGCCGACGCCATCTCCGGCCCATTCGGCAGCACAATGGCGACCCGATCGCCACGCCCAATACCCAGACCATGAAGCGTCTGCCGCACCGCAACAGCTTGGTCCTTCAATCCGCCGTAGCTCAGCCAATCGCGCCCGGGCGCACCAATTGCCGGCGAATCCAAAGCATGGGCCGAAAAAAGCCCTGCGAGCGTTGCTGTCATCCGGCTATCCTCCCTCACGATCCGGCGTGACCCATCAGGCCGCAAGGCTTCGCCGTTCACGTTGCAACAGCACTCGCCTGTCGTATCCCCGGATCGACGTTCCATGCCCTTTGAGTTTCGAGCGTCCCTCTGCGTGAACGGGTTGATTATAATTGTTCCGACGCCCCGTAACCATCCATGATTGGCAAGCAAGTGCAAGCGATGGCGAGAGAGATACCCGAACGGTGCCGGGCCGTGTAGACCGCGCAAATCAAGCCGTTCAGAACACTGCAGAGACGCCGACCTCAAAAACACGGAGACCATCTTCATGAGCAAACAAGATGCCCTATCTCACGCCATGGCATACTATGACGATCGAGACGGCGGTTACTTCGCTGACTTGGGCAAACTGGTCCGCGTTCCAACCGAGAGCCAGCACGCAGCCGGCCTCACGCATCTGGCCGCCTACCTTGCCGATCCGATGCAACCCATGTTCGAGCAAATGGGCTTCACTTGCCAAGTGTTTGAAAACCCCTTTGCCGACGCCGGGCCTGTCCTTCTCGCGTCGCGCATCGAAGACCCGGACCGGCCCACACTACTCTGTTACGGCCATGGCGACGTCGTCCTCGGCATGGACGGGCAGTGGGATAACGGCATGGACCCGTGGGCGCTCACGTTCGAGGGTGACCGCGTCTACGGTCGGGGAACTGCGGACAACAAGGGCCAGCACCTTACGCAGCTCGCGGCCCTGCGGTCCGTTCTCGCAACGCGCGGCTCACTGGGGTTCAATTCGAAATTCTGCATTGAGATGGGCGAAGAGAACGGCTCCAAGGGCTTTCGCGAGATACTGGCGCAAAACCGGGACAGCTTCTCCTGCGATGCCTTCTTCTCGTCCGATGGGCCGCGTTCGCATGTTACCAAGCCGAACCTGACGTTGGGAAACCGCGGCGGTTGTCACTTTGATCTCGTTTGCGACTTGCGCGACGGCGCGCACCATTCCGGCAACTGGGGTGGCGTGCTCGCCAATCCCGGTCTTGTGCTCGCCCATGCACTGGCGACGATCACCACACCGAAAGGGCAGATCCTGGTTGATGCCTGGCGCCCGCCATTGCCTGACTGGGTGCGAGACGCCCTCCGGGACGTTGAGCGCGGCCGAGAGGCTAACGCACCGCGTATCGACGATGACTGGGGCGAACCCGGCCTGACACCGGCCCAAAAGATCTGCGGATGGAACAGCTTTGAAGTGCTGGCAATGGTCACCGGCAATCCGGACAACCCCGTCAACGCCATTCCGCCGAAGGCCGTTGCGCGCTGCCAGTTACGATTTGTCGTGGGCACCGACCCGGATCAAATCCTGCCGAGCTTGCGCCAGCACTTGGATCACCATGGCTTCCAGAACATCGAAATCGTGCCACAAACCGGAACGAACGGCGTGAAATTCGGCGCCTCCCGCGCCGATCCGGATCACCCGATCGTCAAGTGGATCAGCCAAACACTCAACCATATCACCGATGGCCAATGCGCCGTCATGCCGAACTCGGGCGGATCCAATGTGACGGCGTTAATCGGCGAGCAGTTGGATGTCCCCTACATTTGGATGCCGTTGAGCTATACCGCCTGTTCGCAACATGCCCCCAACGAGCATATTCTGGAACCCTTAATGCGTGAGGGATTGGCATTGCTCACGCAGATCTATTGGGAGTTTGGTGATGAACAGCACGGGTTCGGTCGCTGAGTTCCAGCGATTTCACCCATCTGAAACCCTGACGTTAACGTTCCGCAATCCGGCTCATGTTGCGGTGCGACATGAGCCAGCCTTAAGCCGACACGATATTGAAAGAGCCTAGACCCGTGGAACTTGGGTGAATTTTTGCAGATGAAGCGTTATCGCTCTTCTTCTGGAGGCCGGCTTCGCCTAGCCTGCGCCTGCAAAGATAAAAGGAGCAGAGGAACGCCTAATGGACACGTCGTCTTTGCGCTTTCAGGCGCTTGCCTATCACGAGCTTCCCAAACCCGGAAAGCTGGAGATCACACCGACAACGCCTATGACGACGCAGCATGATCTGGCGCTGGCCTACTCACCTGGCGTTGCGGAGCCATGTCTCGAAATCGCGGAAAACCCGCCGGAAGCGGCACGATATACCGCCCGGGCCAACCTCGTCGCAGTTATCTCAAACGGAACGGCTGTCCTGGGATTGGGTAACATCGGCGCTCTCGCCTCCAAGCCGGTCATGGAAGGCAAGGCCGTTCTCTTTAAAAAGTTCTCCGGCATCGACGTCTTCGACATCGAGGTTGACGTGACGGATGTCGACAAGTTCGTCGAAGTCGTCGCGGCGCTCGAACCAACGTTTGGCGGTATTAACCTTGAAGATATTGGGGCACCCGCCTGTTTTGAGATCGAGAAACGCTTGCGCGAACGCATGAAGATCCCGGTGTTTCACGATGATCAGCATGGAACGGCGATCGTCACGTCAGCCGGCATCCTCAACGGGCTGGAAATTGTCGGCAAGGATATCAGCAAGGTCCGTGTCGCCTGCTCGGGCGCCGGCGCATCAGCGCTGGCTTGCCTGGATCTGTTGGTCGGCCTCGGCGCAAAGCGCGAAAACATATTCGTCTGCGATAGCAAAGGCCTGATTTACGACGGGCGGCCGGGGAACCTCGACCCCTATAAAGCCCGCTACGCCAATGGCAACGCCGATAAAGCGCTTGGCGACGTACTCAAGGGCGCCGACATTTTCCTCGGCTTGTCGAGTGCCGGTGTCGTGTCTCAGGACATGATCAAGAACATGGCCGACAAACCGATCATATTTGCCCTGGCAAATCCCAATCCCGAAATTATGCCGGAAGACGTCGCGGCGGTCCGCCCGGACGCCATCGTTGCGACGGGCCGTTCGGATTATCCAAACCAGGTCAATAACGTCTTGTGTTTCCCGTTCATTTTTCGCGGCGCCCTGGATGTCGGCGCGACAACAATCAACGAGGAAATGAAATACGCGTGCACGCATGCCATCGCCCAAATTGCACGTGCAGAAGCCTCTGACGTGGTTTTGTCGGCCTATGGCGCAGACACGTTCGTCTTCGGCCCGGAGTACATTATTCCCAAGCCGTTTGACCCACGTCTGATGGTCGATATTCCAACTGCCGTTGCGAAGGCGGCAATGGACAGCGGCGTTGCCACACGCCCGATCAAGGACTTCAACGCATACCGCGAGCACCTGGCGTCCTACGTCTACAAGTCGGGCATGCTCATGAAGCCGATCCTGGACAAGGCCCGTCACAGCCAAAAGCGGCTGGTCTTTGCGGAAGGCGCGCGGATCAACGTGCTGCAGGCGGCACAACAGCTCGTCGACCAAGACATTGCCAGACCTGTTCTTGTCGGCAATCCGGAACTCACGTTGCAACGGATCAAGCATCTCGGCCTTCGTCTTCGTCCGGACCGTGACATCGACATCATCGATCCGGCACACTATGACGAATACGAGCAGCTGGCGGAAGAGTTCCACAGTCTCGCCGGTCGCAAGGGCGTGTCACCGTCGCAAGCGCGCAGCATGCTGAGTTCGAACAACACGGTGATTGCCGCCATGTTGCTTCAGCAGCACCATGTCGATGCGATGATCTGTGGCACATCCGGAGTGGCGCGGGAGCATCTCGCCGAAGTCAGCCGGATTATCGGCCTGGCACCGGGCGTGCAGGACTACTTCTCCCTGAGCGCGGTCATCTTGCCGACCGGAACGCTGTTTGTGACGGATACCTACGTCAACTACGACCCCACTGCAGCTCAGCTGGTCGAGGCAACAACGTTGGCTGCGGAACGCGTCCGCAGCTTCGGCCTGACACCGAAGGTCGGGTTGATCTGTCACTCAAACTTCGGCAGTTCAGACGCGCCGTCAGCCGCAAAAATGCGCGAGGTTCTTAAGCGGCTTGTCGAGAAAGAGGCAGGTCTCGCGGTCGAAGGTGAAATGCACGCGGACGCGGCGCTCTCACCGTTCATTCGAGAAGAAGTTCAAGCCCAGTCCCGTTACGAAGGCATGGCCAATCTTCTGGTGATGCCCTCACTCGATACGGCAAACGTTGCGTTCAATCTCCTTAAGGTCGCAACGAATGCCACAACCATCAGTCCAATCCTGATGGGCGCGGCACGCCCGGTCCATATCGCGTCACCGTCGATTACAGCCCGCGGCTTGGTCAACCTGGGTGCGCTGGCGGTGGTTGATTCCATGGACGAGACTGAGCCCGTCCTTCACGCTCCACAACGCGACGCGGCCGAGTAATGCCGGCACGCTGAACGCTCAACCCACCAGTCGCGCTCGTGTAAGCGCGACTGGTGGCGGGCAATGCCGGGCGCCGCTCTGCAACGATTGGCAATGTCTCGCAATTCTCCGTCTCGGACCGGACCAGTACATCCGGAACATCCGAAACAGGAGGATCAATGCCATGACAAACTTCCGTACGTCAGCGTTCAATGCGATGCGGGCCCAGGTGCAGCTTGCCGGCTCCAAGGTGTTGGGACTCATCACCATCGCAGCGATCTCCGCTAGCATTCTGTCCGGAACCGCCCAAGCAGGTGCCAACTACGGCGTGTTCTGCCTTGAGAACACGACCAACGCGAAAATCCGTTTCTCCGTCAGAATCGGACGGAACGGCACGTGGAAGTCCCACGTCGTCTATCCCGGAGATCGACAAATGTTCTGGCACGCGTATGACTTCAAAGACGAGCTTCGCTCGCCGGTAACATGGGTCAGATACGATGCCGATGTCCGGAGCGGTCGTCGCTACTTGAGGAAGTTCATGGTGGAGAGAAACGGTGTTTCTCACCGGACATGCCAAGGTGCAAAGAACTACCGTTTTCGCGCAGACTGGAACAACCGTCGTTTCATCAGATTGGTCGAAGCGTGACACGAGACGGGAAGGTGGCCATTGGCCGCCTTCCCAACCAGCCACCGAACACGACACGGGTTGCCGCCCCGCTCAGGGGCTTAAAGCGTTTGGGTCATGACAAGCTGCGTCGGCCGAAGAGCCCTCAACAATGTACTCGCCACGCAGTACGGACACGCTTTGCGGCATACGCTTGGCCAACCGTCGAACCCGCGTAACAAACCGCGCCGTTTCGTCTTCGTCCAACCGCCGTGGTGCCGACGTCAGACCGGATGGATCGAGGCTCTCAACAGCTGCACCGTCGAATACGACAACAGCGGTCGCAACGAAGCGCCCGGGCATCGCCAACACCGGTTGCGGGCCCGGCATCAACAACAGCGTGTCGCCCTTCTGCTCCGGCGCAAAAGGTGACGGTAACCACAGCACGTTGTCGGCCCATCGCTGCTCCCAAAAGAAGCGCCCCGCCGACATCGTATCGCGCACCACGAAGACGTACGTGGCCACCGGCGACTGGCGTATACCTTGAATGCTGAACTGACCGCTATGACGATCAGGCAAGAATACGACGGGCCCATCATCCGGCAACAAAGCCGGAAACGAGCGATCCAGCGAGAACCGCTCAATCGTCATGGATTGCGTCTCATCGTTGCGGATCGCAGGCAAGAGTTCTGAGACCAGATGCCCGTGGGCGTCTTCACAACGCCCGGCAGAGACGGACTCTGCCGCATCAATCAACCGCTGAGCGAACGCACACGTGGACCGTGCAAGATCTGAGGTGTTGAGAGCTTTCGACGGATCGGGCGGCAACCCGTGCGCGTTGCGGTGCGCGACGACGCAGCGATTGATGACATCAACGAATTCAGTCGCGATTTCCGCGCGACATCCATAATCACCATAGAGCAACTTGGTAAACTTCACCGGCCCGTCGTCATCATGGAACACGGTTCTTGCGATTTCCGCATCGCTACGCGCGTCCCCGACGAGCGCGCGAAAAACACGCCATTTCAAGTATAAGCTCGGAATACTGCTCATGCTATCGCACCCCTCGCCCGGACCTTTCAATCATTCCGGCACCACACAGCATTTGGCAACCAGCCAATAACCACACGTGCTTGAATACCAACCGATGCCCGAAAGATAACTGCCGCGCGGCGCTGAGTTCGTTTTCACATTGCATCGTACGAATTGCGGTTCGCCTACGAAAGCATATGCCTTTGCACGCGGCTTCCGAATTGCCGATTATTGCCGATCATTGCTGTTGCATGACGTTGTTGCGCCACGGCAGCGAACTTCATTAGTCTTTATAGCCAATTGTCTTGCAAGAACACCGACATCGGTCGAGCCATGACGTCTCGCAAAAGCTTGCACCAGTCCGAAGACGACCTTGATGCCCTGATTGCGAGTCAGTGGGACGATCCCGAAGTCGCAGTGAGTGAGTTGACGACAGCGCTCGACGACCTCCACGCAGCCCCCGCGGTCGATGCCCCCGACGTGCGCAATCATGCCTGCGGGCGGTTGCGTTTGAAGCTCGCAGCTGCGTACCTCGACCGTCGCAAAGGTACCAAGACCAGAAATGCTGCTGAGGCCCATCGGGCGGTGTGCGCGGCAGGCGAGGACCTGAGAGGCTGCGACGATCCCGGTGTTTCAGCAGACCTGCACCACGGCCTCGGCCAGGCTCTGATCAACACACATGATGGAAATCGCGCAGACAATCTCGACCGGGCCATCGATCATCTCACATGCGCGCTGCAGCTGCGAACCAACCACCAAGCACACTCAGACAAACGCGCCGAAACATGCAATGCGTTGGGCTTCGCGTATCTCGACCGGGTCTATGGAAACAGGTCTGATAACGTTGAGACAGCCATCAACCATTTGCGCGACGCAGCAGATCACTACAATGCCCAGACGCATCCCGCTGACGTGGCCAGATCGCTCCTAAAGTTGGGAAGCGCTTATCGCAAACGCATTTCCGGTAGCCGCTCTGAGAACCTTGAAACTGCATTGGAGTATACGGCCCAGGCACTAGACTTACTGTCCGCAGACACGCATCCCTGGCATTGGGCGTCGGCCCATCACCACATGGGTGCCACCTATTATGCGCGCCTCGCCGGCGACTTTGCAGACAACAAAGAACTCGCGATTTCCCATTATATGGCTGCGCTGACCGTGCGCACGCCAGAGGAGGCGCCCAGCGATTGGGTCCAGTCCCGTATCGGTCTGGCAAATGCATATCTGTCACGCCGTCGCGGCGATCCCAGCGCAAATCTGGAAACGGCAATCACCCTCTATTCGGAAGCCGAAGCCATCGCCACGGTCGAAAACGATCCGCGGAGTTGGGCGGCCATCCGCAATAACCTTTCAGCGGTATATCTCGATCGCATTGCAGGTGACCCCGACGACAATCTGGAAAAAGCGATCGCCTATACGCAATCCCTCTTCCAGGTCTATACGCGAGAGAACGATCCGGACGACTGGGCCCGCACACAAAACAACCTCGGCTTCTACTACAAGTGCCGTTCTGTCGGCGACCGGGCCGCCAACCTCGAAGCCGCCATTGCTGCGCTGGAAGCCGCGACAAGCATCTGGACGCAGCAACATGACCCATTCAATTGGGCCATGGCACAACTCAATCTCGGTTGTATCTTCGCCGAACGCATTTCCGGAGACCGGGCAGATAACCTCCGGCGCGCCATCTCGCATCACCAGTCCGCACTCGATGTCCGCACGTTGGCAGAAGCACCGCGTTGCTTTCTATTGAACACGCGCTATATCGGCCATGCGCATTTGGAACTGGAGAACTTCTCCGACTGTCGAGCGGCAATGGCTGAGTCGCGCGTGGCGTTTCTGCAGTTGTTCACTCAGGCCATGGACGATGGCGGCGCGCATGAAGTGATCGCCAACGCCGGCACGCTGTTTTCCGATGCGGCCTATGCAGCCCTGGCGCTGGGCGACGTCGACGATGGGTTTGAATTGGCAATGGAAGGCCGTGCCCATCAGCTCGCCGTGTCGATGTCCTACACCGCGGCAGACCTCGACGACCAGCAGCGCCAGAACCTTGCTGCGTTGCGCGAGAAAATCCAAGCCGAGGCCGAAGCCGCCAATGCCGCGCACGGTGCCGACCGCCTCGATGCGGCTCAGGCTCTTGCCGCTTCAAGATCGGAGCTTGGCCGTTTCGTCGCGCCTGCAGTCCGCACCCGCTACACCGGCTCAGGCAAACTTGATCAAGCGCTGGACTTGGTCCCATCGGGCGGTGCGATCGTCGTCCCGGTCGTCACGACGATTGGGACAAAGCTCATTGTTCTGGTCGCCAACGGCGAGACCCGGACAACAGACGTCGTTCATTGCGCCGAACTCACGACAACGCGGCTAGACACATTCATTCATGGCTCGGCGCCAGGTGGCACCGACGGCTGGCTCGCCACCATGACAGGGCGCGATGATCGTGATGCCACAACCCGCCGTCGCGACATGATCGCCAAGGCCGACGCCGTTGGCGACGACTTGTGGACCTTGATCGGCGCGCGCCTCACCGCCACTCTGGATGGCCATGGCCTTGCCAAAGGTGCTCGGTTGATCGTGATGCCATCCGGCGGCCTGGGCATCCTGCCGATCGGCCTGGCGCAAGACCCGGGAACCGGTGTGCGTCTCCTAGACCAATACGAAGTCGCATACGCCCCGAGCCTGGATGTCTTTGCGCGATCGACGGCCGCATCGCGCGAGACAACGGCACCGTCACTCTCAGCGACCATCAATCCAACCCAAGACCTTGCATTCGCCGAAGCCGAGCACGCGATGCTCGCCACGCACTTCAACCCCGTGGCCTCAGACTATCTGGACTCCCAGACGGCCACACGCGGCGCGGTGCTCAAGAGCCTGGCGACAAAGTCCTATTGGCATTTTTGTACCCATGGGGAATTCGCCAAAGACGATGCCAGGGCATCAGCACTTCTCCTGCGTCAGCAAGAGCGCTTGAGCGCGGGCGACGTTTTCGCAGCTCTACAGCAAGCGTCACCGCGCATGGTTGTCCTTTCGGCATGCGAATCCGGATTGCATGAAGCGCAGCACACGCCGGATGAATTCATCGGCATGACCGGGTCGTTTCTCGCGCATGGCGCAGCGTGCGTCCTCGCCACGTTATGGCCCGTCGACGATCGCGCAACCGCGCTGCTCATCGGGCGATTTTACGAGAACCATCTCGGCCGCAACATGCGACCGGCCGCAGCGCTGCAGTCCGCACAACACTGGCTGCGTTCGGCAACGGTTTATGATCTTCGAGCCTTCCTTGCGTCGGTCATTGGTGCCGCAGCTGATGCAGCGGCCATTCGTGGTCTCAGCCAGTCGTTGTCACTGACGGACGTGGCGCAAACGCGATTCACGGCTGGGATGCTTGAGACACCAGACGCGTCAATTCACGCACAGCATGCGGGTGAGCCACCGCCAGTCTCCACCGACGACGACCCACAACACCGACCGTTCGAGCATCCCTACTACTGGGGCGGCTTTATCCTGACGGGCCGCTGAACCGCCGGTATCCGCGCGAAACTGTCCGAGACCGCACAAGACGCAATCGGCCCGAAACGCGTCGCAATCCCCGACAACGACTATCAATTCGCAACCGCACCACGCCGGTTCACATCTTGCCGACTGAAACTGACCGGGATCGGCGACACGCCAGCGTCGCTCACAGAACGATGGAACCGCATATGTACGACCGCAACACCTTTAACGACCGCCTCGAGGCACCATCTTGCCGCTCGTTCTCTTTCTCGCACACCAACGAGGGATCGGTGAGCGCGCTGTTGATCCTAACGATTGCCTTATTGAAGGCGGCCGCCTGGACCAAACCGGACGGCCGCAACTGGCTTGCCGAGATGCGTCTCGAGCTATTTGACAGTATCTGCCATCTCTATTCGGCGGATCTGCAACCGGATGAGTTGAAACACGCGCTCGATGCAATCGATCTCGCAACGGGGTGCGCCTGGGGACAGCTCTCGCCACAGCTCAAGGACAACGATGCCTCGGCTTGATCCCATCCTGCCGAGGCACGTCACTCTGGAGCGCATTGATGCTCCTACCACGATCATGCGCCCCGGTGGTGGCTTCGGCCAACAGCCTCACGCGGCCGCCAGGTCCGCGGATCCGACAACCGGGCGATCAACTGGGAACATCATCCTGCAAATGGCAACCCACATCAGATGTACCACACAGGTGCCGATAATCGCCAGCACGCCTGGCACGAAGTGCTGTAATGATGAAGCAAGAACATACAGCGATGCCGCCATCCCGATGGTCAGGATCAGCGCCAAAACGGTGACAGGAAAGGCGTGCGTCAACCATCCTGGGACCGATGGCGAACGGGTCACGATCTGGAGAACAGTAAACAACGAGATGATCGCGGCCGAGGCCCCTAAGGCCATCATAAGTTGATTGAGCGCTTCCATTGTGATGGTCCTCAATATGATCGATCGGTCATTGCCGACGACTGGCCGGATGGCACATGTTGGCTGGTATGGCGCCGCAGACTCACGCGCCACGTCGTACCCAACAATTTTCGATGAAAACGCTTCGGCTTGACTAATCGGAATCGGCAGCAACCCTGATCAGTTTTTCCGATCATCAAGATCCGAGCCGTGGACAGCACATGCTCGGATGGCGCGGCCGCCAAACCTAAAAATGCTCTGCGCGGATCACGCGGACATCGGAAACACTCACAATCCCGATCTGCTGCGACACCAGTTTGAACAGCGGCGCGAGAACGTCGTCGATCCGGCTTTCATCGATGATACAGAGAACCTGAACCATAGACCCGACCCGCCCGACCAGACCATCTCGATGCCAACTCCCGTCCTTTCCCTTTCCTGCCAGGGCCGGAAGGACGGTGTAGCCACTGACGCCCTGCTCATCGAGGATCTCTAAAACACGGCTCATCAGCGGTGCTTCGACCATGATCTCGATCCGTTTTTTCGGAAACGTCTGCATCTTGAACTCTCAGTGCATCGCTTGCGCCAAGTAGAGATAAATGGGAATTCCGACTGTTAGATTAAATGGAAATGTGACGCCGATCGAGAGCGGCAGATAAATTGAGGGTCTTGCCTCCGGCAGCGCCAGACGCATCGCGGCCGGCACGGCGATGTATGAGGCGCTGGCGCACAAGACAGTCAACAGCGCCATACTCCCCACCGAAAGCCCTATGAGCTTGCCGGCGAGCAGGCCCAAAGCCGCACCAATCAACGGCATGTAGATGCCAAAGCCGACAACGGGCGGCTTCAGATTGTGGCGTGCGCCTTGCAACCCACGCCCGGCAATCAGCCCCATGTCGAGCAGGAAGAGACAAAGAACACCCTTGAACGGATCAACCACAAATGCCGCAATCGACTGCAGGCCTGCCTCTCCCGTGATCAAGCCAATGACAAATGCGCCGACAAGGATCACGATCGATCCATTCAGAAAGATTTCGCGCACCGCGTTGGGGTTTGACGATCGGGTTCCGTTTGCGGCCAGCCATAGCGCAACAATGATCGCAGGGGTTTCCATGGCAGCTGCGACCGCAACCATGTAGCCCTCATACGCAACACCGGCAGTTTGGAGCGCTTGTGTCATCGCGAGAAATGTCACGATGGAAATCGAGCCGTAGTGGCCTGCTATTGCAGCAGCATCAACGCGTGACAAATCCGTCGTCAGCGCCAAAGCACGATAGGCGATCACCGGTATCAACGCGCTGAGCGCAATGCCGGCGACAAGCGCCAGTGCAAGCGTCACATCCACACCGTGCGCTGCCACGCTCGCGCCGCCTTTGAAGCCAATCGCGAGCATCAAGTACAGCGCCATGCCCTTGGCTACAGCTTCGGGTATGCTGAGATCGGATTTTGCCAGGGCCGCTACGATACCCAGGCCGAAGAACAGGATCATCGGCGAGGTAAGGTTGGCAATTGCCAACGCGAAGATGTCGCTCATTTCGGGTACCAGATGACCGACCGCGTCAAACCGGATCGTTGCAGCAAGATACGATCGGCAGGCATGCGATCACGCGAGTTGAAGATCATAGATACCGGAGCACGTTGATGATGGGAGGTCCCAAGCGACCGTCACAAAGACCCAACCCGTTCGGAGGGATAGTCGTCGAGGACAACCGGCGTTCGGAAGCCCTCAGGTTTCACTGTAAGCAGGCTGCACCGCACGCTTGTCAATACCCCTTCCGCCACGCTGCCGATAAAGAAACCGGAAATGCCGGTTCGGTTGACGGATCCCATAACGACGAGATCCACCGAAAGCTCGCGTACGAGATCAACGATCGCATCGTGGGCTTCAGACTTGGGCAGGTGCAGCGTCGGTTCCACCATGAAGGATGGCAGTTGATCCATCACGCGCTGCACGCGACCGCGATGCATCGTCTGATGTTTCTCCATGATTTCTTCACGCGTCTTGTCCGGCAGTTCAGACCGCAAGCGATCGCGGTCGGGGCCTTCCACCTCCCACGCATGAACAACGTGGAGTTCCGCACCATTGGCCTCGGCCAGCGAACTCGCAAGTTGTAGCAGCTTGATATCGAGGCTGTCGTCAGGGTTGTCACCGGTCTTCGGATCAACGCATGCCAGGATGCGCGAGTAATGGCCCTGACTGTCCGGCTTCACGCTCCAAACCGGGCACGGTGACTTTCGCACAAGGTGGGCAATCGTTGTTCCGGCGTAAAAGCCGCGATCCGTCCGCGTCTGTTCGGGACTGGCAATCACGAGGTCATACCCGTTGCGCAACACGTGCTTGATGATCTCAATGAACGGCGTGCCAACGCATGTTGCCACGTGCGCGTCTGCAACCCCCGCCGCATGCATGGCCGGCACGAGCCTTTTCAGTCGCTTCTCGCGTTCCTGCACCCAAGCCGTTGTCGCATAGCGATCCGGTATCACCTCAAGGAGGGTAAGCCGTGCGTTGTTCGCTTTGGCGAGAGATACGGATTGGGTAAAGACATCGTCCGAACCGAAGTCATCGTGGTAGACGGCCAGAATGTTCTTGAAGCGGCGCATCGTTCGCTGTCTCTCAAGCCTCTTGTTCGCGCCATGCGCAACGCTTGACGTCGGTTGGTTAACTCGAATGCGTTGGCAACGAGCCTCTGCTGGTCACGTTCAGCCGCCAGAAACGATAGCCAACGCCGTCTCGACCTGGTGACGCGCGTCTCATCTCAAAACAAACCATTTCTGCGACGGCTTCTTTTCGCATCACCAGGCCCGTCAGTTTGACCCCGCTATCGGCTTTGCCTCTTTCGGCTCAGTCCAACAGCCCTCTCAATCAGCCGTTCGCTCACCGTTATATGGGCCCGCCATTCGAAGGCTCAACATCAAAAAACCGTTGCTTTTGATAGAATTTGTCTATTGCATCGAATACATCCGCCTGAGCAGTAGCTGCGTCCCGATCCGCCCGCCACAGAGAACTTCGATAGGCTTGGCCAGGCGACCGTACAGGCGGCGCCCGGCAACGCATGACGTTCCAGAACCACCAACCAGAACCATCGAAACGTGTGTCTCGGAGACATCCATGCCAAGCCTCAGACAGCTCGAGTATCTGCTTGCCGTTGACCAGAACCGCCACTTCCGTCGTGCGGCGGCCCAAGTCGGTGTCAGCCAGCCAACACTGAGCGCGCAACTCATTGCGCTGGAGGAGAGCCTTGCGGTGCAATTGGTCGAGCGCAGTCGTTCCCGTGTTCTGCTCACGCCCGTCGGCACCGACATCGCGACAATCGCGCGCCGGATCATGCGTGATGTCCAAGAGATCAAGGACGTGGCCGCCGGTCAGCAGGGCACGTTGGCCGGTACCATAAGACTGGGCTTAACGCCGACGATCGGCCCCTATCTGCTGCCGACAGTTATCCCGCGCATTCACCGCTCACACCCCGACCTGAAGTTGTATGTTCGCGAGGACGTGCCCCACAGTCTGCCCGACAGCCTGGAGCAAGGCATCCATGACGTCATTATCATGCCCGTACCGGTGCGCGCTGAGGGCCTACGTGCGATGGCCTTGTTTCGCGAGCCTCTCTTTCTCGTCGTCCCGAGCGACAGCGATCTTGCTGGGCGCGACGACGTTGAACGCAAGGATCTCCGGGGCCGTTCCATCATTGCTCTCGAAAGCGGGCATCAACTTCGGGAACAGGTTGACGACATTTGCAACGCGTTCGACGCGAACATGCTCACCAACTACGAAGGAACAAGCCTGGATACGATCCTGCAGATGGTCGGCATGGGCATGGGCCTATCGTTCCTGCCTGGCCTCTATGTTCATGCGCGGCTGAACAAAGACACATCGGTCAAAGCTGTCGAACTCAAGGGCCGTGCGCTCTATCGAACCATCGGCATCATATGGCGCAGTACGTCTGCCCGCGAAGCGGAATTCGAACGCCTCGCGCAGCATATTATCGAGACCGTCAAGCGCCGCTTTCCAAAGTTTCAGCTCTTGAGCTGATAGCCGTCAACGCGGACCATGTCGTTTCATACCGGCCGGTCTGCATCGAAGTCGTAGAGCCGCGCTGGATTGTCGACGAATACGGCCTGCGTGACCTCGTCCGTCGCGCACCATGCCCGTGCCCGGTGTAAGGCTTGGTGATCATCGATCCGTTGAAATGGAACAACGGCATCGATGCGCCCCGGCTCCTTTGGCCCGGCCGCAGTATGCGGCCAGTCGCTGCCCCAAACAACACGATCCGGATTGGCTGCGAGGAGTGAGCGCGCAAGCTCATCAACGACGCTGTTGGACTCCGCCCCCGGAAACCGGCGGTAGGTCGCCGAGATCTTCACGTACCCGCGATGATCGCTGAGAAGGTCGAGAACGGATCGCCATGCATCGCCGTTCGGATCCGTCTCCGCGCTGGCGCCGGCGAAGTGATCGAACACCAGCTGAGCCTTGATCGGAAGCTTCGAGAACACGCGCGACGTGTAGGCCGCTGTGGTCAGGTCGCAGTAGAGCTGAATGTGCCATTTATAGTCCGACACCACAGCGTCCAAGGCCTTCACGGCACGCACGGCTGCGTCGCCCTCACCCGGCCCAACACGCGAGAGGTTCAGGCGCGCGCCGCGAACCCCATCAGCATGCAAGCGCTCAAGCTCATGCTCGCCAACATCCGGGGCGACAACAGCAACGCCTCTGGCGCGTGCGCCAAGTGCCCCGAGCGCCGACACAAGGCAACGGTTGTCAGCGTCGTAGGGACTGGCCTGCACCACGACGCAGCGCCCAAGGCCGAGCGCATCGTGCAACGCACACAACTGCGTCACGGACGCTTCCGGCGGTGTGTAGGCGCGGCTGGCAGAGAACGGGAACGCTACGGGACTGCCAAAAACATGAACATGGCAATCACATGCGCCAGCCGGCACGTCGTCACCGCGCAATGCGCTGTCGGCTACAACATCCGATGTCACGCTGCGAACCTCACCGTAATCTGGCTCCGCCAAGAGCGCGTCAAGCGCCAGCAATTCCTGACACCGTGTCGATCATGGCATCGCTGTATACGAACTCTACACGACCGAACCACGTGCACAACGACTGCGCCTGAAGCCGAGCCGCCGATGAGACGGCAGCCGGCAGCATCAAACACTGTAAGCCGCTATAGGGCGTTTGCCGGTTGAAATGCCATGCTAGTGGGCCAAGCTAAACGACCGTAACGCGAAGCTCGTCCAGATCTTTCACGCGCCCAACCAGAACATCGCCGGCCTTGACCGGACCAACGCCGGCGGGCGTTCCGGTCATAATCAAGTCGCCACCTGCCAGCTCGAAATAATCGGACAGGTACGAGATCATTTCCGGGGTCTTCCAGATCATTTGATTGAGATCGCCCTCTTGGCGCACCTCCCCGTTGATCGACAGCTGAATGGCCCCGCTTTGTGGATGACCGATTTCGCTCGCCGGCACAATGGCTGTCATCGGAGCGGACGCTTCAAATGCCTTCCCGATCTCCCAGGGCCGGCCGAGTTTCTTCATCTCGCCTTGAAGGTCGCGTCGGGTCATGTCGAGCCCCAGAGCGTAGCCATAGACATGGTCCAACGCCTGGGCCACCGGAATGTTCCGCCCGCCGCTCGCTAACGCAACCACCAGTTCAATCTCGTGATGGACATCTTCGGTGCGGCTTGGATAGGGAAACTCACCCGACGCGTCGACGTTGTTGGGGTTCTTCTGAAAAAAGAACGGTGGCTCTTTGTCAGGATCGTGCCCCATTTCCACGGCGTGTGCGGCGTAATTGCGCCCGATGCAATAAATGCGGCGCACCGGAAAACGGCGGTTATCCCCGCGCACAAGGTGTGAAACCTGCACCGGTGGTTCGATCACAAAGTCCATGTTACCTCCAAGGTTTGGCGCGCGAATCCGCATCAGCAGCAGCATCGAACCCATCGATCGACGCTACGCTGCCAGCCGCGCAACCCTCAATTCACCTGCGATAGCGTCAAGAGCCCGGATGAGACCATCGTGTAGGGGAATACCCGTGGTTCGCCGCTCATCATACAGAGACCGGCGTTGATCGCCAGGGACCCGCACGCTCTCATATCCCGGCAACGGCGCTGACGTCTTGATGTCCTGAAACACGGCATCGGTGCGCTCTTGAAACGCCGTGACATCTCCGAACGCCGATACGGAAATCGCCGCAATGAACTGCCCGGTATTGGTCGGCGTCGTCGTATCGGCAGAAAAGTCCACAACATCGCGACCGAATGCAGCGCCGTTCAACGTCCCGGCGAGCAGGCCGATCGCCATCGCGAGGCCGTACCCTTTCGGGCCGCCGATCGGCAGCAACAAGCCCTCCTTCTGCCGCGTCGGATCCGTCAGCGGCAGCCCGTCCCGCCCGACCATCCATCCGATCGGCATTTGCTCACCGCGCTGCGCGAGCGTCTTGATTTTACCGGCCGCCGCAACGGTGGTTGCCATGTCGAGGACAAAGCCCGGCTCCTTGCCTGCCGGCACGGCAATGGCGATCGGATTCGTCCCGAGCAACAAGTCAGCCCCACCCCACGGGGGCACATGATTGGCACTGCCCACGGCTGCATAAAACGCGATCTGATTGTTGGCCATCGGCATCTGCACGTAGAGGGTTGCAGGCCCCGCATGATTGTTGTTGCGAACGCCGACCCACCCGATCCCGAACTCATCTGCCTTACGCATCGCCAACGTCGTGGCAACAACCATACCCAAGTGGCCTAGGCCATTGTCGCCGTCGACAACGCCAGTCGCGCCCTTGTCTTGCACCACAAAGGGCCGCGCCTTGGCGTTCGTTCCGCCGTCCCGCAAGCGATTGACATACTGGCGCAGGCGAAAACTGCCGTGGGTATCCAATCCCAACAGATCGGCTTCGACCATCAAGCCCGCAACAGCCGTCGCATCATCGTCTGGCACATCAAGCTTGCTAAAGCAGGTTGCGATGAAGTTGCGCAGCACTTCAGCGTCGACCCGCCGAACGTCAGGTTGTCCACTCATCGCGATCGCCACACTTCGTTCGCATAACCCCTGGGCGCATCGATCCCAGGCACATCAAATCCGGGCGCCGGCGTAGTACTCGACTTTGCTTTCCAGCCACCCGATCAGTGATGAGAACGAGAGCGCGAACACGAACAGAATGAGCGTCAGCGCCCAGAACTCCTCAAACTGAAAGTTGTCGGAGAACGTGCGGAACAAGCGCCCAAGCGCGACGATCGACACGAGCAGTTGCCCGATGACAATGCCCTTGACCGCCCGGATCAGCCCCATGCGGATGCCTGCGAGGATTTCCGGCAGCGCGGCCCAGAACAAGACCTTCGTCAGCAGTTGGAACCGGCTGGCACCGAACGACTGCCCCATCTCAGACAATGACGTCGAGATGTGGCGCACCCCAGCGTAGGTATCGAGCGCAATAATCCAGATCGCAAACAGCACGACTGTGACGATGATGGTCGTCTGCCCCAGACCGAACAGCAGCATCAGAACCGGGACCAATGACGATAGCGGTGCGCTGGCGAAGATATTGACCCACATGCCAAGCAGGCTGTTGGCCGTCTCGCTCCGCCCCATCAAAAAACCGATGGTCACGCCGCCGATAATGGCGATAACCATGCCAATCGCGAAGGACTCGAGCGTCTGCAACGCCGCCGCTTGAAAGTCCGGACGCTGGATCAGCGTCGTCAATTCCATGATGACGCTTGAGAACGGCGGCAAGATAAACGCAAGCTTGAGCTGCCCGACGACTTCCCACATCGCGATCCAGATCAGCAGCGAAAAGACGGGCGGTATGCGAACCCCATTGATTGTCATTGCCGGCCTCAATCCAAAAACTTGCGCAGGTTGGTCCAGATTTCCTCGACCGTATCCAGATACGCCTTGTCGCGGCGAATTTCGTCCGCGCTTCCAGACCGATGGACTTGCGGTCGGATTATCGAATGGATGCGCCCGGGGCGCGGATACAGCAGCACAATCTGATCGGACACATAAACGGCCTCTTCGATCGAGTGCGTCACAAAGATGACCGTCTTCTTCTCGACGGACAGCAGCTTCAACAAGTCTTCCTGGAACTTCCGGCGCGTCTGTTCGTCAACCGCCGAAAACGGTTCGTCCATCAACAGAACATCCGCATTCACGGCCAGCGCGCGCGCCAGGCCAACCCGCTGCCGCATGCCACCGGATAGCTCGTGCGGATACTTCTGCTCGAACCCCGAAAGCCCGACCTTGGCAATGTAGCTGGTCGCAATCTCTTCGCGTTCCCGCTTGGGCATGCCGCTCAGTTCAAGCCCAAACGCCACGTTGCGCACAACCGTCGCCCACGGCAGCAAAGCAAAGTCCTGAAACACAAACGCGCGTTCCGGCCCTGGCCCCTGGACGGGACGCCCGTTGATAAAGACCTGCCCGTCGCTCGGCTCCAGAAGTCCGGCGATGATCTTCAGCAACGTGGTTTTTCCGCAGCCACTGGGACCAAGCAAGGTCGTCATCTGACCGGCCGGGAATTGCAGATTAATCGAATCCAGCGCGTGAACGTCTTCACCGTAGAACTTCGTCAGGTTCCGCACCTCGACGATGTTGTCCACTGCAGCGCCTGACGATGACACCGGCGACGGTTCTGCGATTGCAACGGAAGCAGTCATCAGCGTCCCTTCCTCTTCTCGGGCCGGAAGTACTTGATCTCGACCTGTTCCAGCAGCCCGACCATGACCGCAGAAAAGACAATGATCGAGAACACAGCCGCGTACATATGCGCGTATTCAGCGATCGAGCGATTGTATGAGATGACGTCACCGATCCCGGTTGGCGTAATCAGAAGTTCAGCGAGAATGACGCCGATGAAACCGGCAGCCACACCAAGTCGCAATCCGGCGAATATGACCGGTGCCGCGTTTGGAATGATGATCTTCCAGATCTCTTGAAGACGCGTGCCCTGGAAAGAGCGACACATCTGGATCAGCATCGGACTCGCATTGCCGACCGCTTTATAGGTATTCAACACAATAATTGGCGCGGCAAGAATGATGACAGCAACCGTTTTTGCCGTCAGGCCGATGCCATAGGCATATGTAATCAGCGGTATCAGCGCGGCCACGGGTGAGGCCTGCAGTACAACGAAGATGGGTTCCCAAAACCAACGAAACAGCTTGTTGAGCCCCATGCTGACGCCGATCGCAACACCGAAAAATGCGGAGATCCCGACACCCAGCGCAAGCGGTTTCAGCGTCTCAGCGTAAGCCGAGATTATCCGGCCGTTTGCGATCATCTCAACCAGGGCCACCATGGTTGCGCTGAATGTCGGGAAAGCGACACTAATGGGAACCATTCCGGCAATTTCCCAGGCCCCGAATAGCGCGATGACCGACAGCAGGCGGAGTTGAAAACCCGTCAGCCGAAACGGTTTTTCGCTCGGGCGTGCGGCTATGCCGGCCGCCTTGTGCGGTTTCGCGATCGATTGTGTGGACATGTTTCAACGTCTTCCGTTTTCGTCCAACCCAAGCCGCTCAGGTACCAAGCCGGCACCATTATTGGTGCCGGCCATACCGGGTCCTGGCGCGTGCGAGACGATCCGTTCGGGCTGTCTCGCATTCCGTTACGCTCGCTAGCTCTTGGAAAGTCGCTTGACGGCGGACTTGGCCGGCTCCAAGTACCAGAAGTCTTCAACCTTCAGCGTGGCCGGATCGCCCTCAAGCGACCCCGACGTCGTAAAGAAGTTGAAGTCTTCCTTCACCGACCCGTCCGTTCCGCCGTCGTTCGGGAACAGGTTGATCTCAACGCCTTGCGTGAACGCCGGGATCAGCTCGTCAACTTCAACTTTCTCGATATTCGGAAGCACCTTGTACTTATCGCGCAGCGCGGCAACCGCCTTCGGGTCCTTATTGATTTCCCGCCAGGTTTTGATCAATTCCTCAACCAGTATTGATACGGCGGCCTTTTCTTTCTTCAGCCAGTTTACGTTGGCGTAAAGCGCTTCGTCCGTTGCTTTGATGTCCGGCAATGGCAGAAAGACAAACCGTCCTGGTGCCTTCCGCTCCAGCAGACGCTTCCGCTCGTAATCGACGATCGAGACATGGATCCGCCCTTGCAGCAGAGCCCCTGCGCGAACGCCGGAACCCGGCACGTAACTCACTGAGGAAAACTTGACGCCGTTCTTTTTCGCCATCCACTGCATGATGGCCTCAGTCCCGGATCCCCGCCCATGCACAGCAACATTTGCGCCGTTCAGGTCCTTCCACGTCTTGTATTTCTCGCCGTTGACGACCGGATAGAAGCGCAGCATCGAGAGCTGGTAGAACATTCGGATTGGCGCCTTGACCCGCTGGATCAGCGCGTACGGCGTGCCGACACCAATATCGGCGTCGCCGCTGACGACGGCTTGTGCCGCCAGGTCTTCGGACTTGAGAAAGACGGTCTTGACCTTGACACCGCGCTCTTCCGCACGCGCAACCGCGACCATGAAGTTGGTCATTTCACCGCCCGGCACGTCCCCGAACGCCACGGTCATCGATCCTTTATCCTGCGCCAATGCCGGACTTGCGGCAACGGCAGCCAGGGCCACTGTCGCCAGAGCCACTGGCCCAAGTGCGGACATCACCGTCCGTGACCTCAATAAACTTGCCATCCTGTCAACCTCCCATGTTGCTTTGGATGAAACGCGCGTGTTCCGCGCTTTATTGGGCGCTTGTTTCGCGCCATCAGGCAGCCGGCCCTATCCAGTCACGACCGCAAGCTCGTCCACGTTCTTGACAGGATTGCGCAACACACCAATCCCTTCGACTTCACACGTCACCTCGTCACCGTGCTGGAGAAACTGCGGCGGCTCCATCGCGTATCCGACACCGGATGGCGTACCCGTCGCGATCAGGTCACCCGGCTCAAGCGTCATGCCGCGCGAGAGCGCTGCGATCTGCTCGGGGATCGAGAAAATCATGTCGCGGGTATTGCCGTCCTGGCGGATTTCGCCGTTCACCGTCAGCGCAATCCTGAGATCGTCGACATTCGCGATTTCATCGCGCGTCACAATATAGGGCCCCATTGGACAGCTTCCGTCCAAGCCTTTTCCTTTGAAGTATTGGCCGCCGTGCTGACGTTGAATGTCTCGTGCGCTGATATCGTTTATAATTGTAAAGCCGAAAATGTAGTCCAGAGCATCTCCGGCCGGGATGTTCCGCCCCCGCCGACCAATCACCACCGCGAGTTCAACTTCGTAGTCGAGCTTCTCGGTGATGTCCGGCTGCCGCAGAATCGCTTCGTCGGGACCGATGACCGCAGTCGGCGGCTTGGTGAAGAATACGGGGCTCTCCGGTACGACATCAGCAATGCCTTGCGCGACACTGCCCTCCGAAATGTGCGCGCGATAATTCTTACCGACGCAGAACACATTCTTGGCGGGCCTTGGGATCGGCGCGAGCAGTTCTGCGGTCTTGGACACAACATGCGGTGCGAGCGCAGGATGATCGGCGTGCTCGATCAATCTCCGGCACACCGTCAGCATCGGCAAGCCACCTTGGACAATGTCCAAAACGCTCGCTGGTAGTTGCGCGCCCGAGGGTAAAAGGTCGGCCTCAATCGCCGCCACCCCGCCCGCTGGAATATCCAGTAACCGATCGTCGGCCAGGACCACCGCAGGGACGGCCCGTTTCCCGGATTGGAAGGTCGCGAAACGCATTTATCCCACTCCTAACCACAAGCGGATTCGCTACGCGAACGCCACCAATTTGAAATTGGTTCCGACATGCCAGGCTTTGCCGCCAAGCAGATGTCGAAGTATCGTGGTTTTCGGCGGGATTTGAACCTACATTCTTGAACCAATCTCAAGATTGGTTGGCAGCAAGAGGTCCAAACAGCATGGACCAGACAGAAGACGACACTGTGCTTGACGCGCTCCGGAGCTACATCAGCAACCAAAAACTTGCGTTGAATGCAAAGCTGCCTGTCGAGCGTCACCTGGCGGAGGAGCTTGGCGTCACACGCGCCCAACTCCGCAAAGCGCTCGCGGTGCTCGAAGGCGAGGGCATGATCTGGCGACATGTGGGCCGGGGCACGTTCGTCGGACCGCGCTCAGTCCTCAATATTGCCGACGTCAACTATCTCACCGACCACACCAATCCCCGCGAAGTCATGGAAGCACGCCTGGCCATCGAACCGCAACTCGCCCGTCTCGCGTCCATTCACGGGAACGACGTCGAGTTTAAGGAGATTGCACGGTGTCATCGCTTCTGCTGCGAATCCAGCGACTGGCGCACCTATGAAATGTGGGACATGAGCCTCCATCGGGCCATTGCGCTCGCGACGCAGAACAAGCTTCTCATTCATCTCTTCGAGACGCTGAACCT